>NZ_CP007014.1:4197500-4497500 GCF_000452705.1 Pseudomonas syringae CC1557
AATGGAGTGCGTAACCATGGTCATTCCGGTGATGAAGACGCCATCACAAATCTCGATATGCCCGACCAGACCGACACCACCTGCGAACATGCAATGCTTGCCGATCTTTGTGCTTCCGGAAATACCGACACAGGCGGCCATCGCCGTGTGATCACCAATCTGCACGTTGTGGGCGATCTGAATCTGGTTATCCAGCTTCACACCGTTGCCTATACGCGTGTCATCCAGTGCACCGCGGTCAATCGCTGTATTGACGCCGATTTCGACATCATCACCCAGGGTGACGCCGCCGATCTGTGCGATCTTCTGCCAGACACCTTTCTCGTTGGCAAAACCAAAACCTTCGCCCCCCAGTACTGCACCTGACTGAATAACCACACGTTTACCAATACGAACATCGTGGTAAAGCGTCACACGCGGCGCCAGCCAGCCACCCTCGCCAATCTCGCAGCGAGCGCCGATAAAGCAGTGAGCACCAATGGTGACACCTGCAGCAATACGCGCACCGCTCTCGACCACGGCAAAAGCACCAATGCTGGCGGCTGGATCAACCTCGGCATCCTCGGCAATTACTGCTGTCGGGTGCACGCCCGCCGCGCTTTTAGGCTTGGGGTCGAACAAATGGGATATACGCGCATAAGCCAGATAAGGATCCGGAACCAGCAGCGCATCTCCGGCATAGCCGTCGGCATCTGCCGGCTTGAGCAGCAAGGCAGCCGCTTGGGCATCAACCAGGAATTTACGGTATTGAGGATGTGCCAGGAAACTTATCTGACCAGGGCCGGCCTCTTGCAAGGAGGCCAGCCCGGTGATGTCCTTGTCCTTGTCGCCACGCAATGTGGCGCCAAGGAACTCGGCCAAATGACCGAGCTTGATGACTATGCTCATGATTACTTCAGCTGGTTCATGCGCTCGATGACCTGGCGAGTCACGTCGTACTGAGGCTTGACGTCAATCACCGCACCGCGCTCGAAGACCAGATCGAAACCACCTTTCTTGATGACTTCTTCAACAGCCTGATCCAGCTTCGGCTTGAGCTGTTTGAGCATTTCACGGTCGGCCACTGCCTTGGCTTCGTTCAGTTCCTTGGACTGGAACTGGAAGTCGCGGGCCTTTTGCTTGAACTCAAGCTCCAGACGCTCGCGCTCAGGCTGAGCCATCTTGTCGCCACCGCTTACCAGACGGTCCTGGATGCCCTTGGCGCTGCTTTCCAGGCTTTTCAGCTTGGTGAGTTGCGGGCCGAATTTTTTCTCGGCATCGACTGCGTAACGCTTGGCGGCGTCGGATTCCAGCAGGGCCATCTGATAATTCAGGACCGCGATTTTCATTTCAGCAAATGCAGGGCTGGCAACCAATACGGTGGCCAGCATTACCAGTTGAGTCAACTTACGCACAATACAACTCCTACAAAATTCGTTGCGTTATCAAAGATCAGACGCTTAGAAAGTCTGACCCAGGGAGAATTGGAATACCTGAGTTTCTGCTTCGTCGTCCGGCTTCTTAATCGGCATCGCCAAGGCAAAGCTCAGAGGGCCGAGCGCGGTGATCCAGGTGACGCCGATACCCACAGAGCTGGCCATACCGGACAGGTCGATGTTATTGCATTCGACCGTTTTGCCAGAAGCAGATGTCTTGTTGGAATCACACTTGGTATCGAATACGTTACCGACATCCCAGAAAACGGAGGTACGGAGAGAACGTTGATCCTTGACGAATGGCAGCGGGAACATGACTTCTACACCACCCTGAACCAGAGCGTTGCCGCCGAACGGCAGTGGATCCTGGTCTGGATCTGCAAGGGTACCCGGCCTGGAACCGTTGCTTGGCGTACTACGCGGACCTAGCGTGCTGTCCTTGAAGCCACGAACCGAGTTGAAGCCACCGGCATAGTAGTTCTCGTAGAACGGCAGACCCGAGGTCGAACCATAACCATCGCCATAACCCAGCTCGGTGTGCAGACGCAGGGTGTAGTTGTCGGTGATCGGGTGGAAATACTGAGCACGGTAATCCAGCTTGAAGAACGACAGGTCGCTGCCCGGCAAGGTGGATTCGAACACCAGGCTTTGCGAGTGACCACGGGTCGCCAGCACGCCTTTGTTCAGGGTCGATTCAGACCAGCCTACCGAACCCTTGAAGTTCAGATACTTGTCGCCTTCGCGGTTAACGAAGTCGAAAATCTCGTCAACGGTATATTTACCGGTCTTGATCTCATCCTGCTGCACGGTCAGGCCGTAGGTCAGGCGCGAGGTCTCGCTGATCGGGTAACCGAGGTTGATACCGGCACCCAGGCTGTCTACTGCGTAGCTTGCCACATCAACGTCGAGGTCATCGTAGTTGGTGGTGCGGTAGAACGCGTTGTAACCCAGGCTGACACCGTCCGGCGTGTAGTACGGATCGACATAGCTGAAGTTGTAACGACTCTGGTATTCACTGCGGGTCAGACCGATGCTGACCTTGTTACCCGTACCCAGGAAGTTGTTCTGGCTGATCGAACCACCCAGGATCAGACCGGCACTCTGTGCGAAGCCGACGCTGGCGGTGATCGAACCGGAAGCCTGTTCTTCAACGGCGTAGTTCACGTCCACCTGATCGTCGGTACCCGGCACAGGCGGCGTTTCGACGTTGACTTCCTTGAAGAAGCCCAGGCGATCAAGACGGGTTTTCGACTGATCAATCAGGTAGGTAGAAGCCCAGCCGCCTTCCATCTGACGCATTTCGCGGCGCAGCACTTCGTCTTCCGACTTGGTGTTGCCACGGTAGTTGATGCGGTTGACGTAGGCACGCTTGCCCGGATCGACCACAAAGGTGATGTCGACCGTGTGATCTTCGTTGTTCGGAGTCGGCACACCGTTGACGTTGGCGAAGGTATAGCCTTCGTTACCCAGACGACGGGTGATGAGCTCGGAGGTAGTGGTCATGACCTTGCGCGAGAACACCTGCCCTGGCTGCACCAGCAACAGGGATTTGACCTGGTCTTCAGGCACTTTCAGGTCGCCGCTGAGCTTGACCGACTTTACGCTGTACTTCTCGCCTTCGTTGACATTGACCGTGATGTACACGTTCTTCTTGTCAGGCGTGATCGACACCTGGGTCGAGGCGATATCCATGTTGATATAGCCGCGATCAAGGTAGTAGGAACGCAGACGCTCAAGGTCGCCGGACAGCTTCTCGCGAGCATACTTGTCATCGTTCTTGAAGAACGAGAGCCAGTTGCTGGTCTTGAGTTCGAACAGATCGGTCAGGTCTTCATCAGAGAAAACCGTGTTACCGACCACGTTGATGTGCTGAATGGAGGCAACGGTGCCTTCATTGATATCGATCTTCAGACCCACGCGGTTACGCGGCTGAGGTATGACCTCTGCGTCAACCGTAGCGGAGTAACGGCCCTGGGCAACGTATTGGCGTTGCAGTTCGTTACGCACACCTTCAAGGGTCGCACGCTGGAAAATTTCACCTTCGGCAAGACCGGACTGTTTCAGCCCCTTCATCAGGTCTTCAGTCGAGATGGCCTTGTTGCCCTCGATTTCGATGCTGGCAACCGACGGGCGCTCAACGACGTTGATGACCAGCACATTGCCGTCACGACCCAGCTGGATGTCTTGAAAGAAACCGGTTTTGAACAACGAACGGGTAGCATCGACCAGACGACCGTCATCCGCCTGCTCGCCTACGTTCAGCGGCAACGCACCAAAGACACTGCCGGCGGATACCCGCTGCAGGCCGTTGACACGGATATCGGAGATGGTGAAGGACTCGGCGTGAACTTCAGCGATCATCAGTGCGGAAAGAACCGCAGTTAGCAGCAGACGTTTCATGAAGTCCTTTCTTATTCCAACTGGCAATAAACAAACTGCCGCAAAATGCGGCAGATTCGCAACTCGGCAACGCTTTACAATCGGCCCAGATCGTTGACCAGTGCGAGCAACATTACGCCCACCACCAGACTGATACCGATCTGTGCACCCCAACCTTGTACCCTTTCCGAAAGGGGACGACCACGCGCCCACTCGATCAGATAAAACAGCAAATGCCCACCGTCAAGGACGGGAATGGGCAGTAGATTCAGAACCCCGAGGCTTATGCTCAGATAAGCGAGGAAATTCAGAAAATCGCCAATGCCCGACTGGGCCGAAGCGCCCGCCACTTTAGCAATGGTTATCGGTCCACTCAAGTTTTTTACCGAGAGCTCGCCGAACAACATTTTCTTGAGCGAGTCCAGAGTCAGCACGCTCATGCTCCAGGTGCGTTTTACACCCTCGCCCATGGCGGCGAAAGGGCCGTAGCTGACCTCTCGCAACATTTCCGGTGGCCAATCGACAGCTTTTACCCCAGCCCCCAGATAACCTGCGGCGGCCTTGCCCTCACCCTTGACCGCAAGGGTGACTGGCACGTCCATCTGCACGCCGTCACGGTCGATGCGCAGCGACACTTTGGCTTCAGGCCGCTCGCGCACCCGGTCGACAACCTGCTGCCATTCATTGAGCGGCTGACCGTCCATCGAAATCAGACGATCACCTGTCTTGAGGCCGGCACTCTGAGCAGGGCCTTTCGGATCAATCTCTGCCAGCACTGGCAACAAGGCCGGGCGCCACGGGCGAATACCGAGCGATTTGATCGGATCAGGCTCCTCGGCGCCTCTCAGCCAGTCACTCAGCACCAGCTCACGGGAAGTATCGACGGTCGAGCCCTCATCCCGGACCTTGAAAGCGATGGTACCGCTCTCTCCCAATCGACGAACCAGCTGCAAATTGACGGCAGCCCAGCCGGAGGTTGGCTCGCCATCAACTGCAACGATTTCCTGCCCAGACGTCAAACCGGCCTGCTGAGCGATACTGCCGGACTCGACGTTACCGATAACCGGGCGAACCTGCTCGCTGCCCATCATCGCCAGAACCCAGAAAAAGGCGATGGCCAGCAGGAAGTTGGCAGTCGGGCCAGCAATCACAATGGCGATGCGCTGCCCCACGGTCTTGCGGTTAAAGGACTGATCAGCCAGTTCGGGCGGAACATTGCCCTCACGCTCGTCGAGCATCTTCACATAGCCGCCCAGCGGAATCGCGGCAATCACGTACTCGGTGCCCTGACGGTCGTGCCAGCGCACCAGCGGCATACCGAAGCCCACCGAAAAACGCAGCACTTTGACGCCACAGCGCCGAGCCACCCAGAAGTGGCCGAATTCGTGGAAGGTCACCAACACACCCAGAGCAATCAGGGTGCCAAGAATCATGTATAGAGCGCTCATCCGTTTTCTCCAGGTACCGACTGGTCGGTCAGCGTGTTAATCATCACAAGCCTTTGAGGCCTGCCATTGACGCACCACAGCAACCCTTTGGTTCATTCCTTGGCATGTCACTACCGGCCGCTTCTTTCAAGCCATTGCCCTGCCAGCATGCGCGCTTTCGCATCCACCGCAAAAACCGTATCGAGCGCTTCGACGGCGATCACGGGCTCCTGACTCAGGACGTCCTCGATGATACCGGCGATCTCCAGGTAACCGATACGCCGTTCAAGAAATGCCGCACCGGCCACTTCATTGGCTGCATTGAGCATGGCGGGCGCGCTGCCCCCTGCTTCTGCTGCATGCCTGGCGAGCCGCAGACACGGGAAACGTCCTTCGTCTGGCTCCTGAAAATCCAGTTGTCCAATTTTGAAAAGGTCCAGCGGCGCTACGCCGGAGTCTACACGTGCAGGCCAGGCCAGTGCATTGGCGATTGGTGTACGCATGTCGGGATTGCCCAGCTGAGCCAGAACCGAGCCATCAACATAATCGACCAGCGAGTGGATCACGCTCTGGGGGTGGATCACAACCTCGACCTGATCAGGGCGCGCATCGAACAGCCAGCAGGCTTCGATCAACTCAAGCCCCTTGTTCATCATCGTGGCCGAGTCCACAGAAATCTTGCGCCCCATCGACCAGACTGGATGGGCACAGGCCTGCTCCGGGGTTACATCCTGCAACTGATCGAGCGCCGTTTCACGGAACGGACCGCCCGAAGCAGTCAGCATGATACGCCGAACACCGACAGCGCCCAGGCCACGCGAAAAATCGGCAGGCAGGCATTGAAAGATCGCATTGTGCTCACTGTCGATAGGCAGCAGCACCGCGCCGCTGCGCTGTACGGCCTGCATAAACAAGGCGCCGGACATGACCAGCGCTTCCTTGTTGGCCAGCAACACTTTCTTGCCTGCCTCTACAGCGGCAAGGGTCGGACGCAAGCCAGCCGCACCGACAATGGCAGCCATTACCGCATCGACCCGAGGATGCGCCGCCACCTCGCACAGACCACTTTCCCCAACCAGTACACGGGTATCCAGCCCGGCAGCGGCAAGGTCGTCCTGCAATTTACGGGCTACCGCCTGATCCGGCACAACGGCGTATTGCGGCGTGTGCCGCACGCACAAGGCCAGCAGTTCATCCAGACGACTGTAGCCGGTCAGCGCGAACACCCGATACAACGCAGGATGACGCGCAACCACATCAAGCGTACTCAGGCCGATGGAACCGGTGGCCCCCAGAATGGTGATCTGTTGCGGACCACTCACATGACACCCCAGTCAGCAGCCCAGAGCAACACGGCAAACACCGGGATAGCTGCCGTCAGGCTGTCAATGCGGTCCAGTACACCACCATGGCCTGGCAGCAGATTACTGCTGTCCTTGACCCCGGACTGGCGCTTGAACATGCTTTCGGTCAAATCACCGATCACTGAGATGAATACGATCACCGCAGCCCCCAGCAGAGCGGCAATGAACTGGATAACGGACCAGTCGCGGGAAACACCCACCACAGCCGTAATCCCGAGACTGACCACCAAACCGCCGTATACGCCCTCCCAGCTTTTGCCCGGGCTTACCTTGGGTGCGAGCTTGCGCTTGCCGAATGCCTTGCCGGAGAAATAGGCACCGATGTCGGCAGCCCACACCAGCACCATGACCGACAGAATCAGCCAATTGCCCAGCGGCCACTGCTTGATCAGTACCAGACCCTGCCAGGCAGGCAGCAAAATCAGCAGACCGATCACCAGTTTGCACACGGCGCTCGCCCAGTGACTACTGGAGTCGGGATAAGTGAGCACCAGGAACGTCGCCACGCCCCACCAGATGACTGCGGCCACCAGCACCCAGGGCTCAAGCCCCGGCAGCAGGTACATCAGAAAAAGCAGGACAGCGACCACCGCTGCATAGCCGATACGCATCGACTGGGCGGCAAAACCCGCCAGTCGCGCCCATTCCCAGGCACCCAGAACGACAACCACCCCGATAAACAGGGCGAAGTACATGCCGGTCAGCAGGAAAAAACCGCACAGGGCAATCGGCAACAGGATGAGTGCCGTGATGATCCGTTGTTTCAACATTAAGCCCGGGCTCCAGCTTCTACCTGTTCGCTGGTTTTACCGAAGCGACGTTGGCGAGAAGCGAAATCTGCCAGCGCAGCGCGCATGGCATCGTGTTTGAAGTCCGGCCAGAACAGGTCGGAGAAGTACAGCTCGGCATAGGCCAGCTGCCAAAGCAGGAAATTGCTGATGCGGTGCTCGCCACCGGTGCGAATGCACAGATCCGGCAGCGGCAGATCACCGGTGGCCAGACAGGCCTGCAGCAGCTCGGGCGTAATCTCGTCCGGCTGCAAATGCCCGGCCTGAACTTCACGCGCCAGCCGTTGAGCAGCCTGCGCGATGTCCCATTGGCCGCCGTAATTGGCCGCAATCTGCAGCACGAAGCGATGGTTGCCTGACGTCCGCACCTCGGCCTCACGCATCGCTGCCTGAAGCTCGGGATGAAAGCGCGAACGATCGCCAATGATGCGCAAGCTGATGTCATTTTCGTTCAAGCGCTTGGTTTCACGCCTCAGGGCCGTGAAAAACAGCTCCATCAGCGCTCCGACCTCTTCTGCGGGGCGCTGCCAGTTTTCACTGGAGAACGCGAACAGCGTCAGCACTTCGACCTTGGCTTCGGCACAGACCTCGATAACGGCGCGCACAGCATCGACGCCCGCCTTGTGGCCTGCAACGCCTGGCAACAGACGCTTTTTCGCCCAGCGATTATTACCATCCATGATAATCGCGACGTGACGCGGCACCGATGAAGGCGCGGCAGGTTCTATTTTTCCCATGAAAGCGTCCGAAACCTTATACAGCCATCAGATCAGCTTCTTTCTGCTTCACAGCAGCCTCGATTTCCGCCACGAACTTGTCGGTCAGCTTCTGGACATCGTCCGCCGCACGACGCTCTTCGTCTTCACTGATTTCCTTGTCCTTGACCAGGTCTTTCAACTGGCTCAGGGCATCACGACGGATGTTGCGGACAGCAACACGAGCATCTTCAGCAGCGTCGCGGGCCTGCTTGGTGAAGCCCTTGCGGGTTTCTTCGGTCAGCGCCGGCATCGAAATCAGCAGCAGCTCGCCGAGGTTGGTCGGGTTGAAGCCCAGACCGGAGCTCTGGATAGCCTTGTCGACGGCCGCCAGCATGTTGCGCTCGAACGCCACGACCTGCAGGGTGCGCGAATCCTTGACGGTCACGTTGGCAACCTGGCTCAACGGCGTATCGGCACCGTAGTAAGGAACCATGACGCCACCCAGAATGCTTGGGTGTGCCTTGCCGGTACGGATTCGGGTGAAGGCATGGGCCAGCGACTCCAGGCTCTTCTGCATGCGAACCTGAGCGTCTTTCTTGATTTCGTTGATCATTGTTGGGCTTCCTCGATCAGGGTTCCTTCAGCGCCACCATGGACGATATTCAGAAGGGCACCCGGCTTGTTCATATTGAAGACGCGCAGCGGCATCTTGTGATCGCGACACAGACAGATAGCGGTCAGATCCATCACACCCAGCTTGCGATCCAGCACTTCATCGTAAGTCAGATGATCGAACTTCTCGGCATTCGGGTCCTTGAATGGATCTGCGGTGTACACACCATCGACCTTGGTCGCTTTGAGCACCACATCGGCGTCGATCTCGATAGCGCGCAGGCACGCTGCCGAATCGGTCGTGAAGAACGGATTACCCGTACCCGCCGCGAAGATCACCACTTCCTTGGCGCTGAGATGGCGCATCGCCTTGCGACGATCATAGTGATCGGTGACGCCTACCATCGAAATGGCAGACATGACGATCGCTGTGATATTAGCGCGCTCGAGCGCATCACGCATGGCGAGGGCGTTCATCACAGTGGCCAGCATGCCCATGTGGTCGCCTGTTACCCGATCCATGCCGGCAGCGCTCAGGGCTGCGCCACGGAACAGGTTGCCACCACCGATGACCAGACCGACCTGAACGCCGATACCGACCAGTTGGCCGACTTCCAGCGCCATGCGGTCCAGGACCTTGGGGTCGATGCCGAACTCTTCGGAGCCCATGAGGGCCTCGCCGCTAAGCTTGAGTAGAATGCGTTTATAGCGAGCCTGATAACCACTGCCCTGCTGAGCCATTGCGAATCTCTCCTGCGGCGTTTTTTGAAAAAATCTGTGCTGGCTATTTCAAGCCTGCGCTTACTTTAGCTCGACGCTGTTCGAGCGTCGGGAGAATGCAGCCTTGCGGGCACAATCTCCAAGAAAAAAATTCCTTTGCTCTTTCGACAAAGAGGCCGCACGCGTAAGCGGGCAGCCTCTTTGGGGCGGCAGTTTGAAAAACCGTCTTACTGCTTGGCGGCAGCCAGCTGGGCGGCAACTTCGTCAGCGAAGTTGTCGACAGGCTTCTCGATGCCTTCGCCTACCTTGAAGTAGGTGAAAGAAACGATTTCAGCGCCGGCTTTCTTGGCCAGCTCACCGACCTTGACTTCCGGGTTCTTGACGAACGCCTGCTCAACCAGGCTGGCTTCTGCCAGGAACTTGGTGATACGGCCGCCAACCATCTTCTCGACGATTTCAGCAGGCTTGCCTTTGATCTTGTCTTCGTTCAGTTGCAGGAAGACATTCTTCTCGCGCTCGATCGCTTCGGCAGAAACTTCCGAAGGGAACAGGAACTCAGGGTTGCTCGCCGCTACGTGCATGGCGATGTCTTTAGCCAGATCGACGTCGCCGCCTTTCAGGGTCACAACCACACCGATCTTGTTGCCGTGCAGGTAAGTACCTACCACGTCACCTTCGATGCGCTTCAGACGACGAATGTTGACGTTTTCGCCAACCTTGCCGACCAGTACCAGACGTGCAGCTTCCTGAGCTTCGATCAGGGGAGCAACGTCGGTCATTTTGTCAGCAAAGGCTTTTTCGACACTGGCAGCGACGAAATTCTTGAAGTCGTCCTGCAGGGCCAGGAAGTCGGTCTGCGAGTTGACTTCGATGATGACAGCAGCCTTGCCGTCGTCCTTGATGGCGATGGCGCCTTCAGCAGCTACGTTGCCTGCTTTTTTGGCGGCCTTGATGGCGCCTGAAGCACGCATGTCGTCGATTGCTTTTTCGATGTCGCCGCCAGCCTTGGTCAAGGCCTTTTTGCAATCCATCATGCCTTCGCCGGTACGCTCGCGCAGTTCTTTGACCAACGCTGCAGTAATCTCTGCCATTTCAAAATCCTCTTGGATAGGTCTTCAACCATTCCACCCGGCTGGCCGGGCGTGCAATTCTTGAAAAATCAGGGTGGCAGCAACACATGACAACAAGGCCATGATTGCAAGCCGACAAATCATTTCCGAGGTGGCAAAAAGGGGGCTAAGCCCCCTTTTCGCGTACTGAGTAAACGCCAGGCGTTTTTACTCAGCCTTCTACAGCTGCTGCAGCCGGAGCTTCTTCGACGAAAACGTCGGTGCCGCCAGCAACATTGTTACGACCACGGATAACAGCGTCAGCCATCGAACCCATGTACAGCTGGATAGCGCGGATTGCGTCATCGTTGCCCGGGATGATGTAGTCAACGCCTTCTGGGCTGCTGTTGGTATCGACAACGCCGATAACCGGGATGCCCAGCTTGTTGGCTTCGGTGATCGCGATGCGCTCGTGATCAACGTCGATAACGAACAATGCGTCTGGCAGACCGCCCATGTCCTTGATACCACCCAGGCTGCGATCCAGTTTTTCCAGATCACGGGTGCGCATCAGGGCTTCTTTCTTGGTCAGCTTGGCGAAAGTACCGTCTTCAGCTTGTACTTCCAGCTCGCGCAGACGTTTGATCGACTGACGGATGGTCTTGAAGTTGGTCAGCATGCCGCCCAACCAGCGATGATCGACGTACGGCGAACCGCAACGTGCTGCTTCTTCAGCAACGATCTTGCCAGCGGAACGCTTGGTGCCGACGAACAGAATCTTGTTTTTGCCCGAAGCCAGGCGCTCAACGAAAGTCAAAGCTTCGTTGAACATAGGCAGGGTTTTTTCAAGGTTGATGATGTGAATCTTGTTACGCGCGCCGAAAATGTACTTACCCATTTTCGGGTTCCAGTAACGGGTTTGGTGACCGAAGTGGCAACCAGCCTTCAGCATATCGCGCATATTGACTTGGGACATGATAGTTCCTTGATAAGTCGGGTTAGGCCTCCACGTATCCCAATGACCAACCAGTGGCATCTGCCAAGGGCACCCAGGTCATCGTGTCGACACGTGTGTGGGTTTGTACTTCAAGGACGGACCTTGGAAAGCGGCGCATTTTATATCACAAAAGGGAAGAGAACGGAACTCCCATCAAGTTCTTGTTTTACTTTGCATTTAGCACCCTCTGGAATGAGCCATCGAATGCTGCAGGAATGCCTTATAGAAGGAAGCGATGATCACCCGGCGCAGACGGTCTGATAGAATTACGGCTTTGCGCACCAGCCGCGTGCCAGACACGTCGAGAGATTCTGTATGACCATCACCCTCAAAACTCCGGAAGACATCGAAAAGATGCGCATCGCCGGCCGTCTGGCCGCCGACGTTCTGGAAATGATCGCCCCCCATGTCAAGCCAGGCGTGACCACCGAAGAGCTCGACCGCATCTGCCATGACTATATCGTCAATGAACAGAAGGCGATTCCTGCTCCGCTGAATTACCGGGGCTTCCCCAAGTCGATCTGTACCTCGATCAATCAGGTGGTCTGCCACGGCATCCCGAGCGACAAGAAGCTCAAGGACGGCGACTCGCTGAACATCGACGTCACTGTTATCAAGGACGGCTACCACGGCGACACCAGCCGAATGTTCCATGTCGGCACCGTCCCGGTATGGGCCGAACGCCTGTCGAAAGTGACTCAGGAATGCCTGTACAAGGCCATCGAGATTGTCAAGCCGGGTACTCATCTGGGTGACATCGGCGCCGTCATCCAGAAACACGCGGAAAAGAACGGTTTTTCAGTGGTGCGCGACTTCTGCGGCCATGGCATTGGCAAAGTGTTTCACGAGGAGCCGCAGATCATGCACTTCGGCGAAGCAGGCACCGGCATCCAGTTGAAGGAAGGCATGACCTTCACCATTGAACCCATGATCAATCAGGGCCGCCCGGAAACCAAGATTCTTGGCGACGGCTGGACTGCGATCACCAAGGATCGCAAGCTTTCGGCGCAATGGGAGCACACGCTGCTGGTGACCGCCGACGGTTACGAAATCTTCACTTTACGCAGCGACGACACCATTGCACAAAGGGCTCCCTGACCCGAGTCTGCATGGCTGAATACCCGATTGAACACCCGCAACGCCCGACATGAGGAATGCAGTTCCATGCCGCAAGTAGATCCCGACCTGTTCGATCGCGGCCAGTTCCAGGCCGAACTGGCCTTGAAAGCCAGCCCCATCGCGGCTTTCAAGAAAGCCATCCGCCGCGCCAGAGACGTGCTTGACGAGCGTTTCAGGTCGGGTCGTGACATTCGGCGGCTGATCGAGGATCGGGCCTGGTTCGTGGACAACATCCTGCAAAAGGCCTGGGACCAGTTCAACTGGAGCGAGGACGCTGACATCGCGCTGCTGGCGGTAGGCGGTTACGGCCGCGGTGAACTGCATCCCTGGTCGGACATCGACCTGCTGATCCTGCTGGACAGTGACGACCACGAGGTCTTCCGCGAACCTATCGAGGGTTTTCTCACGCTGCTGTGGGACATTGGCCTTGAAGTCGGGCAAAGCGTGCGCTCTGTCGATGAGTGCGCCCAGGAAGGGCGGGCTGACCTGACGGTCATCACCAACCTGATGGAAAGTCGCACCATCGCCGGGCCTGAGCACCTGCGCCAACGCATGCTGGAAGTCACCAGCACGCGGCATATGTGGCCGAGCAAGGATTTCTTCCTCGCCAAACACGCCGAGCAGAAAAAGCGCCATCACAAGTACAACGACACCGAATACAACCTGGAACCCAACGTCAAAGGCTCACCCGGCGGGCTGCGGGATATCCAGACCATCCTCTGGGTTGCACGACGCCAGTACGGCACGCTGAACCTGCACGCCCTGGCAGGCGAAGGTTTTCTGCTGGGCAGTGAAAACGCGTTGCTCGCCTCCTCCCAGGAGTTCCTCTGGAAAGTGCGCTATGCGCTGCACATGCTGGCCGGACGTTCCGAAGACCGACTGCTGTTCGACTACCAGCGCAGCATCGCCAGCCTGCTGGGCTATGAAGACAATGACGCCAAGCTCGCCATCGAGCGTTTCATGCAAAAGTACTACCGCGTGGTCATGAGCATCGCCGAACTGAGCGACCTCATCATCCAGCATTTCGAGGAAGTGATTCTTTCCGAAGACAGTGGTACGCCGCAGCCGATCAATTCGCGCTTCCAGCTGCATGACGGCTATATAGAAGCGACCCATGCGAACGTATTCAAACGCACTCCGTTCGCGATGCTCGAAATCTTTGTGCTGATGGCCCAGCATCCGGAGATCAAGGGGGTGCGCGCCGACACCATTCGCCTGTTGCGCGAGCACCG
The DNA here is from genome assembly GCF_000452705.1 of Pseudomonas syringae CC1557. Taxonomy (NCBI): domain Bacteria; kingdom Pseudomonadati; phylum Pseudomonadota; class Gammaproteobacteria; order Pseudomonadales; family Pseudomonadaceae; genus Pseudomonas; species Pseudomonas syringae. The sequence goes on from NZ_CP007014.1 coordinate 4,211,301, forward strand.
GCACCTGATCAACGACGACTTCCGCAACGATATCCGCAATACCAGCCTGTTCATCGAGCTGTTCAAATGCGAGATGGGCATTCATCGCAACCTGCGACGCATGAACCGCTACGGAATTCTCGGCCTTTATCTGCCGGAGTTTGGCCATATCGTGGGGCAGATGCAGCATGACCTGTTCCACATCTATACCGTCGATGCGCACACGCTGAATCTGATCAAGCACCTGCGCAAGCTGCAATACACCGAAGTGTCGGAGAAATTTCCACTGGCCAGCAAGATCATGGCTCGCCTGCCCAAGGCCGAGCTTATCTACCTGGCCGGGCTGTATCACGACATCGGCAAGGGTCGTGGCGGTGATCACTCGGAGCTGGGCGCAGTGGACGCGCAAGCGTTCGGCAAGCGTCATCAATTGCCTGACTGGGACACCCGGCTGATCGTCTGGCTGGTGAGCAACCATCTGGTGATGTCGACCACCGCACAGCGCAAAGACTTGTCCGACCCGCAGGTCATCCATGATTTCGCCCAGTTCGTCGGCGACGAAGTGCATCTGGACTATCTGTACGTGCTGACCGTCGCCGACATCAACGCGACCAATCCGACCCTGTGGAATTCATGGCGCGCCAGCCTGTTGCGCCAGCTGTATACCGAGACCAAGCGCGCCCTGCGTCGCGGCCTGGAAAACCCGGTCGACCGTGAAGAGCAGATACGCCGCACGCAGATTGCGGCACTGGATATCCTGGTGCGCAACGGCACCGATCCTGATGATGTCGAGCAGCTATGGTCAGCACTGGGCGACGATTACTTCCTGCGCCACACCGCTGGCGACGTTGCCTGGCACAGCGACGCCATCCTGCAACAACCCTCCGATGGCGGCCCGCTGGTGCTGATCAAGGAAACCACTCAACGCGAATTCGAGGGCGGTACGCAGATCTTTATTTATGCGCCGGATCAGCATGACTTCTTCGCGGTGACCGTAGCCGCGATGGACCAATTGAACCTGAACATTCACGACGCGCGCATCATCACATCCAGCAGCCAGTTCACACTCGACACCTACATCGTGCTGGATCATGAAGGCGGCTCGATCGGCAACAATCCGGAGCGTATTCAGGATATCCGCGACGGCCTGACCGAAGCCCTGCACAACCCGGATGATTACCCGACGATCATCAAGCGACGCGTGCCCCGCCAGCTCAAGCACTTCGCGTTTGCGCCGCAGGTCACCATTCACAATGATGCGCAGCGTCCGGTGACCGTACTGGAACTGCTGGCCCCGGATCGACCCGGCCTGCTGGCTCGGGTCGGCAAGATCTTCCTGGAGTTCGACCTGTCCCTGCAGAACGCCAAGATTGCGACCCTGGGCGAACGCGTGGAAGACGTTTTCTTCATCACCGACGCCAACAATCAGCCCCTGTCCGATCCGCAGCTGTGCAGCCAGTTGCAGGAAGCAATCGTCAAGCAATTGAGCGTCAACCCGGATGCCAGCGGCGATCTGCGGATCAGCATATGAACACTCGACCACACGAATCGGCTCAACGAAGCTCATCGAGGAACACGCTCCATGAATAACGCCATGCAACTGCTTCAGCCCTACCCTTTCGAGAAGCTTCGCGCTTTGCTGGGCGGCGTGACGCCTAACCCGGAAAAACGCCCGGTGGCACTGTCGATTGGCGAACCGAAGCACCGCTCACCGGATTTCGTTGCCAGGGCGCTTGCAGACAACCTCGATCAAATGGCGGTTTACCCCACTACATTGGGCATCCCCGCGCTGCGCGAGGCGATTGCCGGCTGGTGCAGCCGCCGCTTCGGCGTGCCTGAAGGCTGGATTGATCCGGCACGCAACGTACTGCCGGTCAACGGCACCCGCGAGGCGCTGTTTGCATTTACCCAAACCGTGGTCAATCGCGGCGATGACGCTCTGGTCATCAGTCCGAACCCGTTTTATCAGATCTACGAAGGTGCCGCGTTTCTGGCGGGCGCCAAGCCGCACTATCTGCCGTGCCTGGATCAGAACGGCTTCAACCCTGATTTCGACGCGGTCAGCCCGGACATCTGGCAACGTTGCCAGATTCTGTTCCTGTGCTCGCCGGGCAACCCGACCGGTGCGCTGATTCCGGTAGAAACGCTGAAAAAGCTTATTGCCCTGGCCGATCAGTACGATTTCGTGATTGCCGCTGACGAATGCTACAGCGAGCTGTACTTCGACGAACAGACGCCACCACCGGGTCTGCTCAGTGCCTGTGTAGAGCTGGGCCGCAAGGACTTCAAGCGCTGCGTGGTCTTCCACAGCCTGTCCAAGCGCTCCAACCTGCCGGGGCTGCGTTCCGGATTCGTCGCCGGGGATGCCGAGATCCTCAAGGCGTTCCTGCTGTATCGCACGTACCACGGCTGCGCCATGCCGGTTCAGACTCAACTGGCCAGCATTGCCGCCTGGAACGACGAAGCCCATGTGCGTGCCAACCGGGACCTGTACCGCGAGAAATTCGACGCGGTGCTCGACATCCTGGCCCCGGTCCTGGACGTGCAGCGTCCGGACGGCGGGTTTTACCTGTGGCCAAACGTAGGCACCGACGACGCCGCATTTTGCCGTGATCTGTTTGTTGACCAGCACGTCACCGCAGTGCCGGGCTCGTATCTGTCGCGGGAAGTCGATGGCGTCAACCCGGGTGCCGGGCGAGTACGACTGGCATTGGTCGCGCCGCTGGCCGAGTGCATCGAGGCTGCCGAACGTATCCGCGCCTTCCTGAGCAAATAGGGCACGTGTGAAATCACCCTGTTGCACGCAATGTGCGGCAGGGCGAATCACTACCAGCAGTTGTTCCTCATGGGCTAGTTCTCGACGGTCTGATTACTGACGAGTACGCATTTTTTCTGCCACCCAGCCGACCGCCCAGCTCACAGGGTCGCGAGACTGCATGGGCAGCAGCGGCTTGCCTTCCCGCGCAGCCAACCGACCTTCAGCCTCGGCCTCGCCGTGTATCCAGAGCGTGCTTTGTTTGAATCCGTCGGCACGCTGCCGCTCCCGGTAATAACGTTGCCGTACAAGCGCATCCTGACGCTTTCTCTCTTGCTCAGACATAACGCACCCAGCCTTCAAGTGGAAAACAATCATTGCCCGCATAGGGCTTGCCACTCAAGCGTGCACGAGTGAAGTTTTATTAATGATGGTTAGGGTTATTATCTAGTTTTTGTTCAGCAGCGGTTTCGACGCTGTCACAACACCAAACGGGTTGTCGTGGCATAATGCGCGGCTGAATTGCAAGGAGAAGCAGCGGGGAGTAACGAGCAAGATCAGCCACCCCGCCCAAAACAATGACTTACACTCTATTTGGCATCAAAGCCTGCGACACCATGAAAAAGGCTCGTACCTGGCTCGATGAACATGCCGTGAGCTACGACTTTCATGATTACAAGACGCTGGGTATCGACCGTGAGCACCTGACGCAGTGGTGCGACGAGCATGGCTGGCAAGTGGTGCTGAACCGCGCAGGCACCACTTTTCGCAAGCTCGACGACGGACAGAAGGCCGATCTCGACCAGGCGAAAGCCATCGAACTGATGCTCGCGCAGCCATCCATGATCAAGCGTCCGGTGCTTGATCTGGGCGACAAGACCCTGATTGGTTTCAAACCAGACCTGTATACAGCGGCTTTACAGTAAGCCAGAGCGCTACTGAAAGCCCCTTGATTAAGTTAAGAGGTATTTGCATGTCCACTACCCTGTTCAGCCTGGCCTTCGGCGTCGGCACTCAAAATCGTCAAGGCGCGTGGCTGGAAGTGTTTTACGCCCAGCCGCTGATCAATCCATCGCCAGCACTGGTTGCCGCGATTGCGCCAGTTCTGGATTACACCGATGGCAACAAGGCCATCACCTTCACGGTAGACATGGCGTACAAGCTGGCCGAGGCCGTCAAGCCGGTCGACAGCACTCAAGCCGCACTGCTGACCCGTCTGGCCGAAAGCCAGAAGCCGCTGGTCGCCACACTGCTGGCCGAAGACGGCACGCTGACATCGACTCCCGAGGCGTACCTCAAGCTGCACCTGCTGTCGCATCGTCTGGTCAAGCCGCATGGCCTGAACCTGGCCGGCATCTTTCCGTTGCTGCCAAACGTCGCCTGGACCAGCCACGGCGCAGTCGATCTGGGTGAACTGGCCGAACGCCAACTCGAAGCGCGCCTCAAGGGCGAACTGCTGGAAGTGTTCTCGGTCGACAAATTCCCGAAAATGACCGACTACGTGGTGCCGAGCGGCGTGCGTATCGCTGATAGCGCGCGCGTGCGCCTGGGTGCCTACATTGGCGAAGGCACCACCGTAATGCACGAAGGCTTCGTCAACTTCAACGGCGGCACTGAAGGCCCCGGCATGATCGAAGGCCGTGTTTCGGCAGGCGTATTCGTCGGCAAGGGCTCGGACCTGGGTGGCGGTTGCTCGACCATGGGCACGCTGTCCGGTGGCGGCAACATAATCATCAAGGTAGGCGAAGGCTGCCTGATCGGCGCCAACGCCGGTATCGGCATACCGCTGGGTGATCGCAACACCGTGGAGTCGGGTCTGTATGTGACCGCAGGCACCAAGGTCGCACTGCTTGATGAAAACAACGAGCTGGTCAAGATCGTCAAGGCGCGCGAACTGGCCGGCCAGAACGATCTGCTGTTCCGTCGCAACTCGCAGACCGGCGCTGTGGAATGCAAGACCCACAAGTCGGCTGTCGAGCTGAACGAAGCACTGCACGCTCATAACTGACGCTGTGTGCGGGTTCAAAGCCCTGCGGCTTTGAATCCGCTGCCACGAGCCGGATAAACAATGCCCCTCACCTCTCTCTGGCGTGCTGACTTTCCAGCCATCGCCGCACTGCAACGGCAAGGCCAGACCTATCTGGACAACGCCGCCACCACGCAAAAACCGCAGGCATTGATCGATGCCCTGACCCACTATTACGCCAACGGTGCCGCTAATGTGCATCGTGCGCAGCATCTGCCCGGCGCCCACGCCACTCAGGCGTTCGAAGACAGTCGCCGCAAGGCTGCGCACTGGCTCAACGTCGGTGACAGCGGGCAAATCATTTTCACCCACGGCGCAACCTCGGCGCTCAACCTGCTGGCCTACGGGCTGGAGCATGAGTTCGCGGTGGGCGACGAGATCGTCATCAGCGCGCTGGAGCACCATGCCAACCTGCTGCCGTGGCAGCAAATGGCCCAGCGACGCCATCTGAAACTGGTGATTCTGCCGATCGACGCCAACGGCGTGATCGATACCGATGCCGCAGCCAGTCTGATCGGACCGCGCACACGTCTACTGGCAGTCAGTCAGCTCTCCAACGTACTCGGCACCCGGCAACCGCTGGCCCGCCTGATTGCGCTGGCCAGGGCTCAGGGGGCGCTGACCGTGGTGGATGGCGCGCAAGGCGTCGTGCACGGTCGCCACGACGTGCAGGCACTGGGCTGCGATTTCTATGTATTTTCCAGTCACAAGCTTTACGGGCCGGAAGGACTGGGTGTGCTTTATGGCCGCAACGACGCACTGCAGAGACTGACGCACTGGCAGTATGGCGGCGAGATGGTACTGACTGCCGATTATCAGCGGGCGACGTTCAGACCCGCGCCACTGGGCTTCGAGGCCGGCACACCGCCCATCGCCAGCGTAATCGGTCTGGGCGCAACGCTCGATTATCTAAGCAGCCTCGATCATCACGCAGTGGCGGAGCATGAAGCCAACCTGCATCGTCGGCTCCTGGAAGGCCTGCAACAGCGTGATGGCATTCAGGTGCTCGGCGACCCGGACCTCGCACTGGTCAGCTTCGCCGTTGACGGCGTTCATAATGCCGACCTTGCGCACCTGCTGACCGAGCAGGGTATCGCCGTGCGAGCAGGTCATCACTGTGCGATGCCGCTGTTCACAACACTCGGTCTGCCCGGTGCAATACGGGCTTCGCTGGCGTTTTATAACGATTCTGACGACCTGCTACGTTTTTTCAGCGCACTGGATCAGGCACTGGAACTGCTTCGATGACGGTTCCCGCGCAGGCACTTGTTGCGCTGGAAACCTTTGCGCAACTACAGGGCTGGGAACAGCGCGCACGCCTGCTCATGCAGTGGGGCGACCGTCTGCCGCCGCTGGACGATCAGCAGAAGTCGGATGAGCACCTGGTGCATGGCTGCGAAAGCAAGGTCTGGCTGACCGGTGAAATCAGCGCCCATGGCTGGCAGTTCCGTGCCAGCAGCGACGCACGACTGATTCGCGGGCTGGTTGCGCTGTTGCTCGCACGGGTCAACGGGCTTTCAGCAGAGGAGCTGGAACGCGTGGACCTGCCTGACTGGTTCACTCAACTGGGGCTGAGCCGCCAGCTTTCACCTTCGCGCAGCAACGGCCTGAACGCCGTGCTGCAAAGGATGCGTGAGCTTACTCAAGCCTGATTGGCAGTAACCGGCAGAGGCTTGACCCGCTCGGAAGGCCGCCGTGTACCTGCGACCAGCTTGTCTACCGCACGGGTGGCGGCAACCATACCAAACGTTGCGGTCACCATCATCACTGCACCGAAGCCACCGGCACAGTCCAGCTTGACGCCATCGCCGACGAACTTCTTTTCCAGACAGATACTGCCATCCGGCTTCGGATAACGCAGTTGTTCGGTGGAAAACACACAGGGCACGCTGTAGTGGCGGTTCGGGGTGCGGGAAAAGCCGTAGTCGCGGCGCAAGGTCGAACGCACCTTGGAGGCCAGCGGGTCGTTAAAGGTGCGGTTCAGGTCGGCGATCTGAATCAGGGTCGGATCAATCTGCCCGCCTGCCCCGCCGGTGGTGACCATCTGAATCTTGCGGCGCTTGCACCAGGAAATCAGCGCGGCTTTGGCGTTGACACTGTCGATACAGTCGATCACAAAGTCCATGTCCGGGGTAATGCACTCGGCCATGGTGTCGCGGGTCACGAAATCCGCCACCGCGTGGACGACGCAATCAGGGTTGATCGCCCGAATACGCTCGGCCATCACCTCGACCTTCGGCCTCCCGACCGTGCTGTCCAGCGCATGCAGCTGGCGGTTGCTGTTGCTGACACAAACATCGTCCATGTCGAACAACGATATCTCGCCGACGCCACTGCGCGCCATGGCTTCTGCCGCCCAGGAACCCACACCGCCGATACCGACCACCGCCACATGAGCCGCACGCAGACGTGCCAGCCCTTCGATGCCGTACAAACGGGCGATGCCTGCGAAACGTGGATCGTCTGTGCTCATGATCAATACCCCTAAAACCGGCGCGCATTATAGAGGGAGATGAGCCTCAGGGCATCTCTCCATACCAGCACGCGGTCAGAAACCAGCCATTGCAGCCGTGTTCGTCATATCCAGGCATTGGCCTGAGCGTTTTTGCTTTAAGATAACCGCCTTTTCACGCCCAACGCCTTGCTATCGGAGTTCAGTACATGACGGCCCCCGCCGACCTCTCGCCCACTCTCCAACTTGCCTGCGACCTGATCCGGCGGCCTTCGGTCACCCCGGTCGACGCCGATTGCCAGACCGTGATGATGCAGCGTCTGGGCGATGCCGGCTTCACGCTGGAGCCGATGCGTATCGAAGACGTCGACAATTTCTGGGCCACCCACGGCGGCCAGGAAGGCCCGGTGCTGTGTTTCGCCGGTCATACCGACGTGGTGCCGACCGGTCCGCTAGAGAAATGGCAGAACGATCCATTCGACGCGTTGATCGACGAACACGGCATGCTTTGCGGGCGTGGCGCAGCGGACATGAAAGGCAGTCTGGCGGCGATGCTGGTGGCGGCCGAGCGTTTTGTTGCCGATCATCCCGATCACAAGGGCTCGGTGGCGTTTCTGATCACCAGTGATGAAGAAGGCCCGGCGCATCATGGCACCAAGGCCGTTGTGGAGCGGCTGGCAGCTCGCAAGGAACGACTCGACTGGTGCATCGTCGGCGAGCCGTCGAGCACCACGCTGGTGGGTGATGTGGTCAAGAACGGTCGTCGCGGCTCGCTGGGCGCCACACTGACCGTGCGTGGCAAGCAGGGTCATGTCGCTTACCCGCATCTGGCGAAGAACCCTATTCACCTGGCCGCTCCGGCGCTGGCTGAACTGGCCGCCGAACACTGGGACAACGGCAACGACTTCTTTCCGCCAACCAGTTTTCAGATCTCCAACCTCAATTCCGGCACCGGCGCGACCAACGTGATTCCGGGTGATCTGGTGGCGGTCTTCAATTTCCGCTTCTCGACCGAGTCCACTGTCGAAGGCTTGCAGCAGCGTGTGGCGAGCATTCTCGACAAGCATGAGCTGGACTGGCATGTGGACTGGGCCTTGTCGGGCCTGCCTTTCCTGACCGAGCCGGGCGCGCTGCTGGACGCGGTGTCGTCCAGCATCAAGAACGTCACCGGTCGCGACACCAAAGCCTCGACCAGCGGCGGCACCTCCGATGGTCGTTTCATTGCAACCCTGGGCACCCAAGTGGTTGAACTGGGACCGGTCAACGCGACGATTCACCAGGTCAACGAACGTATCCTGGCCAGCGATCTCGATGTACTGACCGAGATCTACTACCAGACGCTGGTCAAGTTGCTCGCCTGATGCTGACCTGCCCGATCTGCTCTGCGCCGCTCAGTGCGGCGGACAATGGTGTGGTATGCCCGGCCAACCACTGTTTCGACCGTGCGCGTCAGGGTTATCTGAACCTGCTGCCGGTACAGCACAAGAACAGCCGCGACCCTGGTGACAATCAGGCCATGGTCGAGGCGCGGCGCGACTTTCTCAACGCCGGACACTACGCACCGGTTGCCCGCCGACTGGCCGAACTGGCGGCAGAGCGCGCCCCGGCACGCTGGCTGGACATCGGCTGCGGTGAAGGTTATTACACCGCGCAAATTGCCGAAGCCCTGCCCCTCGCCGACGGTTACGCACTGGATATCTCCCGCGAAGCCGTGAAGCGGGCCTGCCGTCGCGATCCGAGCCTGACCTGGATGGTCGCCAGCATGGCTCGGGTGCCGTTGCCGGATGCGAGCTGTCAGTTTTTGGCCAGCGTGTTCAGCCCGCTGGACTGGCAGGAAGCCAAACGCCTGTTAACCCCGGGTGGCGGACTGATGCGTGTCGGCCCGACCAGCGAACACCTGATGGAACTGCGTCAGCGTCTGTACGATGAAGTTCGTGATTATGCCGACGACAAGCACTTGGCACTGGTGCCGGAAGGCATGCAGTTGCAACACAGCGAAACGCTACGCTACACATTGAAGCTGATCGACGGCCAGTCCCGCGCCGATTTGCTGGCGATGACACCTCACGGCTGGCGAGCCAGCGCCGAACGCCGCGCTGCGGTCATCGAGCAACCAGGGCCTTTCAAGGTCACCGTTTCCATGCGCTACGATTATTTCGTGCTGCAATAAGCATTCAACAGAGGCACCCATGCGCCAACCCGATATCGAGATTTACCTGAAAGACGCAGACGTCGATCACAAGGCAATCGCTGCATGGCTGGAAGCCGCCATCGGCCATTGCACGGACTGGACACAACGCGGCCAGACCTGGAAGTGCAAGGCGGGTGAGGTGCGCGTGACCTGGCTGCCGAAAGCCGTTGGTAAATGGAACAGCCTGCACCTGGACAGCGACCAGACCCCGTGGGACGACGACATCGCCTGCGCACGCGCTGCATTCGCCGCGTTGAATGTCGAAGTACGTTGCGCGCCGGGCACCTGGGTCGAAGAAGAAAGCGATGAAACAGCCGATCGCTGGATACGCGTCAGCGCCGACGGTGAAGAAGAGATTACCTGGCGCACCGTGTAAGGTTTTTCTCTATAAGGGTAACGACGGTACCGACATGTACCGTCTTCGCCGTGAGCGTGCTACGCAGGTAACCCTCCAGACTCACCAGCAAGCGCGCCAGCGTTTTTGCCGATCTTCTCGGGATGCGTCACACTGACGCCCATCTCGGGCAGCCGCCCGACTCCTACTCAGCAGAAGCCGTATGACCCGCTCTCCATTCCGTCGCCTCGTATTCGGCACTCTGCGCCGATTGCTGTACCTCTGGGTTCGCTCGGAAACCATCAATCAGTCATCCTTCACGCTCAACCTCGACCGCAGTCGACCGGTGCTCTATGCATTGCAGTCGCCTTCGCTTAGCGATCTCGCCGTCGTCGATACCGAATGCCGCAAGGCCGGCCTGCCCCGCCCCGTGCTGTCGGTAGCCATTGGCGACCTGATCGAGCCGATGGCCTATTTCTACCTGACACCCGCACCGGACTGGCTGGGCCGCCAGGACAAGCGTGGCGCGCCACCGACGCTGGAGCGTCTGGTCGCCGCGGTGAGCCAGAACCCTGCCGAGGATGCGCAAATCATCCCGGTCAGCGTTTTCTGGGGTCAGTCACCTGATCGGGAATCCAGCGCCTGGAAGCTTTTGTTCGCCGACAGCTGGGCGGTGACCGGGCGCTTGCGACGTCTGGTCAGCATCCTGATTCTGGGGCGCAAGACCCGCGTGCAGTTTTCCGCACCGATTCACATGCGCGAACTGGTTGACCAGAACAAAGGCTACGAACTGACCCTGCGCATGAGTCAGCGTCTGCTGCGGGTGCATTTCCGCAACCTGAAAAGCGCGGTGATAGGCCCGGACGTGTCGCACCGACGCACCGTGGTCAAAGGCCTGCTGGATGAGCCACTGGTCAAACAGGCAATCATCGAAGAAGCCGAACGGGAAAAGATTTCGCAGGACAAGGCACGTGAGCGAGCGCTGAGTTACGGCAACGAGATCGCCTCGGACTACACCTACTCCGCTATCCGCTTTCTCGAAGTGGTGCTGAGCTGGTTTTGGAACAAGATCTACGATGGCATCAAGGTCAGCCACATCGAAGGCGTGCAGAAAGTCGCGCCGGGCCATGAAGTGATCTACGTGCCCTGCCATCGCAGCCATATCGATTACCTGCTGCTGTCCTATCTGCTGTTTCGCAACGGCCTGACACCGCCGCACATTGCCGCAGGCATCAACCTGAACATGCCGGTAGTCGGCAGCCTGCTGCGGCGTGGCGGCGCGTTTTTCATGCGCCGAACGTTCAAGGGCAACCCGCTGTATACCGCCGTGTTCAACGAGTACCTGCACACCTTGTTCACCAAGGGTTTCCCGGTCGAATACTTCGTCGAGGGCGGTCGCTCACGTACTGGACGCATGCTGCAACCCAAGACCGGCATGCTTGCCATTACCCTGCGCAGCTTTCTGCGCAACTCGCGGATGCCGATTGTCTTCATCCCGGTGTACATCGGCTACGAGCGGGTGCTGGAAGGCCGTACCTACCTGGGTGAACTGCGCGGCGCGACCAAGAAAAAAGAATCGATCTTCGACATTTTCAAAGTCATCGGTGCGTTGAAGCAGCGCTTCGGTGAGGTATCGGTGAACTTCGGCGAACCGATCAAGCTGGCTGAATTCCTCGACAGCGAGCAGCCGGACTGGCGCGCACAGGAACTCGCGCCGCAATATCGCCCTGACTGGCTGAGCGAAACCACTCATCGGCTGGGCGAGCGTGTGGCCCAGCACCTCAACGAGGCCGCGGCGGTCAACCCGATGAACCTGGTGGCGGTTGCATTACTGTCGACGCAAAAGCTGGCGCTGGACGATCAGGCTATGGAGCGTGTGCTCGACCTGTACCTGACGCTGTTACGCAGCGTGCCTTACTCGCCGCACACCACGCTGCCGGAAGGTAACGGGCGTTCGCTGATCGAGCACGTCAAAGGCATGGACCTGCTGGCCGAGCAGAAAGATGCGCTGGGCAAGATTCTGTATCTGAACGAGCAGAACGCAGTCCTGATGACCTATTACCGCAACAACGTGCTGCACATCTTTGCCCTGCCTTCACTGCTGGCGAGCTTTTTCCAGAGTTCATCGCGCATGACCCGCGAGCAGATTCTGCGCTACACCCATGCTCTATACCCCTACCTGCAATCGGAACTGTTCATTCGCTGGCCGCTGAATAAACTGGACGAGGTAATCGATCAATGGCTCGCAGCGTTCGTCGAGCAAGGTCTGTTGCGCTTCAAGAATGACGCCTACGTGCGCCCTGAACCCAGCTCACGGGAATTTGTGCTGCTGACCCTGTTGTCGCGCGCCATCGCACAGACGTTGCAGCGTTTCTACATGGCAATCGCCCTGTTGCTCAACAACGGTCAGAACATCCTGAGCGCCGAGGAGCTGGAAGACTTGTGTACGGTCATGGCCCAGCGTCTGTCGATCCTGCATGGTCTGAATGCGCCGGAGTTTTTCGACAAGAGTCTGTTCCGGCACTTTATCCAGACCCTGCTGGACCTCGGCGTACTGCGCAAGGACACAGCGGGCAAACTGAGTTACCACCCGATGCTGGGCGAACTGGCAGAAGGTGCAGCCAAGCGCGTCTTGCCGGCTGAAATACGGCTGTCGATCCGGCAGGTTGCCCTGCACAGTAACGAAGAAGAGCCGGAGGCAAAAAGCGAAACCGGGCCGGCGTAGTGCTTTTTCGCAATTTGAAAGGAATCTGTAGAAGGATGTTTTCCGCCCGCTGGCATCAGCCAGCGTCGTGACTTCCTGATACGCTGATGGCGTACTGCGCCGCTACTGATTCAGGCGCGGGTCAGCACTCATTTCTACAAGGACGCCTTATGCCTCGTTTTTCGTTCACCGTTGCCAGCCTGTGCGCAGGCCTGCTGATGTCGGCCAACGTTTTTGCCTTGTCGCTGGGCGACCTTTCGCAATCGGACGCCACCGGCGGGCTCAAGGATGCCCTGACCCAGGGCGCGCAGGTTGCGGTCAAGCAACTGGGCGTTCCTGGCGGTTTCAGCAAGAATGAGCAGGTGCGTATCGAGCTGCCCGGCAAGCTGGGCCAAGTCGCGAAAAAGATGAAAATGCTGGGCATGGGCAGTCAGGTCGATCAACTGGAAACCAGTATGAACCAGGCGGCTGAAGCCGCTGTACCTCAGGCTCAGGCACTGCTGGTCGATGCGGTGAAAAAGATGACGGTGACTGACGCCAAGGCGATCCTCAGTGGTGGCAAGGACTCGGCAACCCAGTACCTGAGCAGCACCAGCCGTGAACAGATCCGCGCTAAATTCCTGCCGATCGTCAAGAAGTCCACTGATCAGGTAGGCCTGGCCCAGAAATACAACGCCTTCGCTGGCAAGGCTGCGGCGCTTGGCGCGCTGGACAGCAAAAACGCCAATCTCGAAAGCTACGTGACCGAGCAAGCGCTCAACGGGCTATTCGAGATGATTGCCAAACAGGAAGAGAGCATTCGTGCTAACCCGCAGGCCGCGGCTACGGGGCTGGCGAAGAAGGTGTTTGGCGCGCTTTGAGCTTTTTCGTGACGCTGAGAATCAGCACGAGAGCGAGCCAGTTTTGTGCATAACCATGAGCGGCGCAGCCTACTGATCGAGAGAGTCCTGGCGAGTATCTACTCTTCCGGGTCTTTCTCGGCCACTTTGGGCTTCAGGGCTTTTTTCGGATAAATATCGTAACGGCTGGATTTGCCATCCAGCGCGTAACCGGGTTTGGGCCCTTGAATGCAGGGCGCCTTGCGCGGGCGTTTGACGACAACGCGATGGGTTGCCAGCGCCAGGGCAGCTTCCAGCAAGGCAGGCGCGTCCATGTCATCGCCTACCAGCGGCCGGAACAGGCGCATTTCCTTTTTGACCAGCGCGGTCTTTTCCCGGTGCGGGAACATCGGGTCGAGGTAAATTACCTGCGGCGGCTCGTCTGTCCAGCTGCGGATGATCTCGATGGAGTTGCCAGTCAGCAGACGCATCTGAGCAATGATCGAACCGACATCACGGTCACCGCGACCACGCGCCAAACCATCTTCCAGCAGCGCGGCAATGATTGGCTGACGCTCGATCAGGCTCATTTCACAGCCGAGACTCGCCAGCACGAACGCATCCTTGCCCAAACCCGCTGTAGCATCCAGCACGCGGGGGCGTATTCCCGGCTGAATACCCACTGCCTTGGCAATCATCTGCCCGGTGCCGCCACCGAACAAGCGCCGGTGAGCCACCGCTCCCTCGATAAAATCAACACGTACAGCACCTGGCGCATCGTCGCCCAATTGCTGTAATTGCAGGCCAACCTCGGTGAGCTGCAAGGCAAAGTCGGCCTCTTCATCGTGCAATGGCAGGCCAAGGCGTTGCGCCCACACCTTCGCTTGCTCCTGTGCGTCGACGGCCACCGCCTCAACCCGGATACGACTGCCTGTTTGCTGCTCACTCATTACGTCTACACACTCAAAAATTGTTAATGATCGGCAATTTCTGCCGATAACCAGGTATCAGGCATTTTGCCAGACCCAACGCCAGTACTGATCGCTATGTCAGAGATTGTTCAATCATCCATCGGCTATTTGTCGCACTCAGGCGACTTTAGCGTTCGCAACAGCCGCACACTGGGTGGTGTGACGCAGCTGTGGTCGGATGCGTTTGCCCGAGCGATGGCAGAACAGGTCAGTGAAAGCGATGCACTTCCAGCCCACCCTACCGCTGTTGAAGTCGATGTCGAGACAGGCGAGCCGGTTGCTGGTGCCCGGACCCTGAGCAAAATTGTCGAGCAACGTACTTGCCCGGTCACCGACACCGAAGTCAAACCACCTGAGCCGCTGTTCCTGCCAATCGCCGAGTTTGATCTCGACCTGCTGCCACCGCCTGCAGAACCGTTCAGCATCGCTGAAATGATCGCACAGCAGCGTCATCTGGAATTCGAGAACCACTGGGTACGTCCGGCTGTTCTGACGCCCTACGACGAAAACGGCACCCCCGGCCCTGCCCCGCAACCGCGCCCACTGAACCTGCCGATTGCCGAGCTGGAATGGGACCTGGCTGATAAGCCTGCCCTGCCACTGGACAAACAGACCATTGCCGCCCAACAGCGTCAGTTCGACTATGAGAATGGCTGGGCTCGCCCACTGATCCTGCAAAATCTCCGGATGGCGGCGTAAGGGGGTTTAGCGGCCAGGCTCAAACCGCAAGAAGCTTGCCGCTGCCCCACCTACCGACACACCGACCACCGCCCCATGTCTACGTGAAAATGATCGCGATGCGCTGCGTTGTAGTCCGGCCCCAGCACCGTGCTGAACTGCTTGCACGCCCCGTCGCGAACCAGCCTTAAAAAACGCCCCTTGTCCCCGTTGTCACTCCAGTCCTTGAGCAGGTTGATGCGCTGGCCGTCAGCCAGACGAAAACCTGCCATGTCGAGCGCGTTGGCCGTCGCGTGCTGACTAAGCCGGCCGTTGGCGCGGTTGTAGATATTGCGGCAGGCGAAACTGCCGAGGTGGTCAATCCGTGCCACCCGCTGGCCAAAAACCGCCTGAGCGGCGGGCTGCAAGGTGTGAACATCGAACAGCGCATACGCCACCGCCAGCGGGCAACTGGCCAGGAAGCTGCTGCTCAGCACCACGTCACCACCCTGAATGCGCAGCGTGTTTTCCAAGGGGCAACGGGCATCAGGATCACTGTCGGCCTGACGACTGAAACGCAACCCTGAGGTCGCCAGCACCTGATCGCACAGCGCTGGATCGCTCTGCAAGCGTGACAGTTTGTAAGCCGTCAGGACGTTCGGTTCGGCCTGCACGTCCAGCGGCGCCCAGGGATTCCACTGCGCAGGTACGTCAATCCAGCCGCGCCAGACTGCCAGCGCGCCAGCGGCGCAGAGCAACAGGATGACCAGCAAAAGCCGCATATTCAGCCCTTGAACAGGTTATTCAGTTGATCGAAAGGCAACGCCTGGGCAGCGTAAGTGAAGGTGCCGTGATGGCGAATTTCTTCGGCGGCCCGATACAACCCGCCAAACGCAGCGCGCGCCAGCGAGGAACCAACACTGATGCGCTTGACGCCACAGTCACTCAGGTCAGAGACCGACAGTGTGACGCCGCCAATCCCCATCAATACGTTGACTGGCCTGGGCGCAACCGCTCTGACAACCGCAATGATCTCCTCGCGAGTGCGCAGGCCCGGCGCATACAGTACGTCCGCGCCCGCCTCGGCGTAGGCGGTGAGTCGGCGCAGGGTATCGTCGAAATCCATACGACCGTGCAACAGATTCTCGGCACGCGCCGTCAGCAGGAAGGGGAATGGCAAGCTGCGCGCAGCTTCGGCCGCAGCTCGCACACGATCAACGGACAGCTCGAAGTCATAAATCGGATTAGCTGCATGACCGCTCGCGTCTTCGATAGAGCCGCCCACAATTCCCGTCGCTGCAGCCATGAGCAACGTCTCGGCACAGCCTTCAGGGCTGTCGGCAAAACAGTTTTCCAGGTCTGCCGCTACGGGCAATGAAGTGGCGGCCACGATAGCCGCGATGTTCGCCAATGCTTCTTCGCGGTTGATTGCGCCTTCGGCATCAGCGCGCGCCAGTGTGAAGGCAAGCCCGGCACTGGTCGTGGCCAGCGCCTCGAAGCCCAGGGAGGCCAGTAACGTCGCGGAACCCGCATCCCACGGGTTGGGTATGACAAAAGCGCCTTCACGCTCATGCAGGGCCTTGAACGCGTGAGCCCTGAGAATCTGTTGCGAGTCCATGTGCATGCCCTCTGCCGAATCGAGCCGCTATCAGCACACACTTGGCGGCCTTAGAGCAAGCCCAACTGTTCCACCTGTGGCCCGCGATCCAGTTCAGGCAATGGCGGCAGACCGGGCAGGCGCACCATCAGTTGTTCGTGAAAACGTCTGGCCAGCGCTGGCGCTCTTAGGTTGTCGGGCGTGTGCAGGAATACATAGGGCGTTCGCCCTTCTTCGATCCATACAGCAACCTTCTCCACCCACTGGACCAGAAACGGATCATTGGCTTCCAGTTCAGGACGGCCGATGAAGCGGACCTGAGGGAACAAGGTCAATGCAGCAGGACGGGGCGGCACCTTGGGTTTCTTGGATTGCGCATGCAGCACGGCAGGGTCGCTGGAAATACAACTGAACAAGGCACGCGAGTCGAGGCAAATGCGCTCGATGCCACGGTCCAGCAACAGCCGGTTGAGCATGCGTTCTTCATCGCCCTTCATGAAAAATGCCATGTTGCGCACTTCTCCCGCCAGCGGCACCTTCAACTCATCGAGAAAGCCGACCAGTTCAGCAAGACGCTGCGGTGTGAAGCTGGCGGGCAGTTGCAGCCAGAACGGCGATATCCGCTCGCCCAGCGGCGCGAGCAAGCGAATGAATTCCTCGGCCGCACCGACCTGCTCACGAAGGTCGCCGCTGTGGCTGATGTCTTTGTGAAATTTGGCGGTAAAGCGAAAGTCGTCAGGCATCAGTTCGGCCCAACGCTGCACCGTAGTGGCGGCGGGACGAGCGTAAAAAGTGGTATTGCCTTCAACAACGTTGAACACCTGAGTGTAAAGACTCAGGAAGTCATTGGGACGGGCGTCTTCGGGATACAGGAACTCGCGCCAGGCGTTTTCACTCCATGACGGACAACCGAGGTAGTAAGGAAGGTCAGACACAATCAGACGTGAAGATCGAGCCCAGATACTTCAAGGTCCCAATCCACAAAGCTGGCCGTCGTCAGGTAACTGGCAAGAGCGTGTGCGACACGAGAACTCATGGAGCGCGGGAAAATGATGTCTTGCGGACGCGCAGGCACGTTGGCAGTACTGCCAACAGGTGCATCACCCGATTCGCGACGTGCCTGCGAAGAAAGCGGAGGCAGTTCGGCATCTGCAGCGACTTCCTCGAAAGAGCCTTCAACAGTGGAAGGCGTCTTTTGCGGCTTTCGCTTGATCGGGTAAGAGCGTGATGAGGTTCCGTCTATGCGCATCGATTATATACTCGGCGTCGATAGTGGCAATTTAGCGTTACTGCCTTGTAGTTCGCAAATTGCCGAACGATAACTAGACCACATATATTGAAATTTGTTTACGCCATATGAGATTAAGACGCATCCAGACGATAAACGGTAGATGGCCCATTGATAGTCTTTCGGCGCGCAGCGGGATTTCATGAGCCCCCGGGCCAGCTGTTTTAAAGGGTTTGCTGTACAGAAGGCACGCGCAGTCACTCCCGGACTGCGCTGGATAAGAAGATCATCGCGCCTTGGGTGTGGCCACCTTGTCGCGCAGATACACCGGTTGAGCGTCGTCTGCCGGTAAGGCTTCGCCACGCTGCCAGGCAAACGTCGCCAGGGTCAGCAAGTCCTGGGCATGGGGGAGCATGCTTGCATCATGCCCTGACAGACTGACTGGAATACGCTCCGCATAGCCCCAACCGGTACCGGCGCCAAACCATTGACCGCTGGCATCTGTCGGCAGCATTGCCCGCTCCGGGGCCATGACCGCTTCGTTGCCGAGCAGACGCATCTCACCTGCAGCCTCGAGGTAGCAACCCCAATAAACCTCATCCATACGTGCATCGATGGCCGCTGCGACCTGCGTTGCGCCTTGTTCACGAAAGGCGCGCTGGGCCAGCACGGCAAGATTAGACACCGGCAGCACCGGGCGCTCCAGGGCAAACGCCAGCCCCTGCACCACACCAATGGCAATACGCACACCAGTGAAAGCGCCCGGACCGCGGCCGAAGGCGATGGCATCCAGCGCCGACATCGCAATGCCCGCCTCGGCCAGCAGATCCTTGATCATCGGCAACAGGCGCTGGGCATGCAGGCGCGGAATCACCTCATAGTGGCTCAGCACCTTGCCGTCATGCAGCAAAGCGACCGAGCAGGCTTCAGTGGCGGTGTCCAGGGCCAGCAAGGTGGTCATCGGTGTTTCCGTCTTGGTGAAAAAGTGGCGCAGTATAAATGACAAATGGCCCGCAAGCGGGCCATTTATTGATCAGGCTGCGTGCCTCAGCTCAGGGCTTTCAGCACCTTGGCGGTGATGTCTTCAACCGAACCGACGCCAGGAATATGGCTGCACTTGGGCTTGCCGTTCCTGGCTTCCAGTTTGCTGTAGAACTCGACCAGCGGCTTGGTCTGAGCGTGGTAGACAGCCAGACGATGGCGAACGGTTTCTTCGACGTCGTCCTTGCGCTGCAGCAATGGCTCGCCGGTCACATCGTCAATGCCTTCAACCTTCGGTGGATTGAAGATGGTGTGGTAGATGCGGCCAGAACCTTCGTGAACGCGGCGACCGGACATGCGCTTGACGATTTCTTCGTCGTCGACAGCGATCTCCAGCACGTGGTCAATTTCCAGACCGGCGTTCAACAGCGCTTCGGCTTGAGGAATGGTGCGCGGAAAACCGTCGAACAGCACGCCATTTGCACAATCCGGCTCGGCCAGACGGTCCTTGATCAGGCCAATGATCAGGTCATCGGATACAAGACCGCCCGCGTCCATGACGCTCTTGGCTTTCAGGCCCAGTTCAGTGCCTGCCTTGACCGCAGCGCGCAGCATGTCGCCTGTCGAAACTTGGGGGATGCCGAATTTTTCAGTGATGAATTTTGCCTGAGTACCTTTACCGGCCCCGGGAGCTCCCAGCAGAATCACGCGCATCGTCATGCTCCTCAAAATTTTTATAGTCAAATCAACGGATTCGCCTCGGGGGCCAATCTAAAAAATAAATCAGGCCAATAGGCCGAAAGGCTGATCAAGATACACAGCCGACCGGGGCCGCACAAGCCGCCAAAAGTCGCAGTAACCACAGGTGCGCCGGCTTGCAGGCCTTGATTGTCGAGCAGCGTGATCTGTATCAACGTTTCGGGCCGGCTGGCCTGCAAACTCCAGCCTTGCCGCAGCCAGATCGAAAAGACCCGACTGTGGCATTGACCGGATGGGTCAGCCGGTATTGCGCAGGCCAGCGGCAATACCCGCCACAGACACCAGCAGCGCCAGCTCCAGAGGACTGTCAAGACTCGCCTCGCGACTGCGGGACCGGGAAAGCAACTCGGCCTGGAGCAGATGCAGCGGGTCGAGATAGGCGTTGCGCAGGCTGATGAACTCCAGCGTTTCAGGGCTATGAGCCAGCAGTTGCGTTTGCCCGGTGAGCCCCAGTACCACCTTGCACGCCTGCGACAATAGGTCGCGCAAATGTGAGCCTAAATGTTGCAGCTCGACGGGAACCAGACGTTCGTCGTAGAGACGGGCGATATCCGCATCGGCTTTGGCGAGCACCATTTCCAGCATGTCGATACGCGTTCGGAAGAACGGCCACTGCTCACGCATCTGCGCCAGCACATCGCCCTCGCCGCGTTCCAGCGCCTTGCCGAGCGCGGCTTCCCAACCCAGCCAGGCGGGCAGCATCAGACGCGTCTGAGTCCAGGCGAAAATCCACGGAATGGCGCGCAGACTCTCGACGCCCCCCTCGCGACGCTTGGCAGGTCGACTGCCCAGCGGCAGGCGACCCAGTTCCTGTTCGGGGGTTGCCTGACGGAAATATTCGACGAACTCTGGATTCTCGCGCACCACCGCGCGATAGGCATTGACGCCGTCGCTGGCCATCTGGTCCATCATCGTTCGCCAGGCGGGCTGTGGCAGGGGGGGCGGCAGCAACGTCGCTTCCAGTACCGCTGCCAGATAAAGGTTGAGGTTCTGCTCGGCGATGTCCGGCAGGCCGAACTTGAAGCGGATCATTTCGCCTTGCTCGGTGGTCCGGAAGCGCCCTGCCACCGAGCCAGGTGGTTGCGACAGGATCGCCGCGTGCGCCGGGCCGCCACCACGGCCGACCGTACCGCCACGGCCGTGGAACAACAACAGCTCGACCTGCTGCTCGCGACAGATCTCCACCAGTTTTTCCTGCGCCCGGTATTGCGCCCAGGCTGCCGCCGTCGTGCCGGCGTCCTTGGCTGAGTCGGAGTAACCGATCATGACTTCCTGCGGGCCGTGCAGGCGTGAGCGGTAGCCTGGCAACCCCAGTAGCGTCTCGATCACAGGTCCGGCGTTATCCAGGTCGGCCAGGGTTTCGAACAGCGGCACCACACGCATCGGCCGTTGCAGCCCGGATTCCTTGAGCAGTAACTGCACAGCCAGCACGTCCGACGCCGAACCGGCCATCGAGATAACGTACGAGCCCAGTGAGGCTGCCGGAGCCGCCGCCACTTCCCGACAGGTCGCCAAGACTTCGGCGGTATCGGCAGCCGGTTTGAAATAGGCAGGCAACAACGGCCTGCGGTTATCCAGCTCGCTTAGCAGAAAGTCGATGCGTGTCTGTTCATCCCACTCTTCGTAGCGACCCAGCCCCAGATAGTCAGTGATTTCAGTCATGGCCGCGCAGTGCCGAGTGGAGTCCTGGCGAACGTCCAGACGCACCAGAAACAGACCGAACGTCACAGCACGACGCAGACAATCCAGCAGCGGCCCGTCGGCGATCACGCCCATGCCGCATTCATGCAGCGACTGGAAGCACAGCAGCAGCGGGTCAAGCAGATCGCGGTTGTCATGCAACACGGCTCCAGGCGCAGGTTGCGTCACTGTCAGCGAGGCATTGGCCCAGTTGCGGGTGGCACGCAGGCGCTCGCGCAGACGCTTGAGTTCGGCGCGATAAGGTTCGGCGCTGTCGCCGACACTGGCGCGCAGTGCGTCACTGGCCTGCTGCATCGACAGTTCGGCGGCGAGGTTGTCGACATCCCGCAGGTACAGGTCAGCCGCCATCCAGCGCGCCAGCAGCAGAACCTCACGGGTCACGGCGGCCGTCACATTCGGATTACCGTCACGGTCACCGCCCATCCACGACGCGAAGCGAATGGGCGCGGCCTCCAGCGGCAAATGCAGGCCCGTGGCGGCATGCAGCGCATGATCGGCCTTGCGCAGGTAGTTGGGGATTGCGTGCCAGAGCGAATGTTCTATGACCGCGAAGCCCCATTTGGCCTCGTCGACCGGTGTCGGCCGTATGCGTCGAATCTCTTCGGTGTGCCACGCTTCGGCAATCAGACGCTGCAGACGCGCCGTGATCTGCTCGCGCTCGACGCTGTTCAGGTCACGATGATCCAGTGCTGCAAGTTGCGCCGCGATAGCGTCGTATTTCTGAATCAGCGTGCGGCGCGCGACCTCGGTCGGGTGGGCGGTCAGTACCAGCTCGATTTGCAACTTGCTCAGTTGTCGCGCCAGTGCATCAGGCGCATGACCTTCGGCCTTCAGACGGTCAAGCAGCTCAGGCAGCACCCGCGACTCGAACGGCAACGGCTGGCTATCATCGCGACGGTGCATGAGCTGATACTGCTCGGCAATGTTGGCCAGGTTGAGAAACTGGTTGAACGCCCGAGCCACCGGCAACAGCTCGTCGTCTCCGAGGCTGTCCACGCTGGAGCTGAGTTGCTCTGCGCCTTCTGCAGAGCCGCGTCTGCCCGCCTTGGCACCCTTGCGGATACGTTCGATCTTGTCGAGAAACTCAGCTCCGCGCTGCTCGCGGATGGTGTTGCCCAGCAGCTCACCCAGCAGGTGAACGTCTTCGCGCAGACGCGCATCGATATCGGCCATCGTTCCCTCTCCCGGTTTTTGTTTGGGCTCAGTTGCGTGGTCTTCCTGAGGACGACCACGTGAATTCAAATCCTGGCGCCAACAGTGCACCAAAAGCCGGTGCGGCGACAATTGCCTGGTGAATAAAGCGCCCTTGGTGATGCGTGGTGACTGACAACAGACATCTCTTTATATGTCGATGAGCATTCTTTCATCTTCGTAAAAACGCGGAAAATTCCTGACCTGTCAGAAGAAATTTATCTGAACTATTCAAAAACTGCGCAGGTCGGAGCCATTAACCATTACAGGAAAGCCCGTAAGGCAGCAGGCGGCTTTATGACCTCATGCCCGGACTTGATGCAAAAACTGTCATGGATAACCACGTTCGGAGTCAGACAATGGAGTTGATCACCATGAACACCCTCACTGCCAACAAAAAAACCACAGGCCTGCGCGGCTTGAAGCTCGCTGCACTGGCAATCGGCAGCACCTTCATTCTTGCCGGTTGCGCTGGCAACCCGCCTTCCGAGCAGTACGCAGTTTCTCAATCCGCGGTCAACAGTGCTGTCAGCGCTGGCGGTACCGAGTTCGCAGCGGTGGAAATGAAATCAGCTCAGGACAAGCTCAAGGCAGCTGACCTGGCCATGCAAGACCACAAGTACGATGAAGCCCGCAAACTGGCTGAACAAGCCGAGTGGGATGCTCGTGTGGCAGAACGCAAATCTCAAGCCGCCAAAGCTGCCAAGGCTGTGCAGGATGCTCGTCAGGGCGTCAACGAACTCCGTGAAGAAGGCCTGCGCCAGGTGCAGTGATTGCTCCGCCAACCTTCTGTTTTCATGAATTCGTAACTGATTAAAGGACGACTACATTATGCGTAAACAACTGATGATCCCTGCCCTGCTGGCCATGAGCGTTGCTTTGGCAGCCTGCGCAACCAAGCCAAACCCTAATCTGGAACAGGCGCGCAGCAACTTCACCGCGCTGCAAACCAACCCGGAATCCACCAAAGTAGCGGCGCTTGAAACCAAAGATGCCAGCGAGTGGCTGGATAAGGCTGAAAAAGCGTTCCGTGACGATCAAGACGTCAAGCAAGTCGATCAACTGGCTTACCTGACCAACCAGCGCGTTGAACTGGCCAAGCAGACCATCGCTCTGCGCACTTCCGAAGCCGCTCTGCAGAACGCTTCTGCTGACCGTGCCAAGGCTCGCCTCGACGCGCGTGACGCGCAGATCGCCGCGCTGAAAAACAGCCTGAACGCCAAGCAGACCGAACGCGGTACGCTGGTGACGTTCGGTGACGTGCTGTTCGACTACAACAAGGCTGACCTGAAGCCTACCGCTCAGGGCGACATTGGCAAACTGGCTGCTTTCCTGCAGGAAAACCCGGACCGTAAAGTGATCGTCGAAGGCTACACCGACAGCACCGGTTCGGCTTCCTACAATCAGTCGCTGTCCGAGCGTCGCGCCAATTCGGTTCGCATGGCACTGGTACGCATGGGTGTAGACCCGGCGCGTGTTGTGACCATGGGTTATGGTAAGGAATACCCTGTTGCTGACAACACCAGCAACTCGGGTCGCGCCATGAACCGTCGTGTGGAAGTGACCATTTCCAACGACAACCAGCCTGTTGCACCACGCTCTTCGATGAAATAAGCGACTGAGCTGCTGCACCGAAGCCCCGCCTGCGCATACAGGCGGGGCTTTTTTGTGGGCGAAGGTTTTTCAGCCGTTCATTGCTGTGGTGTCTGTTGGCCAATACAGCGCACCGCCTGCCTATGCGGGTTGATCAGCACTCCGGACAAGCCCTTTTGCGACGTATCAAACAGCACCAGCACGCCATCAATGCATTGCGCGACTTCGGCGGCGGGCGTTGCAGCAATCTTGTAATCCTCGCCCGGCACGCTCTTGAGCATCGTGAACTCACTCAGCAATAGCGCATCTTCCGGCTTCGCGAAGTGCAGGTAGCCGTAGTACCACAGGCAGCCGACCGTGCCGATGACCGCGCCAATGCCGCTCAGGATCATGCCGTTGACGTTACGGTCGCGGCTCATTGCGCTGGCGCTGTTGCAGGGGTTGAGGTTGATGCCGGCGCTTGCTCTGGATAGTTGGGCACTTCTGCCAGGCGACGCAGGCCATTGAAGTGTGTCGGGTCGTCCAGATAGCGCAGCATGACCTGACGCCAGAGCGGGTCGGCGAAGGTCTGCACGTGTTCGCCCCGGGTCAGTTGCAGGACACGCGGTGGAGGCGCGGCCTTGTACAGTTCAATGCCATTGGCGAGCGGCACCAAGGTGTCGTCCATGCTGTGGAAGATCAGCATTGGCGTGCCGGCCAGTTGCGGCAGGCCGTTGACCGCGCTGTCGGCATCCGGGATCAGCCATGACAGCGGAGTTTTCAAAGGCCAGGTCAGCCAGGAGGTGCTCAGCGAGTTACGCGCGACGCTGCGATAACTGGCGGGCACGCTGTCCAGGACCAGCGCCTTCACCCGCGCGCGTTCTTGCGGATGCTGTGACAGGTAATGCACCGCCAACGCGCCACCGATACTTTGCCCCAGAACCACAAGGGGTTTGCCTTGCACCTGCGGTGCAGCTTTCAGCCAGTCGAAAGCGGCCTGTACGTCCTGATAGATGGCCGGTAGGCTGGGCTCGCCCTGCGACTCGCCATAGCCACGATAATCAACCATCAGCACTTGATAACCCTGCTCGGGCAGCCACCAGACTCCGCCAAGATGCCACGCCAGGTTGCCACCGTTGCCATGCAGGTGCAGGACCGTGCCCTTGACCGGCACACCCTCTTTTGCAGGCAGCCACCAGCCACGCAGACGCGTACCGTCGGCGGCGGTGAGGTTCACGTCCTGATACTGCAGGCGCGCCTTGTCCGGCGTGAACGGAACACTCCGTTCAGGATAGAACAGCAGCGAGCTGCAGCCGCTGAGCGCGAGGATAAGGATGAAGATGCCGAGCAGTTTCAAATGGGGCATTCCTTGTGGGTTTGTAATTACCGACTCTCCTGCCACCTCTCGTTCCTCACGCTCCAGCATGGGAATGCCTTTCGTGACGCTCCGCGTCACACAGCAGTTCTGCGATGTCAGTGATGTTTGTTTCCGGCTCAAGGCACCTTTTCGCCCCTCGGCGAGTTACTTTGATGGGGCCAAAGTAACCAAACCCCCTGGCTCCGTTTCCGGCCCGACGTCGTCGGGTTCCTTCGTCCTGACACTGATCCGGGGGTCGTCGCAATTTGCGTCGTCTGTACCACCGTGATCGAAAAGCATTTCTGTGGCAGCGGCCGCGCGTGATGCAGGACCTTTCGCAGCCACCTACAAAATATTCGAGTAATCCGCCTCGATACGGTCCAGGCTCAGGTGGTTGAGGAAGTTGGAGAAGCACATCCAGGCCGACAGGGCGTTCATGTCGCGGAACTGGTCGGGCAGGTATTTGGGGGCGACCACCAGCCCTTCATCCACCAGTTGCCGCATTGTGCGCATGTCTTCCAGCGTGGTTTTGCCGCAGAACAGCAGGGGCACCTGTTCGAGCTTTCCCTTGCGCACCGCAAGCTGGATGTAGTTGTAGACCATGATGAAACCCTTCAGGTATGAAAGGTCTTTAGTGAACGGCAGCCCGTTCGGCACTGAGCCGCGGAACACCCGGCTGGCATTGCCATAGCTTTCCGACATGCCAAAGCCCTGCTCGCGGTAGAACTCGAAAACCTCCAGAAAATCAGCGCCCTGCTCGGCCATGTGAATGGCCCGCGTGCGGTTGGTCAGTTTGCGCAGGCGGCTGGGATAGGACGCGAAGGCGATGACTTCCATGAGGATCGCCAGGCCTTCCTGAGTGACGGTCGAGGACGGCGGCCCCTTGGACAGGAAGGTGCAGATCGGCTGGTTCTGCCCGTTGAGCGTGGTGCCGACATGCACCAGCCCTTCATGCACTTCCAGCGCGCGCACGTCACGCTCGTTGAACATCGCGTCACTGCGGATCTTGATGTAATCGGCGCCCGCAGCGGCGTCGGCAACGATGCCGTCGGACTCGAATACCCGAATGGTCTCTTCGGCCTCACCGAACACCCGGTTCAAGCGCGACTGCAACAAGCCCACTGCGTCTTTGGCCGTGAGGATTTTCGGTTCGTCCTTGAGGTCACCGCGCCCGGCGATGTTGTTCAGGTAATCCGAAAGCATCAGCCCAAGGTCTGCAAGGGTCGGGTCACCGGCATGAAAGGCATCGGACGCTGAACCATAGAGCTCCTGAGAGATCAGCCCGAAATCCGACGTGCCACGCGCTTCGAGCATACGCACCACCATGCGGTACTCCCGGCACATGCGACGCATGATCTGCCCGACCGGATTGAACTGACCCAATTGGCGAGTGACGTCCCGCTCGATGTTCTGAAATTCCTGTTTCAACGCAGCCGAATCGAACCCCAACGGACGGCTCTCGTAATACGCACGATCCACGGCAGGCAATGCCTTGCCATTGGCAGCCAGAAAATCCTTGCGGATGGTGTCGTCCCACTTCACTGCGTCCAGAATGCGAATCGGTGTCTGTGCAACGACAATCCGATCCGATAACGCACGAATAGTCTGTTGATACTCGTCCACCGGGTACTCCTTGACTGACGGGCTGTCGCCCTGATGCGGCCAGCGCACAAAAAAATGCGCTACCTCTGGAAAAATATCGGAATCGGCCGGATCGTCAAGGTAATCAGCGCCTTATCCATGCAAGCGTACAAGCAGCATCCTACTCTCGTAACGGCTGAGGCGTGCCCAGCACCAGGCGCAATTGACGCATGAGAATACAGAGCATTTCCTCGTCCGCCTGACGCTCCGGCCCACGCAGCAGGCCCTGGTACTCCATGCGGCGGATGAGCCCGGTCAACACTTGAGCATCCTGATGCGGCTGCAACGAGCCGATCACCTGGAAAAACTGACAGCTGCCCTGCAACAAAATTTCCTGATGAGCCATTACCAACGGCGTCAGGCGCGGGTTGATCAGCGCCTCGTGGTAGAACGCCTGCTCGGCAATCAGATAATCCCGGCGAGTCAGCAACTGATGCCGAAGGTACTCCATCACCATACGCGCGATGTCATCAGCCAGTCGAAAGCGGTCGGAAGGACTGCCGGAACTGCGGCTCATCATCTCGCGCAGGATCACTTCGGTGTTCTGCCAGAGCATGGACAGGTAATCGGCACTGCGCTGTACATACTGAGCGAACGCATCGGTCAGCAGGTCATTGATGTCCTTGAAATAGTAGGTCGTCGCCGACAGCGGCACACCGGCCTCGGTGGCCACTGCACGGTGGCGCACGGCCCGTACGCCATCACGCACCACAATGCGCATGGCAGCATCCAGAATCACTTGCCTGCGCTGTTCACTGCCCTGGCGGGCGGTTTTGCGCCCTTGGTACTTGATACTTTTGGCTACGGCGCTTGCTACGCTGGCAGCGCCTTCTCTGGCGATGGTCAAAACAGCTTCCTTTTCAATCGTCTTGAAAAAACTGTAAAAAAAAGCCGCCCATCGAAGGCGGCTGTTTTTTGTACCGGTTACGCTTGTGGGCGCATATGCGGGAAGAGGATTACATCCCGGATCGACGGTGAGTCGGTGAGCAGCATCACCAGACGATCAATACCGATCCCCTCACCCGCCGTCGGCGGCATGCCGTACTCCAGCGCACGCACAAAGTCGGCGTCGTAGTGCATGGCTTCGTCATCACCGGCATCCTTGTCGGCCACCTGTGCCTGGAAGCGTTCGGCCTGATCTTCAGCGTCATTGAGCTCGGAGTAAGCGTTGGCGATTTCGCGGCCGCCGATGAACAGCTCGAAACGGTCGGTTACGTTCGGGTTGTCGTCATTGCGACGGGCCAGCGGCGACACTTCGAACGGGTACTGGGTAATGAAGTGCGGCTGCTCCAGTTTGTGCTCGACCAGCTCTTCGAAAATCATCACCTGCAATTTGCCCAGGCCTTCGAAGCCCAGCACTTTCGCACCAGCTTTCCTGGCGATGGCGCGTGCCTTGTCGACATCCTGCAGATCGGCTGCGGTCAGCTCAGGGTTGTACTTGAGGATCGAATCGAACACCGACAGACGTACGAACGGTTCGCCGAAATGGAATACCTTGTCGCCGTAAGGCACGTCGGTACTGCCCAGAACCAGTTGCGCCAGTTCTCGGAACAGTTCCTCGGTAAGGTCCATATTGTCTTCGTAGTCAGCGTAGGCCTGGTAGAACTCGAGCATGGTGAACTCGGGGTTGTGCCGGGTCGAAACGCCTTCGTTACGGAAGTTGCGGTTGATCTCGAACACCTTTTCAAAACCGCCAACCACCAGACGCTTGAGGTACAGCTCAGGCGCGATGCGCAGGAACATCTCCAGGTCCAGCGCGTTGTGGTGGGTTTCGAACGGCTTGGCTGCCGCACCGCCTGGAATGGTCTGCAACATCGGCGTTTCGACTTCGAGGAAGTCACGCTTCATCAGGAAGCTGCGGATGTGGGCGATGACCTGCGAACGAACGCGGAAGGTTTCGCGCACGTCTTCGTTGACGATCAGGTCGACATAGCGCTGGCGATAGCGCTGCTCGGTGTCCGTCAGGCCGTGGTGCTTGTCGGGCAGCGGACGCAGCGACTTGGTCAGCAGGCGCACGCTGGTCATTTCCACGTACAGGTCGCCCTTGCCAGAGCGCGCCAGCGTGCCTTCGGCAGCGATGATGTCGCCCAGGTCCCAGGTTTTCACTTCGGCCAGGGTTTCTTCAGGCAGGGTCTTGCGATTGACGTAGACCTGAATGCGTCCGGTCATGTCCTGAATGACCATGAACGAGCCACGGTTGAGCATGATACGACCGGCAACCTTGACCGGAATCGCTGCCTCTGCCAGTTCTTCCTTGGTCTTGTCGACGTACTGTTTCTGCAAATCGTTGCAGTAGCTGTCGCGGCGGAAGTCATTGGGGAAGGCCTGACCCTTGGCACGGCCGGCAGCAAGCTTTTCCTTGCGCAAGGCGATCAGGGTGTTTTCTTCCTGTTGCAGGGCTTGCGGGTCGAGTTGTTGGTCGCTCATGTCTTTAGATATTCCATCACAGGTTCGCCCTCGCGTAGCGGCGAGGGGCTTGAGGTGTCGGCTGGCGGTTTACAGCCCTTGCTTGAGACTTGCGATCAGGTATTCGTCGATATCGCCGTCCAGCACCTTGTCGCAGTCACTGCGTTCGATGTTGGTTCGCAGGTCCTTGATACGCGAGGCATCCAGTACGTAGGAGCGAATCTGATGACCCCAGCCGATGTCGGACTTGGTGTCTTCAAGCGCCTGGGACGCTGCGTTGCGCTTCTGCACTTCCTGCTCATACAAACGGGCCCGCAGCATTTTCATGGCGGTGTCCTTGTTCGCATGCTGGGAACGCTCGTTCTGGCAACTGACCACCGTGTTGGTCGGAACGTGGGTGATACGTACCGCAGAGTCGGTGGTGTTTACGTGCTGACCACCGGCGCCGGAGGAGCGGTAGGTGTCGATGCGCAGGTCGGACGGGTTGATGTCGATTTCGATGTTGTCATCGATTTCCGGCGAAACGAACACGGCCGAGAACGAGGTGTGACGGCGGTTGCCGGAGTCGAACGGGCTCTTGCGCACCAGACGGTGAACGCCGATCTCGGTGCGCAGCCAGCCAAAGGCGTATTCGCCCTTGATATGCACGGTAGCGCCTTTGATACCGGCGACTTCACCGGCAGACAGTTCCATGATGGTGGCATCGAAGCCGCGCTTGTCAGCCCAGCGCAGGTACATGCGCAGCAGGATGTTGGCCCAGTCCTGCGCTTCGGTGCCGCCGGAACCGGCCTGGATGTCCAGGTAGGCGTTGTTGGGGTCCATCTCGCCACTGAACATGCGACGGAATTCGAGCTTTTCCAGCGACGCGCGCAGGCGCTCGACTTCAGCGGCTACGTCATCGACAGCAGCCTGGTCTTCTTCTTCAGCGGACATCAGCAGCAGGTCTTTGGCATCGACCAGCCCGGAGGACATTTCGTCGAGGGTTTCCACGATCTGCGCCAGCAGGGAACGCTCGCGCCCCAGTTCCTGGGCGTAGGCCGGGTTGTTCCAGACGTTTGGATCTTCCAGCTCGCGGTTTACTTCGGTCAGACGATCATGTTTGTGATCGTAGTCAAAGATACCCCCGAATGGTTTCGGAGCGTTCGGACAAATCCTTGATGCTGTTTAGGATCGGGTTGATTTCCATGATAGGCAGCACTCGCAGGCGAAATTTTCAAAGCCGACGAGTATACCCCAGGCGCGGTAACGAAAGCAGCCCGTCGAGTGGGCCTTGTGCGGCCTATTTTATCGGTACAGCAAGCTTCAGCCGATTGCCACCTGGTTGCGTCCGTTGTTCTTCGCCTGATAAAGCCCCTTGTCGGCGTCCAGAATCAATTGGCGACTGGTCATGTCCAGCTGCGGCGTAACAGTGGCAACGCCGATACTGATCGTCAGACTCGACCCTGGCGTCGGCGCGATGTGCGGAATCTTCATGCCCGCCACGCTTTGGCGCAGCTTCTCTGCCAGCAGGCGTGCGCCGCCGGGCGAGGTATTGGGCAGCACCATCGTGAACTCTTCACCCCCGTAGCGTGCTGGCAGATCAGACGGACGACTGCAACTGTTACGGATCGCCTTGGCCACTTGCCGCAACGCTTCGTCGCCCTCCAGATGGCCGAAGTTATCGTTGTAGGCCTTGAAGTAGTCCACATCGATCATCAGCAGTGATAGCTGGGTCTGATCACGTACCGCCCTTCGCCACTCCAGTTCCAGGTATTCATCGAAATGACGACGGTTCGACAGCCCCGTCAGGCCGTCCGAGTTCATCAGGCGTTGCAGGACCAGATTGGTGTCGAGCAACTGCTGCTGGCTGACGCGCAAGGCGCGGTAGGCTTCATCACGCTGCAGCAGGGTCATGTAGGAGCGCGAGTGGTAACGGATGCGCGCGACCAGTTCGATGTTGTCCGGCAGCTTGACCAGATAGTCGTTCGCACCGGCCGTGAACGCCGCGCTCTTGATCAACGGGTCTTCCTTGGTGGAAAGCACGATGATCGGGATGTCACGGGTCAGCGGGTTACTGCGGTATTCACGCACCAGCGTCAAACCGTCCAGCCCCGGCATGACCAGGTCCTGAAGAATGACGGTCGGTTTGAGCTGCACAGCCTGAGCAACCGCCTGGTGCGGATCGGCACAAAAATGGAAGTCGATCGAATCGTGACCGGCCAGACCGCGCCGAACGGCCTCGCCAATCATGGCCTGATCGTCAACCAGTAGCACCATCGCATTGTTATCGTCCGGGGCTTTGATATCGTCCATTGGCCCATCATGCATGAAGTTTCTCCTGGTCTCCGACTGCCAGATGGATCATCTGGTCAATCATTGAATAAATGCCTCGACCAAGCGAGGTGCAATGGCGGTCAGCGAGTGAATTTCAACGGCGGCATCAATTGCGGCGGCTGCCTTGGGCATGCCATACACCGCAGAGCTGGCCTGATCCTGAGCGATGGTCAAAAAACCCCGCTCGCGCATGGCCTTGAGCCCCTGCGCACCGTCGCGGCCCATGCCGGTCAGTAAAACACCCACGGCATCGCCCCCCCAATAACGGGTCACACTCTCAAAAAACACGTCGATCGAGGGCCTGTATATTTCATTCACCGGTTCTGCGGTATAGGCCAGCGTACCGTCTTTCAACAAACGAATATGGTGATTGGTGCCCGCCAGCAGCACGACGCCTGGCTGCGGGGCTTCACCCTCGCGAGCCAGGCGCACCGGAACGCCGGAGACGGAACACAGCCATTCAGCCATGCCAGCCGCGAACACCTGATCGACATGCTGCACCAGCACGATGGCTGGAGAAAAGTTTGCCGGCAACGCTTTGAACAGGACTTCCAGCGCAGCCGGGCCTCCCGCCGAAGAACCGATGGCCACCAACCGGTCGCGCCTCGCTGATTCACGCATGGGCGAGGCCACAACCTGCTCGCGATTGCTGCGCTGGCCCATCAGCCATTCAATGTTGAGCACTTTGCGCAACAGTGGCATGGCGGCCTCTTTCGGGTTGGGACCGCCTATGGCCGGCGTGTCCACCACATCCAGTGCGCCATGGCCCATGGCCTCGAAGACGCGGCGCATGTTCTGCTCGCGATCAACCGTGACAATGACGATGGCGCAGGGTGTTTCGGCCATTATCCGGCGAGTGGCCTCCACGCCATCCATCACCGGCATGATCAGGTCCATCAGGATCAGGTCAGGGGTCTGCTCCCTGCAACGCTGCACCGCTTCGGCGCCATTGGCTGCCACCCAGACGACCTTGTGTGCGGGTTCAAAAGCCAGCGCTCGACGCAGGGCTTCGATGGCCATGGGCATGTCATTGACGATGGCAATCTTCATCCTTGGGCGTCCCCTATGAGTTCGGAGACAGCGTCGAGCAAGGCGTCGTCATGGAAGCTGGCCTTGGCCAGATAATAGTCGGCTCCGGCGTCCAGGCCGCGACGCCGATCTTCTTCGCGGTCCTTGTAGGAAACCACCATGACCGGCAGCGACTGCAAGCGTGTGTCGCGGCGCAGCAGGGTCACCAGTTCGATGCCGTCCATGCGTGGCATGTCGATGTCAGTGATGAGCAAGTCGAAGTCTTCGGCACGCAAGGCATTCCAGCCATCCATACCGTCCACCGCCACCGTCACCTCATAGCCGCGGCCCACCAGCAACTTGCGTTCCAGTTCGCGCACGGTCAGCGAATCATCGACCACCAGTACTCTTTTGCGCGACACCTGATCGGTCTGACGATTGCGCCGGTCAATGCGTTCCAGGCGTCCGGTGTTCAGCAGTTTCTCCACCGAGCGCAGCATGTCTTCGACGTCGATGATCAGTACCACCGAGCCGTCATCGAGCAGCGCGCCCGCCGAAACGTCCTGAACCTTGCCCAGACGCGCATCCAGTGGCATGACCACCAGCGTGCGCTCACCGATGAAACGCTCGACGGCGACACCATAAACGGCATCGCGCTCGCGGATCACCACGACCTTGAGCGCTTCTGCAACATTCTGGGCAGGCGGCCGGTTCAACAATTGGCTGGCCGAGACCAGGCCAACATGGCGCTCCTCGTCCCAGAAATGCTGACGCCCTTCAAGCTGCACGATTTCATCGGGCTGCAAGTCGCGCATACGTTCGATATGGGCCAGGGGGAAGGCATAGGCTTCGCCGCCCACTTCCACGACCAGACTGCGCACCACCGACAGCGTCAACGGCATTTCAATCCTGAAACGACTGCCCTCGCCCGCCCACTGCTGCAGCTCGACGCTGCCGTGCAACTGGCGAACCATATGCTGTACGGCATCCAGGCCGACGCCACGTCCGGAAATCTGCGTGACCTTGTCACGCATGCTGAAGCCCGGCAGGAACAGAAAGCTCAACAGCTCTTCTTCACTCAGTTGCTCGGCGGTTTCCACAGGCGAGAGCTTGCGCTCAACGATGCTTTGCCGCAGGCGTTCCAGGTCCACGCCGCCGCCGTCGTCGCTCAACTCGACCACCAGCAATCCGGCCTGGTGCGAGGCCTGCAAGCGGATCAAGCCTTCGGGGGCCTTGCCCGCTGCAACTCGCCGCTCGGGAGATTCGATGCCGTGATCCACTGCATTACGCAACAGATGGGTCAACGGCGCTTCGAGTTTTTCCAGCACATCGCGGTCGACCTGAGTCTTTTCGCCTTCGATCTGCAATCGGACCTGTTTGCCCAGTTCGCGGCCCAGATCGCGGACCATGCGTGCCTGACCGGTCAGCACATCGGCAAACGGCCGCATGCGGCAGGCCAGCGCAGTGTCGTACAACAATTGAGCACGTTGCGCCGACTGCCAGCCGAATTCATCCAGCTCGGCCGTCTGCTGCGCCAGCACGTGCTGTGCCTGGGACAGCAGACTGCGAGCGTCTTCCAGGGCTTTCTGTATATCGGCCGAGGGGCCTGCTTCGCCAAAACTGGCACCCAGTACTTCCAGCGCTCGGTCGCTGCTACTCTGCAAACGCTTGAGGCGCTGCATGCCTGCGAGCAGCGGCTTGAGTCGCTGAGTCTCGACCAGCGACTTACTGGACATGTCGAGCAGCCCGTTCAGGCGCTCGGCAGTAACGCGCAGCACCCGCTCGCCACCTTCGACCGCACGACGCTCACGCAGCGGGGAGAAAGGGGCTTCAGGCTCGGGTGCCGAGGCTGTCGGCGAAACGGCTGGCGCCTGCGGCGCAGGATCGGGGAGCGCCGGTACAACGGCGGGTAGCGACCCCAACTGCTGCATCGCGATGGCCAGCAGCGGGTCTATCGACAGCTCCGCGATTGGCGTAGTGAGCGTGCGCGCAGCACCTGCACCGGAAGCCAAGAGTGTATTGAGCCTGTCGACATAAGCGTCGATATCGGCCTGAGTGACGTTGGCGCCACCCGGTGTGGCAATCCGCATCAGCAGATCAGTGCCCGACAGCAGCGCATCGATGTGCTCGGGCTGCAACAGCAACCGCCCTTCCTGAGCGCTGACCAGGCAGTCTTCCATGACATGCGCCACGCTGACGCCGAAATCGACACCGACAATCCGCGCCGCGCCCTTGAGCGAGTGCGCTGCACGCATGCAGGCTTCCAGTTGGTCTGCCTGGGTCGGATTGCGCTCCAACGCCAACAGGCCCGCACTCAGGACCTGAGTCTGCGCATCGGCTTCCAGCGTGAACAGTTCGAACAACGAGGCGTCACGCATCTGATCTGGCGTCATGTTAGGCTCCGGTGAACCGCCGACAACAACTGATCTTCGTCCAGCCAGCGCAGGCTGCGACCCTGCCACTGCAGCACGCCCCTGGTGAAGCGTGCATTGGCATGCGTACCAGAAGCCGACGCGGCTTCCAGTTCACGCTCGTCGATGGCATGAATGCCATCGACCTCATCAACCGGCACCACCACCGGCCCGCCCTCGGCCGCGACAATCAGCATGCGCGGCACAACCCGCGCAGACTGGGAAGGCACCGGATGGGTTTCCAGGCCAAGCAACTCGACCAGCGAGATGCACGCAACCAGCGCGCCGCGAACATTGGCGACACCGAGCAGCGCACGCGAGCGCTGATGGGGCAGCGAGTGGATTGTCTGGTGCAGTGCAACCTCGGACAGGCAACGGGAAACCAGCCCCAGCCACTCGTCACCAAGGCGAAAGACCAGAATCGAACGGGTCTTGATGTCGCGCTGCAACACCGAACCCTGAAACTGCTCGTGATGTTCCTGGGCCAGTGCATATCGATCCAGCAGGCGTGTGGCCGCAGCGGAATAAACCGCACAGTTGCGGCAGTGGATGTGCTCTGCCAGCAACGGGCAGGAGCGGTCGCCATGAATGCCGATACGGTTCCAGCAGTCATCGATATCCCGGGCCTGATTATGGGTGGGAGTGGAAAAACCGGACTGGCCCGCCATTAATGGTTTCCTTGTTTATTCGCGCCACGTGCGGCACGGTCCTGCAAGCGCCGGGCGCCGGCACTGTCGCCCTGCGCGGCCAATAGTGCCGCCAGTTGCGCCAGCGATTCGCGATGCTGCGGTTGCAGGTACAACGCCTTGCGATAGAAACCCTGAGCCTGAGCGACGCTGCCTGCCACTTCACTGAGCAGACCCAGCCAGTAGAACACTTGTGCGACCGGCTCATGCTGTTGCAGATAACGCTCACAGGCAGCTCGCGCCGCACTGCTGTTGCCCTCGTTGGCAAGGTTCGCGATGCTGTCGAGCAGCACTGATGCGTCTCCATTGGCGGCGGCAGCCGGTCTTGCACTGGGTGCAAAGGCAGCCGAGTTTCGATCAGCGGGCCTCGGCGCCACGGCTTTTGCGGGCGCTCTTGGCGTTACGTCGGGCGTCGGGCGTATTGCCTTGGGCGCCACGGGGACGCTGGCGGGTGCCGAGACCGTCTTGTCATGCGGTGCATGCCGGAAAGCGAACGAGTGTGCGATACCTATCGAGCGCATGCCGATGGCTGCCAGCAGATTGCCCTCAGCAGGGCCGATAAACAGCAGGCCGTCTTCCCGGGTCAGTTGCTTGAGCACCTGAAACACCCGCTGCTGGGTCTGCTGATCGAAATAGATCACCAGGTTGCGGCAGAACACGATGTCGTAGGCCACCTGCGTCGCCAGTTGCGGGTCCAGAAGATTGCCGGCCTGGAAATTCACGCAGGCACTGACCCGCTCGGCGATCTGGAAACCGTCTGTGACCGGGTCAAAGTAGCGCTCGCGAAAACCCAGATCGCTGCCTCTGAACGAGTTTTTGCCGTAGATGCCACGCTCGGCCTTGGCAATCGACACCGGACTGATATCGATGGCATCGACCTGGAACTGCCGGGCATCGACACCGGCATCGAACAACGCCATCACCATCGAATAAGGTTCTTCGCCGGTCGAGCATGGCAGGCTGAGAATCCGCAACGGGCGCACACCGCCAAGGCTGGCTACGCGTTCACGGGCCAGCTTGCCCAGCGTCGCGAACGATTCCGGGTAGCGGAAAAACGACGTTTCCGGAACTATCACCGCTTCGATCAGCGCCTGCTGCTCCTGCGGCGAGGTCACCAGCAGTTGCCAATAGGCGTCACTGTCCGGGCAACCAACCTGAGTGGCGCGCTGACGCAGTGCGCGTTCAATGATCGCTTCGCCGACCGACGTTACATCAAGCCCGATACGGTCCTTGAGAAAGCTGAAGAAACGCGCGTCGTTATTCATTGCGCATCCTCAAGCAGATCAAGACTCATCGGCGTCGCCGGAAACAACAATTCCCGGACCGGCTCGCTCAGCAGCTCGTGGACATGAATCCACTGCAGCAAACCCTGCTCATCCTCGCGAACGGGTCCCAGATAAGGGGCCAGACGATTATCCAGTCCGTATTCCTTGAACTCGGCAGCAGAGCAACGCAACGTTTGGGTAGCCTGCTCCAGAATCAGCCCCAACAACGGTGCCTGATGCATGTCGTCGTGCCGATAATGCACCAGCACCATGCGCGTACTGGTGCGTGCACGCGCTTTCTGGCCGGAGTTCAGGGCGCTGATGTCGATGACCGGCACGATTTCGCCACGGTGAGAAAAAATGCCTGCCACCCAATGGGGCGCTCGGGAAAGGGTCTTGAGCTTTACCCGTGGCAGGATCTCTGCAATTTCGGTCGCTTCCAGGGCATAGCGGTCTTCACCGATGCAAAACAGCAGGAAGAGCCTGGTGGCGGGCACTGACGAATCGTTGCGCCTCGGCGATTGCTCCTTCATGGTCGCGACTCAGACCTTGAAGCGCGATACGCCACTGCGCAAACCGACCGCTACCTGACTCAACTCGTCGATGGCGAAACTGGCTTGACGCAGTGAGTCGACGGTCTGGCTGCTGGCGTCGGCCAGTTGCACCAGCGCCTGATTGATCTGCTCGGCACCGGTGGCTTGCGCCTGCATCCCTTCGTTGACCATCAGCACGCGCGGTGCCAGCGCCTGAACCTGATGAATGATCTGCGACAATTGCTCACCGACCTGAGTGACTTCAAACATGCCACGGCGCACTTCTTCGGAAAACTTGTCCATGCCCATAACGCCAGCGGAGACCGCTGACTGGATCTCGCGCACCATCTGCTCGATGTCGTAAGTGGCAACCGCGGTCTGGTCGGCCAGGCGCCGCACCTCGGTAGCCACCACCGCGAAACCGCGGCCGTACTCGCCCGCCTTCTCCGCTTCGATCGCGGCGTTCAACGACAGCAGGTTGGTCTGGTCGGCCACCTTGACGATGGTCACCACCACCTGATTGATGTTGCCGGCCTTCTCATTGAGGATCGCCAGCTTGGCGTTGACCAGATTGGCTGCGCCCATTACCTGATGCATGGTGTCTTCCATGCGCGCCAGCCCCTGCTGACCCGAGCCCGCCAGCGTCGACGCCTGATCAGCCGCCGACGTGACTTCGGTCATGGTGCGCACCAGATCACGCGATGTCGCGGCAATCTCGCGCGACGTTGCACCGATTTCGGTGGTAGTCGCGGCGGTTTCAGTGGCTGTGGCCTGTTGCTGACGCGAGGTAGCAGCGATTTCGGTAACCGAGGTGGTGACCTGCACCGAAGAACGCTGAGCCTGTGCCACCAGCGCGACGAGGTCGGTCATCATGTCATTGAAGCCGGTTTCAACCGTATTGAATTCATCCTTGCGAGCCAGGCTGAGACGTGTGCTCAAATCGCCGGTGCGCATGGTGTCGAGAATACGCACGATGAGCTGCATCGGCGCCATGATCGAGCGCATCAGCAGCAGACCGCAAGCGGCAGCGGCCATGAGAGCGACCAGCAGGGAGAGGATCATGCTGATCTTGGCTGCCAATACGGCATTGACGATATTGTTGGTCGCCTCGTCAGCCAGTTTTTTATTGGCAACAATGAGTTCGTTGAGCTGCTTGCGGCCTGCAAGCCAGACCGGATTGACATCGCCAAAAAGTTCGGCACGTGCGCCCGCATAGTCACCGCGGTCATATTTGGCCAGCACGTCGTCGAGCATGCGGGCGTAGTTTTCGCGGCGTTTTTCAAAGACCTCGAATCTGTCTTTGTCTTCCTTGTCGAAGATGGACGTCTTGTAACCATCCATCTGCGCCTGCAGGTTATCGTCAAACCCCTGGTATTGGTCTTTTTCCTGTTTGGTCAGCGGACGTGCCGCGCCTTCGGAGATCAACTCCAGCGTGCGAATATAGCTTTCACCCCAGGCACTGCGAACCAGCGTACTGTAATAGACGCCTGGCAGCGCATCGAGGCGAACCTGCTCTTCACTGGACTCGATGGACAACAGCCGGGAATAAGACACAACCACCATCAGCAGCATGATGGCGATGATGACGGCAAAGCTCGCCAGAATCCGTTGGCGCAAGGTCCAGTTCTTCACAGTCATCCCTCAAGAGTTCAACGACGGCGTCAGCCGTGTTCAAGATGCAGACCGATAACGGTCCAGGCGGCGTGAGTATAGCCCAGCCTTGAATGGCCAGGCGGGCGAGACGAGAATCAACTCGTCAGGCCAGTCCAATCGCACACTTCTATTGATGTCGGCAACTGTCCGCACTACTTGAGCGTCACGTGTGCCGAATAAGCAGTGTCCATAAATAGTTAGCACTTGCAGGGTGAATCACGCACGTAAGCTTCGTCGCATCTTCATTCACGACAAGGCACTTCGATGCTCGATTCATTACTGTCGGACCACGCTCCGACACCCCCTCACGTGCAACACATAAAAGACAAGATACCCGACTGGCTGCTTCAGGCCGCCCCCCCTGTGCACGCTACCTTGCGCAAGGCCTCCGGGCGTGCGCCGCAATGGCTGACCAACGCTCGCACATCCAGTCCCGAGCAGCTCGAGGAACTGCAACGGCTGTACGCCGAGCACCGTAGCAACGAGCAAAAGGTCCGTCCGACTCTTGATGGTCTCTCTACCCTGCAGGACTTCGCACAACCCTTGCTGACAGCCGCCATCCAGGAGCACTTCGGACTGGACCTGGACGTTGCCAATACCTGGCTGTTTCACGCCAGTCGCGCAAAGATCGATCAGTCGTTCATTACGGCGTCCAAAGACCCGATCGTTCAGGCCAATATCGCCCTCAAAGCCGCCAATCAAACATTGCTCAACGCCGCTCTACAGAACTTCGAAGTCTGGGAAACAGTGCCAGGCGCAATGGACTCGGACGCAGGCATCAACGCCGAAGTGCTTTCATCTTTCACTATCATGGGCAATGCCATTGAGGGCAACTCTTTGCCTGTTTCCCCTACCGGGTTCGCAACGCTGTGCCGCGAACTGGATCTGGGCGGCAAGTATCAGGAGCATATCAAATCCGTCTTCAGTGCATCCTCGACGCCCGAAGAAACTTCAGACGCAGCAGCATTGAGACTACGCAATAACTTCATGCAACTGGAGTCCTCTTCCATAAAGCTCCAGTTGCAGATTGCCGCTCTTCAAGGGTTGGTCAGCGCTCCCTTGAAGGCCGCGCTACTGGAGTTTCTCGATGGCAGACAAAACGTCCTGCTGGATAACACGCGGGTCAACTGCAGCGTGCTGTGCCTGGGG
The DNA here is from genome assembly GCF_000452705.1 of Pseudomonas syringae CC1557. NCBI lineage: Bacteria > Pseudomonadati > Pseudomonadota > Gammaproteobacteria > Pseudomonadales > Pseudomonadaceae > Pseudomonas > Pseudomonas syringae. Next base: position 4,251,639 of record NZ_CP007014.1, read on the forward strand.
GATGTCGAGCTTAACGGGCTGTTCGTTATCAGCAAGGACAGGACCAGCGCAACCGGTCTGGAAAAAATTGTCGTCTACCTACCTGATGATCCGGTCGCACCGCTGAAAGAATACGACTCGGTCGAGGTGTTCATAAACTCGCTGCGCGAGCGGATGTTCGTCAAAGGGTATCTGAGTTTCTTCAAACGCTTCATACCGGCGCGTCATCGAAATGCAGCGCTTGAGCAACTGTTCGAACGCCTGCATCCCAAGGTCAAGAAAGGCGGCTTTTTCGAAGGCCAGTGGCTGGAGCGTGAAGAGAATCGAAACGCCCGACTGCATCTGAGAGAAACCCCGTTGAACGGTCCTTTGCTGGACGAGCTGTACGATCGCAAGCGGGCCGTACTGCGCGATGATGCCTTGTTTCAGGGGGTGCCTACGGCGGACGAAAACCAGAAGACGTTCGACGAACGGGTGCAGTACTTCAAGAGCAAAGCCCTGGATGTCCTGAACATCGCGAGCTTTGTGGTTCCGGGGTTGGGTGAGCTGATGCTGGCTGTGACCGCCGGGCAACTGATCCATGAAGTGTATGAGGGTGTGGAAAGCTGGGCGAAAGACGAGCAACAGCAAGCGTTCGCTTACCTGTTCGATGTGGTAGAAAACATTGCCTTGATATCAGCGCTCGGCGCTGTGGGGGCCGCAGCCGCTGGTATTCCAGCGCTGCAAGTGCCCGAGTTCGTCAGCGCTCTCAAAAGCGTCGAGTTGCCGGACGGCTCGACACGTCTGTGGAAGCCCGACCTGACCCCGTTCGCCTATGACATCGTGCTGCCAGAAGGCCTGCAGCCAGACGCTGAAGGCCTGTACACATGGCAAGGCAAGCGGTGGCTGCCTCTTGAAGGGCGAACCTATTCCGTCAAACCCGGCAAGACCGGCGATGGCTACAGGATGGAACATCCAAGCCGCCCGGATAGCTATCAGCCAGCCTTGCGGCACAATGGTGCCGGGGCCTGGCTGCATGAACTGGATCAGCCGCTTGAAATGGAAGGCCTGAAGCTGTTTCGCCGACTGGGATATTCCAGCGAGGTGTTTTCCGACGCCTCTGCCGGGCACATATTGACCGCCAGTAACACCTCTGAATCAGTCATGCGTCAGGTACTTGCTGATCAGCAACGCCCGCCTGCCTTGCTCGAAGACACAGCACGCCGGTTTAAACTGGATCAGGAGATCAATCGTTTCATTGAGCAAATGGAAGCGCATGACGCCAATGCCGCACCCGCTCTGCAACTGGAACTGTTGAGCCAGGAGCCAGGCTGGCCGAACAATCGTGCGCTGGCGCTGATAGATGTCGACGACGCCACCCTTCAGACATTCGCTCCAGTGCATCAGACTGCCGCCCAGGAAACCATCACCATTCGCACAGACCAGCCCGATGCCCTGCGCCAAGCGCTGGAAGGTTTGAGCAACAGAGAAATCCAGACTCTGCTCAACGAAGAGTTCGGCGCAGGTCAGCTCGGAATGTCGACGCGACTGGCCACGCTTCGGGCGCAACTGGCGGCCCGTGCCCGCACGTCCAGAGCCTCGCTGTTCGAATCACATTACCGCGCATTGAAGGTTGCCGATGCGGACGGCACCCAAACCATCCAGCATGCGTTTTCCGGCCTTCCGCCGCTGATTACAGAGGAGCTGGCTAGCCACGCATCGTCAGCAGAACGGGAGCAACTGACGATAGAGCATCGTGTACCGTTACGAATTGCCGAAGAAGCCAGCGCGTATCTGCAGCAAGTCCGGCTGGCGCGTGCCTATGAAGGACTTTATCTGACATCAGTGGCCAGTACCGATACGGATCGTCTTGTTCTGCACAGCCTTGAAGCCCTGTCACAATGGCCATCACAGGTCAGGCTGGAGGTCCGTGATCGCTATTTCGGTGGCCCACTGATCGACAGCATCGGGCCGCAGGATGCGCCGATTCGCAAGGTGCTGATAAGAGAGGGCAATGGTTACCAGACCCGTGACGCCAATGATCTGCACCTGCATGGTCTGGACGATCTGTATTCGTCAGTGCTTCACGCGTTGCCCGATGCCGAGCGCAACCAACTGGGCTTTGCCCATCCCGGCCAGGGTGGGGAGCTGGCGATCATGATCCGGCAAAACCCTCTACCCCGCCGCCAGCTTGCTCCATTGCTTAAAATGCACACAGTCAAGCCAGGCTCCAGATCGCCAATGCGTCTGGCAGACGGCCGTCTGGGCTATCCGTTGAGTGGGCGCGGCGCTACCGACTGGCACATGACCGACGAAAGCCTGCTGGACAAGATCCGCCTGCTGGAACTGGAGGATGCGTTTCCTGAGGACATCCTCAGCCGACTGCGTCATGTCGGCCTGGATAACAGGTCAATCGACCAGCGGCTCAACGGCCTGCTGAGTGAGCAACTGGACCTGCGAGCAAGCATCGCTGTCTGGACCGATGAAACCGTCGAATTGCCGCCCATGAGTCAGGCGCACATAAACAGCCGGGAACGCATCAGTGAAGCAATCTGGACTCACTGGCGCCTCAACAATCTGCCCGAGATCGGGCGGGCGTTCGAACCCCTGCGTTTGCAGCATGTGTCTCTGACTGATTTCCCTCGATTTCTGCCCGATTTCTTCTTTACACGCGTGACAGGGCTGCATCTGGACAATATCTCGGTCGAAACAAGAGTGCTATCTGGCGCCGAAGCCTCAGGGTCTGCGGACATGAGTCTGCCGCGGCAGTTGAGCAACACGTTCGAGCTTGGGCGTTTTTTGCAACGCTTCCCGAATATGCGATCACTGAGCATGCTCAGCGAACCGGCTGCCGGGCTGAACCCCGAGTTCTCGGTGTTTCAAAACGTGCTTCGAGAAGTGTCCCGCGTGCAGCCTCGACTCACCGAACTGAGCCTGATCAACCAGGAGATATTTCTGGATCAGCAGCAGATGGACTATTTCCAGACCATGCCTGAACTCAGGTTACTGGACCTGAGCGGCAATCGGCTTGCCAACCTGCTGCCCATGGACCTTGGCTGGCTCCAGCTTGATCGACTGGTACTGGAGCGGTTAGGCATGAGGCACTGGCCTTCATGGCTGAGTGATATGATCCCGAACAATATCCGGGAGTTGTCAGTAGCCCACAACAACCTCACGGAGCTTCCAGACCGGATTCTCGATAATCCGTCCGGCACTGGACATCAGACGCTGATCGACTTGCGCGGCAACAGCCTGTCCCGGCACAGCACGATCCATGCGCGCATCAATGAGTCGCCACCCGGCAGCTCTTTCCGGTTTGTCATGCACACTCCGCCCGCGGTGCAGGCCTACGTGGACACGCAACTGCAGCAAGGCGCTGAGTTGTTCGCGGCGCTTGATCAGTGGACTCACGCATCCAGCTCACTGGCCACTCCGAGTGGACAGGTCATCGAAGCACGCCGCCAGATCGGCAGGGTGCTGATGGATCACTGGCGAGCATTCAGTCTGGGCCAGATTCACGCGCCAATGCGCCTTTCCGGCATCGCCCTGGTCGACTTTCCACGTCAACTGCCGACGTTCTTTTATCGTCAGGTACGCTATCTGCAACTGAGCAGAATCAACGGCACCGCATCTGATCTCGACCAGTTTTTGCGGCGCATGACTGATCTGTGCTCGCTGGAAATAAACGGGCACATTACACCGCTGGCTCAACTGCCACCTGCGCTGCTTGAGCTTCGATCACTTCGTTCGCTGTCGCTGATGGATCAGGGAATGCTGATCCACCAGCAGCATATCGATTTCCTCAGTCGCATTCCCGCGCTTGAACGGCTGGAACTGGACCACAACCGGATCGGAACCATCACCACCCTGTCGGGGTTCAACAACACCGCGCTCAACTGGCTGTCACTGAGCAACGTCGGCCTGGCCGCATGGCCAGTCTGGCTGGATGAACTGGTTCCTGCGCAACTGAGGGGGCTGCTGCTTGAAGGGAATCTGATCACCGAGCTGCCAGAACACATTCTTGCCAACCCGGACAGCGAGCATTCGCACACGGAAATAAGCCTCCTCAACAACCCGCTGTCTGAAGACACCATGCGTCGTGCACATCTTTCAGACCGTTACGGACGCTCATTCAGCTTCGACATGGACCTGCCGCGTGAAATCAGTGCGATGGGCTGGCCAGAAGACGAGAGTTCGGACTCTTCGCTGTCAGATTACATGTCGCCAGACAGCCGCCTATCCACGCCAGAGCCTGCCACTGCCGAGCCTTGGCTGGACGAAAGCAACATGCTGAGTAACGAACGACGCGAATTGTGGGCGCAACTGGAAGCCAGCGAGCATACCCGCAACCTTCTGGACCTGATCGATTCTTTGCGCCACAGCGCTGATTATCGCAACACGGCCAGTCGGCCAGCGCTACAGGAACGCGTCTGGCGTGTACTCGCCACCGTGAATCATGATCCTCAATTGGCGATGACCCTGAACGCTATCGCTGAAGAACCCCTCAGGATATTTCGTGATAACAGTACCTGCCCGGACGGCATCGCTCTGGAGTTTAACCAGATGGAGGTGCTGGTATTCACCCGCCAGACCCTTCAGGAAGTATCACCCGGGCAGCGCGGCGCAATGCTTTATCGGTTGACTACCCGCCTCTATCGCCTCTCAGAGCTGGACGCCGCCGCTCGCGAGCAGGCCGGAACCAGGGACGAAGCCGAAGTCCGTCTGGCCTACCGCACACACTGGTCCAGCGTTCTGGACTTGCCTGTGCCGCCCGAAAGTATGCTTTTCGAAGCCCATGCCTCCATCCGCCCCGGAGAGCTCGATACCGCGCTTCTGCGTGTACAGACCGGAGAACGAGGTGAGCCGTTTCTGCGCTTCGCCGCGCAGCAGGATTACTGGGTCAGCTATCTGCGAGAAACCCATCAGGAACGGTTCGACACACTTGAACGCGCATACCGAGCCGACCTTACCCGGCTGACCGACGAGTTCGAGCTGCGTAACATCAGCCTTGATAGCGCCGAATATGAGGGGCGGATTAGAGAGTTCGAAGCACGTTTCAAGAATCAGGAAGCAACGCTGATCAAAGAACTGACCAACGCTGAGGGCATGGAACACCATTAATCAGCCGGGTCGCCTGATACCGAAGCGTATCACTCGACCCGCTGGCAACAGCGGCTTACTGAGCGTCCCTGACCTGCCCTTCCAGCTCGGCCTTGAGCCCGGGCTCCAGCTTGAGCTGGCGCGCCAGTTCGTCAAGGTAGGCGCGCTCCATGAAGTGCTCCTGATCCACCAGCATCACGCTGGCGATGTACATTTCGGCAGCCATTTCCGGGGTGGTCGCTGTACGCGCCACTTCGGCAGGGTCCAGTGGTTTGTTCAATTCGGCCTGTAGCCAATGCTGCAGGTCCTGATCGGAACTCAGCTTGCTGAACTCGCCCTCGATCAACTCGCGCTCGCGCTCATCGACATGGCCATCCGCTTTTGCTGCGGCGACCAGCGCACGCAGGATGGCCTGGCTGTGCTGCTCGGCTTCGGCCTCGGGCAAACGGTCGATGGTCTGCGGCTCACGCTGGCCGGCAACGCCCTGGCTGGCCTGCCAGTTGTTGTAAGCCTTGTAGGCCAGCACACCCAACGCCGCCAGCCCCCCGTAGGTCAGCACCTTGCTACCCATGCCGCGCGAGCGCTTGCCCTTGAGCAGCCCCATGGCACCGGCGGCCAATGCCCCGCCACCCGCGCCGGACAACAGACTACCCAGCCCACCCTGACCGGTGCCATTACCCTGGCTGCCGCCAAGCAGGCTGCCCAGGCCATTCATCAGGGAATCGCTGCCCGAGGACTTGCCGGACTTACCCTGCGTCTTGTCCTGCAACAGGCTCTGCCCGGACTTGAGCAGTTGATCGAGTAAACCACGCGTATTCACAGGAAACCTCCGATAGCGGTTGTCAGATGATTCATTGACCATCAGCCTGAAGAGAAGTCACCTATTGACACTCAGTGGTGTGCTTCCGGATGTTACGGATGCAGGTGCTCCATTCATCCCCTTGTCCCGATATCGATCGAAACGCTTGCAACCCCAGCCTGTTACGAACGGTCAATAAGACGTGTCCGGAACATAATACGTACGCGTTACCGCACACTTGAATAGATTTTCAATGTAAGAATATTCATATGAATGCCTTGCACCAAAGATGCAGCCCGCGAGGAGCATGTTCCAAGTGATATCCCCTAATGGTTTTCCGGCAAGCGACAGCAAAGCCGCAGAGACTATTCGATCAAAGGACTGGAATCGAACATCGCTCGGGCCGATTGAACATTGGCCGGTGTCACTGAAATGCACCCTCAATCTCATCCTGAACTCGCCGGAGTCGATCTATCTGCTGTGGGGAGCGGATCTGGTGTTTTTTCACAACGACGCCTACACGCCCATTCTCGGTCCGCGCAAGGATGAAGCCATAGGGGCTCTGGTGACTGATCTGTGGGCTGACGTCTGGGATCAGGTGGCGCCGCTGGTCATCGATGCAATGGCTGGCAAGGCCTGTCATTACAAGAATATGCCGCTGAGCATGTCGCGTTACGGTGAGGTCGAGCAGACGTGGTGGTCGTTCTCGTTCTCACCGATAATTGACGAGCATGGCATTACCGTCGGCCTGTTTTGCATTACCAACGAAACCACCCAACAGGTCCTCAATCAACAGGCATTGCAGGAAAACGAGCGTCAACGTCTGGATTTGATCGACAAGCTGGTCAGCCTGGAAAGGCATCAGACTGCCACGCTGGAGCAGCGCACCCTGGAGCTGGACACCTTCTGGGAAATGTCTCCCGATCCGCTGGCGATACTTGATTTCAACGGTATGTTCATGCGCGTCAACCCGGCCTGGACCGCAATCCTCGGGCGCACGCAGCAGGAGTTGCTGGGCAGCTCGATCATGACCCTTCTGCACCCGGATGACGTCGGCAACACCCAGAACGCCCTGAGACACGCGGTCGACCATGTACTGCCGCTGTTCGAAAACCGCTATCAGCATGTCGACGGAACTTATCACTGGTTCGGCTGGACCGCCGCGCCGGGCAACGGAATCATCTTCGCGCTGGGCAAGCACCTGAACCATGAGAAGCAACGCATCGAAGCGCTGCGCGTCGCCGAGGAAACATTGGTCCAGTCACAAAAAATGGAAGCTGTCGGGCAGCTTACCGGCGGCCTGGCCCACGACTTCAATAATCTGCTGATGGGCATTACCGGCAACATGGAACTGCTGCTGTCGCGAATCAGACAGGAACGCTTCACCGAGCTGGAGCGCTACATCAACGCAGCGCTGGAAGGCTCAAGACGTGCGGCATCACTGACGCATCGGCTACTGGCCTTCTCGCGACGCCAGACGCTGGCACCCAAGGCGACCGATATCGATCACCTTGTCGCGGGCATGGATGAGCTGATCAGGCGCACCGTCGGCCCTGCCATCGATATGCAGGTAGTCGCATCGCCTGGCCTGTGGTCGACGCTGGTTGACCCGCACCAACTGGAGAACTCGCTGCTCAACCTGTGCCTCAATGCCAAGGACGCCATGCCGGACGGCGGCCGCCTGCTGATTCAGACCGCCAATCGCAGCTTGAACGCCATCGCAGCGGCAACATTCGGCGTACCTGCGGGGCGTTATGTGGAGTTGTCGGTGAGTGACACGGGCACCGGGATGGATAAAGAGATCATCGGGCGCGCATTCGACCCGTTCTTCACCACTAAACCCACTGGCATGGGCACCGGCCTGGGCTTGTCGATGATTTACGGTTTTGCCCGCCAGTCGGGCGGCGGCGTGAACATCGCATCAAGCGTGGGAGAAGGCTCGAAAATCTGCATTCTGTTGCCGATGCACGAAGGCGATGCAGAAGCCATGGCACTGGACAGCAACGTACTTCAAGTGCCGGCGCAGGGTACAGGCGAGGAGACCATTCTGGTTGTAGACGACGAACCTGCCGTGCGACTGCTGATCGTCGAATTGCTTGAAGACCTGGGCTATGTAGTGTTGCAGGCGGAAAAGGGCAGTGATGCACTGGTTATTCTGCAATCCAAGGCTGCCATCGACCTGCTGATTACCGACGTCGGTTTGCCCGGCGGGATGAATGGTCGACAGGTAGCCGACGCTGCGCGTGATGTTCGCCCTGATCTGAAAATCCTGTTTGTGACCGGCTATGCTGAAAACGCAGTGCTGGCACACGACACGCTTGAACCGGGTATGCACGTACTGCCAAAACCGTTTGCCATAGCCGAGCTGATTAGCCGCGTGACGGAATTGCTGGAAGGCGAGTAAATAAAAACCGAGCGCTTTGCAGCGCTCGGTTCAGGGTTATCCACGCATCGAGATTGACGGTCAGTCGCGCAGATCAGACTCGTGAATCGGCTGATCCCGGTGTGTGGCACGTTGATACTGTGCAGGCCAGGTCGCCAGGCGGCCACCCAGGTCTTCATCGGCACGCAATGGCCAGTAAGGATCACGCAACAGCTCTCGGGCCAGCAGGATAATGTCTGCCTGACCGGTGCGCAGAATATGCTCTGCCTGTGCCGGATCGGTGATCATGCCCACCGTACCGGTAGCGATGTCGGCCTCTTTACGCACCTGCTCGGCAAAACGTGTCTGGTAGCCAGGGCCCACCGGAATTTCCGCTTTCGCTGCGGTGCCGCCCGAGGACACATCGATCAGGTCCGTGCCCAGCGCTTTCAGCCGGCGTGCAAGCTCCACCGTCTCATCGGCATTCCAGCCGTCTTCCACCCAATCGGTGGCCGACACACGAACAAACAGCGGCAACTCTTCCGGCCATACTGCCCGCACCGCTTCGGTCACTTGCAGCGTCAGGCGAATCCGGTTTTCAAACGACCCACCGTACTGGTCGGTGCGCTGATTGCTCAACGGCGATAGAAATTGATGCAACAGGTAACCATGCGCAGCGTGGATTTCGACCACCTTGAAGCCTGCCGTCAATGCACGTCGCGCGGAATCGACGAAGGCTTTGATCAGCTCCTGAATCTGCGTTTCGTTGAGTTGCACGGGCGCGGTGTGCTGCGGATCAAAAGCGATTGCCGAAGGCCCGACCGGGGTCCAGCCGCCTTCAGTAAGGGGCACACTGCCATGCTTGCCCAGCCATGGACGCCAGGTGCTGGCCTTGCGACCGGCATGTGCCAACTGAATGCCGGCCACCGAACCTTGCGCATTGATGAAGCGCGTGATGCGTTGCAGCGGCTCGATCTGTTCGTCGTTCCAGAGGCCAAGGTCTTCGGGCGTGATACGGCCATCCGAAGTCACCGCCATGGCTTCGCTGATGACCAGTCCGGCACCACCGACGGCGCGACTGCCCAGATGCACCAGGTGCCAGTCGTTGGCCAGGCCATCGACACTGGAGTACTGGCACATCGGCGAAACGGCGATGCGATTGCGAAGGGTCAGTTGGCGCAGGGTATAGGGTTCAAGCAGCAGGCTCATGGCAACCTCTCGTAATGACAATTAAGGTGTCCAGGCTCGGTTCATTTGCAGAACAGATTTCAGTGGACCGTGTGTTGTCGACAACCTTTTAGCGAGAGGGGTTCCTGCTGATTTCAGCGCGGCGCGAGGTGGACCACCATCAACTGCACCGTTTCGTTGCCGCGAAACTCGTTCAGGTCCAGCTTGTAAGCCAGCTCGACCCAACGGATATTCGGGTTGGGCCAGACATCGCGGTCGACGCTGAATGCGATGCCATCCAGCTTCACGCTGCCGCATTCCGTCTTGAGCACCATCTTCAAATGGCGCTCGCCCACCACCCGCTGCTCAACCAGTTGAAAGACGCCATGGAACAACGGCTCCGGGAAATGCTGCCCCCAAGGACCGGCGTTGCGCAACGCGCGAGCCAGCTCAAGATGAAATTCTTCGACGGCCAGCGAACCATCCGACAGCAGACGCCCGGTCAGGTCCTGCTCGTCGAGCTGACGCCGTACCTCCAGATCGAATGCGTCGGCAAAGGCCGGATAGTTTTCTTCCGGCAGCGACAGGCCTGCGGCCATGGCGTGACCGCCGAACTTGCTGATCAATTGCGGATGACGTGCCGCCACCGCGTCCAGTGCATCACGTATATGAAACCCGGGCACCGAGCGGGCCGAACCTTTGAGGACGCCCTCCCCGGCGCTGGCAAAGGCGATGGTCGGTCGGTGGTAACGCTCTTTGAGACGCGACGCCAGAATACCGATCACGCCCTGGTGCCATTCGGCATCGAACAGGCACAGGCCGAATGGCATTGACCCCAGCGGCAGGTCCTTGAGCTGCGCCAGCGCCTCGCGCTGCATGCCTTGCTCGATGGATTTGCGGTCTTGATTCAGCTCATCGAGCTGGACGGCCATTTCACGCGCCAGCACAGGGTCATCGCAAAGCAGGCATTCGATACCCAGACTCATGTCATCCAGCCGCCCCGCCGCATTCAGGCGCGGGCCAAGAATGAACCCAAGATCAGTGGAGGTGATGCGCGCAGGTTCGCGCCGAGCGACCTCAAGAATTGCGCGCAAACCCGGACGCGCACGACCGGCACGGATACGCATCAGACCCTGATGCACCAGAATGCGATTGTTGGCGTCCAGCGGCACGACGTCGGCCACGCTGCCGAGCGCGACCAGATCCAGCAGCTCGCCCAAATTGGGCTGGGCACGCAGATTGTTATCGAACCAGCCGATCTCGCGCAGACGCGCGCGCAAGGCCATCAGGACGTAAAAGATAACCCCAACGCCTGCCAGGGACTTGCTCGGAAAGCTGCAACCGGGCTGATTGGGATTGACGATGGCATCCGCTGCCGGAAGCTCTGAACCGGGCAAGTGATGGTCGGTCACCAGCACTTGCAGGCCGGCAGCCTTGGCAGCGGCCACACCCTCGACGCTGGAAATACCGTTGTCCACGGTGATCAGCAACTGCGGTTCGCGTTGCAGCGCCACCTCGACGATTTCCGGCGTCAGGCCATAGCCGTACTCGAACCGATTGGGCACCAGATAATCGACATGCGAGGCGCCCATCAGGCGCAGGCCCAGCACACCTACCGTGCTGGCGGTCGCGCCATCGGCATCGAAGTCACCGACGATCAGCATGCGCTGATCTTCACGCAATGCCGTCACCAGCAGACTCACGGCCGCATCGATACCCTTGAGCTGTTGATACGGGATCAGACGCGCCAGACTCTTGTCCAGTTCTGCCTCACAGGCCACGCCCCTTGAAGCGTACAGACGAGTGAGCAAGGGCGGCAGGTCGCCGAGAAAAGGCAGGGTGTCAGGCAACGGACGGGGTTCAATGCGCATGCGGGTCAGCTGATCTCTTTGCAGTGTCTATTCAGATTCGGGTCAGTCCAGGCCGGACCGGTATCAACCGCGCTCGCCGGCAAGCCATTGCAGTTGCACTTCATGCTGGCCGCGGTCGTCGGTCACGAATATCGTGCCTTCGCTGATCATCACGTCCCACTTGATGACGCGAGGCATGTCCTTGGCCAGCACTTCCAGCACATCCTGCGGCACCGCAGCAATGTTGACGTTTTTCAGGTTCTTGATTGCAGGGATGACCTTCCCTTCCCAGACACGCAGGCTGCCGTAGGCGAGCAGACTGGTGCGCTCGGTACGACGCGAGCACCAGGTCAGACGATCAGCGTCCGGCTGACCCACTTCGATCCAGTGCAAAACACGATCATCCAGACTTTTTTCCCACAACGCCGGCTCGTCCACATCAGACAGACCCCGGCCAAACGCCAGCTGTTCGTTGTACCAGAAGGCATAGGCCAGCAGACGCACGGTCATGCGCTCTTCGGTTTCGGACGGATGCCGGGCAATGGTCTGCTTGACGCTCTCGTAAACCCCGCGATCAAGGTCGGTAAGGTTGAGTTCGAATTTGTAAGTCGTGGACGGCTGGGCCATGAACGGGCTTCTAGAGTCTGGAGGGAAGACCGCAAGTCTAACCGATGCCGGGGCTGTGAACTAACTTGCTGGCGAAGGGATCGGCCAACCGCAGGGTTACGCTGATTTGCGGGATGCGAAAAAATCGATAGTCTGAAACAAAACCTTGATACAGATGATTTTAAAAGACTGCTACGCAGCGCCGCAGGATGTCATTTCCGGATCGCCGTGGGCAGTTGCATGTGACGCAAAAGATGTTGCGCCGCTCAAATACCTGCCACCAATCACTCCTGATTGTGGAATTCTTTTCGAGGATGACAGCCGCGAATGTCCCTTCCTGCCTCGCACTGCGCGTCGATTCGGCTGCTGCTCGCCTTGTCGCTCGTCGGCATCTCCTGTTTCAGCGAAGCCAGAGAGACGCTGACCTGGCTGCTGCGCGACATACCGCCTTCGACCATTTTTTCGGGGAACCTGCGCGGGCAAGGCGCTATCGATCAGCTCATGCCGTTGCTGACGGCACGAATGCCTGAATACAGGCACGTGATGGTACGGGTCAATCGCGCCAGAGGCTTGCAGATGCTCAACGACAGCACCGCGCTCAACTGCGACCCGACCATGCTGTGGACCGCAGAGCGCGCCAAAAACCTTCTCTTCTCCATCCCCATCGTCGCCATATTGAGCAGCGGCCTGATCGTGCGTAAAGAAGACATGGCGCAGTTCGCAGCTTTTATCGAAGACGGGAAAATCGACTTCGCCGCGCTGATGGCGAGCGAAACCATCAAACTCGGCGTGGTTGCCGAACGCAGCTACGGCGCGTTTATCGACGAGACGCTGCAACACGTGGACGACGGATCGCTCATACCGCATTACGGTAACGACGCCGTCGGTAGCCTGTTGCAAATGGAACGTCTGGGCCGCTTGCAAGCTTTTATCAGCTTCTGGCCCGAAGCTCGTTATCAGGCCATGCAACAAGGCATCGCGCCCGAGGAGCTGAGTTTTCTGCCCATCAAGGGCAACCCCACTTACCAGTTCATTTACGTCAGCTGTAGCAAGTCGCCCGCAGGCGAACAGGCAATCGCGAAGATCGATCAGGAAATGCGCGTGCTGCGTGTCGGCAATTTGATGGGCTTTTACGCACAATGGCTGGACCCCTCTCAGCGCGCGAGCTATCTGGAAGACGTCAAGGCAATGTTCGAGAAGGACTAAGAGTGTTATGCAGCAGTCCCCCGGGCAAAGGGGGCCTGCTCTGGGCATTCAAGGTTCCAGCGTCCTTGTCAGCCATCAAACAGCATCAGGAAAACGCGGGTGCCCCAACGAACGCACGGCTGATTGCCGCGTTGCGCATCGCCGCAATGACACAAGGCTCTATTCGCCCTTCTGCCACCATCAGATCACGCCGCAGACCATCGACAACGTCTGTAAGCTGACGCTTGTCGTTCAACTGATCAGCGCCGAATGTACGCTCGATCACACGGGTACCGGCTTTGTCTTTCAGCGTGACCAGGCGCTCGCCCCGGGAACCCGCCTGACCAATACAGGCCTGATAAGGAGCCAGCGCCTCGCTTAGCAGTAAGCTGATATTTTCCATCCGGATCACCACTCAACAGTTTGAATGCAAAGGTGCTTACCAATGACCGTCGAGAACAGTAGAAAGTTCTTTCTACTCCTGGCGGGTCACAGCAGCTGTCTGTGATTTCGAGCATGCCTGTTCAATATGACAGGGAAAAAACCGCAGGCCGATGAGGCGAGGAAACTATCGCGTAGGAAAATTCGGCAAGATCCAGTGACTATTCATACAAGTTGCCTATGGGCCGGCCACCTGTCATGAACAGCACCATCGCTTGCATCATCAGCCACCCCTCCCCTCTGCCCCTTGATGGAGCCGGACCTTGAGCCATTTCAATGCTCGTCCCTTGCGGGTCATCGTGGCGGACGACCACCCGATCTTTCTTATTGGTCTGCGGGTGGTACTGGAGCAGGACGACCTGACCACAGTCGTTGCGCAAGCCTGCACTCCGGACGAACTGCTTGGGGTGCTCGCGCAACATGGCTGTGATGTACTGGTGACAGACTTCATGATGCCGGCAGAACTGCAAAACGACGGGCTGCGCCTGTTGCAGCGCATTCACCGGGACTTTCCGGGGTTGCCGGTGATAGTCGTCACCACGTTGAGCAATGCCGCGCTTTTTCAGTCCATGCTGAACCTCAACGTGCGAGGGCTGTTGAGCAAGGCCAGCCTGGCTGGCGAACTGCCCGACGCGATCAGGTGCGTACAACGTGGGGAACTGTTCCTTGCCGACTCAGTACGCGGCCTCCTCGGCGAGGCACAACAGCACGGGTCTGCCGCACTGATGCCGTTCGAACGTCTGTCGCCTAAAGAACTTGAAGTACTGCGCTTGCTCTCGGCGGGCCATGCGGTCGGCCAGATCGCAGCCCGGCTCAATCGCAGTAAACAGACCGTCAGCGCTCAGAAAGTCTCGGCCATGCGCAAGCTGGGGCTGGCCAACGACGCTGCGCTGTTTATTTATATGCAGGAAAACGGTTTGTCCTGAGATCAGGCCTGCGCCAGAACGTCCTGCAACGGATGGTCGTCACGCTGTGCGATCCATTGCAACAGTTCTGCTGCAGCCATCGGCCGGGCAATAAAATACCCCTGAACGGCAGGGTCGCCCAACGCCAGCAGGTAATGGAAATCCTCGGCCGTCTCCACCCCTTCAACCACTACTGACATGGACAGCCGTTGTGCCATTAGCATCGCCCCGGCCACCACCGCCGATTTGCGCGCATCGTCGGCCATGCCACGCACGAATTCGGTGGGTATTTTCAGCTCACTGAAAGGGAGTTGCAGTAATCGGTCGATGTTCGATGCGCCCATGCCGAAATCATCGATCGACAATTTGCAGCCCTTCATACACAGCCTCAAAAGCCCCTCCAGTTGCCAGGCTTCTGGCCGCGCGGCGTCCTGCTCAAGTATTTCCAGCGTCAGCGCATGGGCCGGCACGCCATGATGCGCAAGAGCCTGCATGATCCGCTCGAAAAAATCGGCCTGTTGCAGCACTTGCGGGTCGACATTGACCGCGACCGACAGCGCCTTGCCCTGCTCGCGCAGGACTTGCGCAGACAACTGCAATGCCTGGTCGAGCACTCGCCAGGTCAGAGGGACTGTCATGCCTTCAGCTTCAATGGTCGCGATGAAGCGGCCGGGGGCCAGCAGGCCATGCACCGGGTGCTGCCAGCGAACCAGCGCCTCGACACCCAGCACCTCGCCGCGCAGGCTGACCTTGGGCTGAAAATGTGCAATCCATTGCTCGGCGACCGACGTGATATCAGCAGGTCTGGTGCCTGTCGGGTGAAAGAGCTCTGCGGCCGAGAGCACTGCAAAGGCGTGATTGCCCGATGACCGCACCGCAGGATCTGGCTGAAGGGAAACGTAAGCCTCAAGCAGCTCGCACAGCGCGGCGGCCGATGCAGGTTTCTGCAAGTACCCCAGCACCTTAAGCCCCTGAGCCCCCGCCAGTTGCGCGACGCCCTCAAGCACACAGGTGGCGGAACTGCTGAGAATGATCAGAGCCTTTGCCAGCGCAGTCTCAGCCAGGAAACGGATCAGTTCGAGGCCGTCCGGTCCGTCCATCTGCAAGTCGCAGATGGCGATATCGACAGCTCCCCGACTGGACAAAGACTGCTTCGCTGCCGCAACGCTGTCAGCCGCCAGCACGTCAAAGACCTGGTTGGCATTGAGCATCTGGTGCAGCGCCATCAATTGGAAAGGATGGTCTTCGAGAATCAGAACCTTGAGTGATTGCACTGTCATGCCTACCGGATCCCGGCCATCTTGGCCAGAGGAACTCCAAGTCTAGTCAATCCAGCGGCAGTGACACATAGGACACGTCCTAAACCTGTCAGCGATTACGGGACGTGTGGGCTGCCCCTCAACCAGTCGGCTCAGCACTGCCGGGTACCTTCAGCAACTGGACCTCAATATCAGCGCGCAGACAGGTGATCGCCTTCTCAAGCGCTGACCAGCATCCGGGCACGCCCGTCTCGCCTTTTTGCCTGACGTTTTGATCCAGCGCAGCACAGGCCTTGGCCAGCGGAACGGCGTCAACCAGGCTGGCCGCTCCCTTGAGACGATGCAGGGAAGCGCTCAGGTTTTTCCAGTCCATCGACGACACTGCGCGCTCAAGCACCGAGTGCTCGTGCAGCAGATTCTTCCATAACTCACTCAGCAACCGCTGCATCTGCTCGGGATTGGCCCGGGTCATGCGGTGCAGTGCGCCCATATCGAACGTCGGCTCACGCACCACATCTCCCAGCTCCTGTGCCAGACGCGTCAGTGACAACGGTTTGATCAGCAGTCCATCCATGCCTGACTGCTCGCAGCGCGCAGCCTCGTCACTCATGGCATTGGCGGTACAGCCGATGACCGGGCATCGCTGGCGCAGCTCTTTAGCCTCGATCTGGCGTATGGCCTCGGTCAATGCGTAACCGCTGATGCCGGGCATGTTGCAATCAGTGATGACGGCATCGAATGGTTCGTCGCGCCAGATCGCCAGCGCCGCTTCACCCCCCTCGACAGACGCGACCCGGTGCCCCAGAAACTCGAGTTGACGGGTCAACACCAGTCGATTGGCCGACATATCATCGACCACCAACACATGCAGGCTGCGCGTATCGACTTCAGGCTGCGAGCGTTCATCAACGGGCAGCACCCGATCGCTGATCCTGACGAGCGGCACGTCGATGGTGACGCATGTGCCCTTGCCGGGCTCACTGTGCAGGCGAATCTCACCCTGCATCAGCTCGACCAATTGCCGGGTTATAGTTAGTCCCAGCCCGCTTCCGCCATACTGCGCAGCCGTGTCACCGCTTGCCTGGGTGAAGGGTTGAAACACCTTTTGCTGGCGCTCGGGCTCGATGCCTGCACCGCTGTCTTCAATGCTGATGCGCACACGCGATGCACCTTCAGGTGCATCGGCCACTTCCACCCTCACGACCACGCCTCCCTCACAGGTAAACTTCAAGGCATTGCCCAGCAGGTTATGCAGTACCTGACGAAGCCTCAACGGGTCCAGCCAGTAGTGACCACTGACCTGCCCGGTCATCTCCAGACGCAGTTGCAGACCTTTTGCCTGTGCCTGAGCCGAGAACAGCTGAATGGCTTCCTCGAAAAACTCGCGAAGTGGCGTCACAGCCAATGACAGCTGCAGGCCGCCTGCTTCGATTCTGGCCAGATCGAGACTCTCGCCGATCAGCGCAACCAGTTGCGTGGCTGAACGGTAAGCCACCTGTAATCCCTGGGACGGTCTGTCGCCCTGACGCACCGCCTGCTCACACTCCAATTCCAGAAGGCCGATGATTGCCCCCATCGGCGTGCGGATTTCATGACTCATGCCAGCCAGAAAAGCGCTTTTTGCCTGATTGGCCTGAGCCGCCTGATGCATGGCGCTCTCAAGTTGCTGCTCCAGCAGCTTGCGCTCGGTGATATCGATCCAGCCGCCCAACAAACCCTGCAATTGACCATCGGCACCGAAGAACGGAGCCGTCCATTGCCAGACCTCCATGCGCTTGCCGGACAGTTGAATAGTGCGGTCACTGAAGGCCGGCTGGTGGTTTTCCAGCAGTTTAAGGTAGTCGGCGTGCATCTGTTCGGCCAGCTGCCGCGGGATGAGATCGACATCGATCAGGCGTCGGCCATTCATGTGCTCGAAACTGATGCCCAGGCTGTGTTCGTAGGCGCGGTTGCAGGAGATCATGCGGCCCTTGAGATCCCGCACATAGATCGGGTTAGGAATGCCATCGAGCAGAGCACGTTTGAAAGCCAATTGATCGTTGAGCAGGCGTTCAGCCTTGAGGCGTTGGAGAATCTGCACCTTGAGACGACCGCTCCAGGCCAGCGACACCAGGCCGGTGAGCAAGGCCAGCGCCACGACCCAGATCACCCACGGCGGAATGCGTCCCCACAGGGAAGGTTGAGGCAGCGACGAGCCCAGCCACTTCAGGCGGATCGAACGTAACTCGGCGACCGGAAATTCTTCCAGTGCCTTATTGAGGATGCCCAGCAACTCGGGCTGGGTCTTGATCACTGAAAAACGGTCAGGCGACCATTTCCCATCGACACTTCGGGCCACTTTCAACTGCCCGGACGGAAACAGGTAGGCGCCTGCCTCATTCTGAATGGTCGCTTTGGCAACACCGTTTTCAACCAATGCGCGGGCCTGATCGTAGGTATCCACCAATCGCAGTTGAATCAGCGGATACTCTCGCCTGATCAGGTCTTCAAGCGCATGCCGGGCAGGAAGCGCAAGGACTTTACCGGCCAGATTGTCGAGGGAGACCTGCGACGAGTCTTCGGAGCGCACCACGAACATCCAGCTGTTGCCCCCGAATGAATAGGTAAAGTCCAGAAACCGACGGCGCGCTGCATTCTCCGCAAGCGTGGTATTCATGTCAGCCAGGCCGGCGCGCAGCACCTCGATGCTCTGCTGAGTGGAAGCCGCTTCCCGGTGTACGAACTGCAGACCGGTCATGCGTGAAATACGCGCCAGCACATCGGCGTTCAGGCCCACCCAGTGGCCATTCTTGTCCTTGTATATGTAGGGCGGATGCTGTGTGGTGGAAATGGTGACGCTGGGGTGTTTGAGCAACCAGCGTCGCTCTGCGCCCGTAAAACGAATCCGTTGTCCTTCTACATCCGCGCCCAGACCCAGCGTCCAGCGGCCCAGCACTTCACGGCTGACCGATGGCGCAATGTTCTCCAGCGCACGGTTGATCAGCGTCAGCAAACGCTGTTCGTCCTGGCGCACTGCAAACGCAAACCCCACGGGCGGCAAGCGGCTTTCGAACTTGATCTGCAGCCCCAGGTACGGGCGCAGGGCCGTGTATGACCGGACGATCACTTCGTTTCCGATAAAGGCGTCCACCTCCCCCTGACTCAAGGCCTCCAGGGCACTGTAAAGGTTCGGCGCGATAATGATCCCGCTGTCCGGGTAGGTGCGGTGCGCAACCTCCGAATCGGCATAACCATCGAGTAACACCACTTTTTTGCCTGCCAGGTTTATGGGCGGGCTGAGGTCGTTGCCACGACCCACCACCACCGAACGGTCAGGCATGTAGTCGGAAGAGAACGCCAGCCCTTTCACGCTTCGTTCGAAGCCGTTGGCACTGGTCAACAGGTCAAGTTTGCCATCGCGCAGCGCCTCGATGGCCTCCTCACGCCTGGCAAACCCTGTGACCTGCATCGGAACGTTCAACTGGTCGCTGACCAGCCCAAGGTAATCGGCGCTGATACCCTGATAACGATTGCGGTCGCTGGTGATATCGATCGGCTCGTAATCGGCGATGGCAATACCGACCCGGATGACTTTGCGCTGATCGAGCCATTGCCGGTCGCGTGACTCAATGACGAGATCGTCAGACGCCACGAAAGGCGCGGTGAGGGTAAACGGCAAGCTTTGTGCGGCGCTGAGGGTCTGAGCGAACAACAGACCCAGCAACACCCATACCATGCGACGCGCGCAGTCCTTTGCGGTTTTACCTGTCTTCCTGACGACGCTCTGCATACGTGCTTGCTTCACTGCGATTGACTCTTTTGTGTGGGCTGAAAACCCTCGAAGTTTGGCACGTAGAAACAGGAAGGCCCGCCAAATGGCGGGCCTTAAGTTGTTACACGACGCTTCTATTAGAGCGGTTTGCCACGGTTGCCATGCTGACTGACAAATGCCTGTATGGCTTTCAGGTCATTGGGTAGCACGGTGCAGCGTTCGTCGCGCTCGAACAAATCAGACAAATGTGCAGGCAGCTCAAGCGCTTTTCCTACGCCTGCCTTCTCCACTGCTTCCGGGAACTTGACCGGGTGCGCCGTTCCCAGGATTACCATGGGCGTATCCAGACTGCGACGACACTCACGCGCGGCCTTCACCCCGATGGCGGTGTGCGGGTCAAGCAACTCGCCGGTCTTCGCAAACACGTCGATGATGGTCTCGCAGGTCTGCTCATCGCTGACCGCCAGCGAGTCGAACAGCTTGCGGGTTTCGGTCCAGCGCTCTTCTTCGACACTGAAACCGCCGCCCTGCCGGAAGGTGCTCATCAGCTCGGCAATGGCCGAACCATTGCGGCCATGCATATCAAACAGCAGACGCTCGAAGTTCGACGAAACCATGATATCCATGGACGGCGACAAGGTAGCGTGCAGGGTTTCCTTGACGTACTGATTGCCGCTCATGAAGCGGTGCAGGATGTCGTTGCGGTTGGTGGCGACGATCAACTGGTTGATCGGCAAGCCCATATTGCGCGCCAGGTAGCCGGCAAAGATGTCGCCGAAATTACCGGTTGGCACCGAGAACGATACTGAACGCGCCGGACCGCCCAGTTGCAGCGCAGCATGGAAGTAGTAAACGATCTGGGCCATGATCCGCGCCCAGTTGATCGAGTTGACAGCTACCAGACGCGTGCCCTTGAGGAAGCTCTGATCGGCAAAGCTGGCCTTGACCATCTCCTGGCAATCGTCAAAATTGCCTTCCACCGCGATGTTATGAATGTTCTCACCGAAGATGGTTGTCATCTGCCGGCGCTGAACATCCGACACACGATTGTTCGGGTGCAGAATGAAGATGTCGACGTTGTCACACCGACGGCAGCCTTCGATGGCCGCAGAACCGGTATCGCCCGAGGTGGCGCCCATGATGACTACCCGCTCGCCACGCTTGGCCAGCACGTAATCCAGCAAACGGCCGAGCAATTGCAGCGCGAAGTCCTTGAACGCCAGAGTAGGACCGTGGAACAGTTCGAGCACCCACTCGTTGCCGTTGAGCTGGCGCAGGGGCGCAATAGCACTGTGGGCAAACACACCGTAGGTTTCTTCCAGAATCTTCTTGAAATCGGCATCAGGAATGCTGCCGGTGACGAACGGGCGCATCACCCGGAAAGCCAGCTCGTGATAAGGCAGGCCTGCCCAGGAAGCAATTTCCTCCTGAGTGAAACGCGGCAGGTTTTCCGGCACATAAAGGCCGCCGTCGCTGGCCAGACCAGTCAACAGCACGTCTTCGAAATTCAATGCAGGCGCTTGCCCGCGAGTACTGATATAGCGCATGGGATCAAACCTGTGGTTTGAGCTGAAAGCCTCGAGCCTCAAGCCTCAAGCCTCAAACCACAAGTTCAAAACGACTGGCGTCTGACTTGTGGCGGGTGGCTTGTGGCTGGCAGCTGACGGCTTGCAGCTGACGTTAATTAAGATGCTCGACGCGAATACGGACTACCGGACCTGCCACATCCTGCAACGCTTCAAGGGCATGAATGGCGTCATTGATGCGCTGCTCCAGTACGCGATGCGTCAGCAGGATCATCGGCACCAGGCCATCGTGTTCTTCGACTTCCTTTTGCATGATCGATTCTATGTTTATACCGCGCTCGGACAGGATGCTTGCTACCTGAGCCAGAACGCCCGGATGATCCTTGGCCTGAATACGCAGATAGTAGGCGCTTTCACAGGCTTCGATCGGCAGGATCGGGTGGGCGGACAGCGAATCAGGCTGGAAGGCCAGATGCGGCACACGGTTTTCCGGATCGGACGTCATGGCACGCACTACGTCCACCAGGTCGGCCACCACCGAAGAGGCGGTAGGCTCCATACCTGCGCCAGCACCGTAGAACAGTGTCGAACCCGATGCGTCGCCATTGACCATGACCGCGTTCATCACGCCATTGACGTTAGCGATCAGACGATCAGCCGGGATCAGCGTCGGGTGCACGCGCAGTTCAATGCCCTGAGCCGTGCTGCGCGCAACACCCAGGTGCTTGATGCGATAGCCCAGCGCCTCGGCGTAGTTCACGTCTGCGGTGGTCAGTTTGGTAATGCCTTCGGTGTAGGCCTTGTCAAACTGCAGCGGGATGCCAAAGGCGATGGAGGCCAGAATCGTCAGTTTGTGCGCCGCGTCGATGCCTTCGACGTCGAACGTCGGATCAGCCTCGGCATAACCCAGCGCCTGGGCTTCAGCCAGAACATCCGGAAACGTACGGCCCTTCTCGCGCATTTCGGTGAGGATGAAGTTGCCAGTGCCGTTGATGATGCCTGCAACCCAGTTGATGCGGTTTGCCGACAGGCCTTCACGAATGGCCTTGATGACCGGAATACCGCCCGCAACCGCTGCTTCGAACGCGACAATGACGCCCTTCTCGCGCGCCTTGGCGAAAATCTCGTTGCCATGCACAGCGATCAGCGCTTTGTTGGCTGTCACAACATGCTTGCCGTTCTCAATGGCTTTGAGGACCAGTTCACGGGCAATGGTGTAGCCGCCGATCAGCTCGACGACGATGTCGATTTCAGGGTTGGTCGCAACGGCAAACACATCACTGGTCGTAGGTGTACCGGCAATCTGGCAGTTGGGGTTTGGTGTACGAACCGCAATCTGCGCAACTTCGATTCCACGCCCTGCACGGCGGGCAATCTCCTCGGCGTTACGCTGAAGCACGTTGAAAGTACCGCCACCGACAGTACCCAGCCCACATATGCCTACTTTGACCGGTTTCACTGATGAACTCCCCCGAAAAACAGCCGAACCTGAATCGACTGTGAAAAACCGCCGCATGTCGCCATACGACTACAAATCCGACGAAGCGCCGAAAAGCGTGCGCCTCACATTCATGAGGCGGTCTTCTTGACGACGCAGAACTATTTGGCGCCCATTGCCAGTTTGGCAACCTGAGCAGCGGGCTGGTAGCCCGGAATTACCTGACCGTCGGCCAGAACGATCGCTGGTGTACCGTTCACGCCGATCGACTGACCGATCTCGTATTGCTTGCTGACCGGATTGTCACATTTGGCAGCCTTGATGTCCTTGCCGTCGACCATACGGTCCATGGCGCTTTTACGGTCCTTGGAGCACCAGACGGCCTGCAACTGCTCGTCGCCAGGAGAACCCAGCCCCTGGCGCGGGAACGCCATGTAACGGACTTCGACACCCATCTTGTTCAACTGGGCCACTTCTTCGTGCAGCTTGTGGCAATACGGGCAGGTGGTGTCGGTGAACACGGTGATGTGCGACTTGGTCTCACCAACTGCCGGGTACACCACCATATCGGAAAGAGGAATGGCATTGATGGTCTTGGAAATGGCCAGACGCTCGGTCTTCTCGGTCAGGTTGACCGGCTTGCCGTTCTGCACTTGAAAAAGGTAGCCCTGCACCACGAACTGACCGTCAGCACTGGCATACAGCACGCGGCCGCCTTTGAGTTTGACCTCGTAAAGACCGGTGAGCGGGCTCGGCGAGATACTCTCGACCGGCAGTTCGAGCTGGAGCGAATCCAGCGTCTTGCGAATGGCCTGATCGGGCGCGGCATCTGCCACGGCAAACATACTGAATGTGCCAGCCAGCATGACAGCGGCGGCAGCGAAAATCTGAGACAAACGCATGAAAACTCCTATGACGGCGGACAGACTGAAGGCTGCGATAAACAGGGGGCCAGCCTTGATCTGCGAAACCGGCAAAGCCTATCACATTAGGACTTAAAGACCGCCCTGCACTGACGTAAGACTTTTCGCGACTCAGACGAGAAATCAGCCGCGCGGATGATGCTTCGCATGAATTTCCTGCAATCGCGCACGTGCAACATGGGTGTAGATCTGGGTGGTCGACAGGTCACTGTGTCCGAGGAGCATCTGCACCACGCGCAAGTCGGCGCCATGATTGAGCAAATGGGTTGCAAAGGCGTGACGCAAGGTGTGCGGCGACAGCGATTTGCCGATACCGGCGACTGTCGCCTGGTGCTTGATACGGTGCCAGAAGGTCTGGCGGGTCATCTGGTCGCCACGGGTGCTGGGGAACAGCACGTCGCTGGGCTTTCCGCCGAGCAGTTCGTCGCGGGCGCCACGCAGGTAGCGTTCGACCCAGACGATGGCCTCTTCGCCCATCGGCACCAGTCGCTCCTTGCTGCCTTTGCCCATCACTCGCAGCACGCCCTGACGCAGATTGACCTGCTCCAGCGTCAGGCTGATCAGTTCCGTCACGCGCAAACCGCAGGCGTACAGCACTTCCAGCATCGCCCGGTCGCGCTGACCAATGGGCTCGCTCAGATCAGGAGCAGCCAACAGCGCTTCGACATCGGCCTCGGACAACGATTTGGGCAGCGGCTTGCCCAACTGAGGCATGTCGATCTGTAAGGTCGGATCAACTGCAATCAGCTTTTCGCGCAGCAGGTAGCGATAAAAGCCCCGTGCGCCGGACAGAAAGCGGGCGGTAGAACGTGGTTTGTAGGCATTGTCCACGCGCCACGCCAGATGATCGAGGATCACTTCGCGCCCGGCACTGGGCAGATCAACGCTCCGCTCCTGCAACCAGCCGTTGAACAGCGCCAGATCGCTGCGGTATGAATCACGGGTATTGTCGGACAGGCCCTTTTCGAGCCAGAGCGCGTCCAGAAACTGATCAATCAGCGGGTGGTCGATGGCAGCCATTTTTACTCATTACGTGTGGGGATACGCCAGGAGCGAATCATCAAACAGCAGACAGCAAAAAGGCAGCCCTGAGGCTGCCTTTTTTATGCATCGAAAAACTGTATCAGGACAGTTTTTCCTTGATGCGCGCTGCTTTACCGGACAGGTCACGCAGGTAGTACAGTTTGGCCTTGCGAACGTCACCGCGACGTTTCACTGCCATGCTGTCGATTTGCGGACTGTAAGTCTGGAAAGTACGCTCAACGCCAACACCGTTGGAGATTTTACGAACAGTGAAAGCACTGTTCACGCCACGGTTACGCTTGGCAATTACAACGCCTTCGAATGCTTGCAGACGAGCGCGGTCGCCTTCCTTCACTTTTACCTGAACGACAATGGTGTCGCCCGGTGCAAAGGTAGGGATCTCTTTGGTCATCTGCTCTGCTTCGAGGGCAAGAATGATTTTGTTAGTCATGCTGGTGCTCCTAAGGTAATCCGTCTGGATCGACCATCGATACGTTAACTATCGTCCCGCTCGCGGATGTATTCCGCCAGCAGCTTCTTCTCTTCTCCAGAAAGCGAGCGGCTTTCCAGAAGATCAGCGCGTCGTTCATAGGTCCGCCCAAGGGACTGCTGTAAACGCCAACGCCGGATGTGCGCGTGATTGCCACTAAGCAACACGTCGGGAACACGCTGATCCGCATACACCTCAGGTCGGGTGTAGTGCGGGCAATCCAGCAGACCATCCGTGAAGGAATCTTCCTCCGCGGAGTCCACATGCCCTAAAGCTCCAGGCAGCAGCCGCGTAACCGCGTCAATCAGGACCATCGCCGGCAGCTCGCCACCGGAAAGAACATAGTCACCAATCGACCACTCTTCATCGACATGAGCATCAATAAAACGCTCGTCAATGCCTTCATAACGACCGGCGATGAGGATAATCGCTTCCTCCTGCGCCAGTTCGCGTACCGCAGACTGATTCAGTTGGCGGCCTTGTGGCGACAGGTAGATCACCTTCGCCGCATCCCCTGCCGCTTGCCTGGCCTGAACCAGAGCATCTTCAAGGGGCTTGATCTTCATCACCATGCCCGGACCACCGCCAAATGGGCGATCATCCACAGTGTGATGGCGATCAGTGGTGTAATCCCGCGGATTCCAACAAGTCAGCTGCAAGAGCCCTTGTTTCACCGCACGGCTGGTTATGCCGTATTCGCTGATGGCGGAAAACATCTCGGGAAACAGACTGATGACTTCTATGCGCAGGCTGGCCATGGCATTCAGAAGTCCGCGTCCCAATCCACCTTCATCTCGCCAGCACCCATGTCGACTGCCAACACGCATTGCTCCGTATAGGGCAACAGACGTTCGCGATCATCAAGGCTGCCCGCGCAGGGCTTTACAACCATTACATCGTTCGAACCGGTTTCGAGCAGGTGATCGATTTTCCCGAGCAATTGCCCAAGTTGATCAATGACCTTGAGGCCTTCAAGCTGGTACCAGTAGTACTCGCCATCGTCCAGATCAGGGAACAGGTTACGCGGCACACAGATGTCGTAACCGGAGAGAAGACGGGCTTCTTCACGATCATCAAGATCTTTGAGCTTTGTGACCAGGAACTTGCTCTGCAAGCGTCCACTGACCAGCTCCACCTGTTTCTCAACGCTGCCTTCGCGCCGAAGCGTCCAGGTTTTGTAGTCCAACAGGTTTCCAATCGGATCAGTAAAGGAATAAACCTTCACTTCGCCGCGAACGCCATGAACCGAGTAAATCTTGCCAATGACGATCAGATCGTCGGCAGATGCAGGCGTCGCGTTCATAAGACTCAGGCCGCGGCCTTGGTCTTGTTGTGCTCTTTGAGCAGCTGTGCAACGCGCTCAGAAGTTTGTGCACCAACGCTCAACCAGTAGTTGACGCGTTCTTCGTTAACGGACAAGCGGATTTCCTGACCACGGGCAACAGGGTTGAAGAAACCAACCTGTTCCTTGTGGGAACCGTCACGAGCATTACGGCTGTCGGTTACGGTCAAGTGGTAAAACGGGCGCTTTTTGGAGCCGCCAAGGGCAAGACGGATGGTTAGCATTGAACATCGTTCCTGTAGTCGGTGCTGCAAATCTAAGATGCACAGCGGGCATAGGTGCCCGAAAGGCCGCATATTCTAAGGAATATCCCGACTTTTGCAAATGTCTTTTTCCGGCGCCTATCGGCATGCCTTCCAGATTTGCCAAGAAGCTGTCTGTGTGACAGCAGGTAAAAGCCCGCATAACGCGGGCTGGCCGGGGGTCACCCCCCGTATGAAAGCGTGCAAAGTCTTTTGCACGCCCCTCAATTACATTTTCGGCATGCCGCCGCCGGGTAGCATTCCACCCATGCCGCGCATCATTTTGGCCATTCCGCCCTTGGCGGAGAATTTCTTCATCATCTTCTGCATCTGTTTGTGCTGCTTGATCAGACGCCCGATATCCTGAACCTGCGTACCCGAACCCATGGCGATACGACGCTTGCGCGAGCCACTGACCAGATCCGGATCGCGGCGCTCGGCCGGGGTCATCGAGTTGATGATGGCTTCCATCTGCTTGAACTGCTTTTCAGCGGCGCCCTGGGCATTGCCCATTTGCGACAGATTGACACCGCCGATGCTCGGCAACTTGTCCATCAGGCCGCCAAGACCGCCCATGTTCTTCATTTGCTGCAATTGATCGCGGAAGTCTTCGAGATCGAAGCCTTTGCCCTTTTTGAGCTTTTTCGCGAGCTTGTCGGCCTTGTCCTTGTCGAGGGTCTGTTCAGCCTGCTCGATCAGGCTGAGCACGTCGCCCATGCCAAGGATTCGCGATGCGATACGGTCCGGGTGGAACGGCTCCAGCGCTTCGCTCTTCTCGCCCATACCAATGAACTTGATCGGCTTGCCGGTAATTGCACGCACCGACAGCGCCGCGCCGCCGCGCGCATCACCATCGACCTTGGTCAGGATCACGCCGGTCAGTGGCAACGCGTCGCCAAAGGCCTTTGCAGTGTTGGCCGCATCCTGGCCGGTCATTGCATCGACCACGAACAGCGTTTCGACCGGCTTGACCGCTGCGTGCAGCGCCTGGATCTCGCCCATCATCTCGACGTCGACGTGCAGGCGACCCGCAGTATCGACGATGACCACGTCGATGAACTTGAGCTTCGCTTCTTTAATAGCAGCCTGAGCGATCTCGACCGGCTTCTGACTGATATCGGAAGCGAAGAAGGTCACACCGATATCATTGGCCAGTGTTTCGAGCTGCTTGATGGCTGCGGGACGATAAACGTCGACCGACACCACCATCACGGTTTTCTTCTTGCGCTCCTTGAGGAAGCGCGCCAGCTTGCCCGCCGTGGTGGTCTTGCCCGCGCCCTGCAGACCCGCCATGAGAATGACAGCCGGAGGCGTGACGTTGAGCACCAGATCTTCGTTGGCGGCGCCCATCAGGCTTTCGAGTTCGGCCTGGACGATCTTCACGAACGCCTGGCCCGGCGTCAGGCTGCGCGACACCTCGGTGCCGACTGCACGTTCCTTGACGCTGTTGACGAAGTCCTTCACCACCGGCAAGGCGACATCGGCTTCAAGCAACGCCATGCGCACTTCGCGCAAGGTATCCTTGATGTTGTCCTCGTTCAGCTTGGCCTTGCCAGTAACGTGGCGCAGCGTCTGCGAGAGGCGGTCAGTCAGATTTTCAAACATGCGCGATCCTTTCAGGCTCTGGTCGAACCCCGGTTGATGCGGCCCGGCCCGTAATGCAGAAATGGTGCTCGGCGAGCCTGCGGCTTGAGCAGGTCGCGGATTATAGCGAAGACTCCGCCGCACGGACACCACGCATACTGCTTCTGTGGTCTTTCGTGATTCGCCGGTTCTATGCCAAACTCAGCGTCTTTCCAGGCCCGTCCTTCAGGATCTATGTTCCCTTTGCCACCCAGCCTGCTCCCCAGCCTCGCCGCCGCCATCATTTATGCCGCTGCGACCGTCTATCAGGGCCTGCGCCTGAGCCAGACCGCCAAGCCCGACAAACGGCTGCTTTGCCTGCTCGGCGCGCTGGCCGTCATGGCTCACGCCATCGGTCTTTATTCCCAGTTGGCGCGCCCTGCCGGCCTCGGCCTGGACTTTTTCAACTCAGCCAGCCTGATCGCCGCGTCGGTGATTGCCGTGACCCTGATCGCCACCTCGCGCATCCCGGTGGAAAACCTGCTGGTCCTGCTGTTCCCGCTCGGCATGGTCACCGTGCTACTGGCGCAGTTCGCCCCTAGCGGGACGGTACAGCCGATTCAGGAAGAGCCGGGCATCCTCAGCCACATTCTCTTGTCGCTGCTGGCTTACGGCATGTTCACCATTGCCGCATTTCAGGCCCTGCTGTTGCTGTTGCAGGATTACCGGCTCAAGCACAAGCACCCTTCCGGACTGATCAAGAACTTCCCGCCATTGCAAACCATGGAGAGCCTGCTGTTCGGCTTCCTCTGGGCGGGCTGGATACTGCTGTCGCTGTCGCTGATCTCCGGCTGGCTGTTCGTTGAAAACCTGTTTGCCCAGCATCTGGCGCACAAGACCCTGCTCGCCTGTCTGGCGTGGGTAGTCTTCAGCGTGTTGCTGTGGGGACGCAATCGTCTCGGCTGGCGCGGGCACAAGGCCATTCGCTGGACGCTGGGCGGTTTCTGCCTGCTGATGCTGGCCTACTTCGGCAGCAAGCTGGTCCGTGAATTCATTCTGCACATCTGACGGGCTCTGATCATGGATAATCTGCCCATTGGCCCACTGCTTGGCGTCCTCGCCCTGCTGATTCTCTGGGCCAGCCTGCTGACCGCTGTCGAGGCCGCCCACCACCAGCTCAAAACGATTCGCGCCGCCAGTCGCCCCGAAAAGGCCGCTGCGCTGCCTGACCTGGCGTTCAACCTGAACAGCCTGATTCTGGTCAATACCCTGATCAATGTGCTGATCACCGTGATCGCCACACTGATCGCTGCCAACTACTGGTTCTATAACGGGCCGACCGTGGCGTGGCTGGGCACTGTGAGCGTCATGCTGGTGTTCGCCGAATATGTCCCGCGCCGACTTGCAAGCCGCCATCCCGTCGCCACGCTGATGCTGGGTAACGGGGTGCTGCGTATCCCGATGAAGATCGTCTGGCCGCTGGCCTTCGTTTTCAATTTGATCGCCAAGACCCTGCTGCGCCCCTTCCTCTCGCGCCATGTACCGCAACAGGATGAAGCCTTCGAAGATGACGCGCAGAAGCCCGTCAGAAAGGAGGTCGTGCAGGAACACAACCCACGCAGCAACGTGCTGTCGGGCATAAGGGCGCTGGACAGCATCACCGTCAATGACATCCTGATCCCGCGTAACGAAGTCGACGGTGTAAATCTTGACGATTCCATTGAGCTGATCATCGAGCGCCTGATCATTTCCCGCCACACTCGCCTGCCGGTCTATCACAACGATATCAATCAGGTGCAAGGCGTTATCAATACCCGGGACATCAGCCATCTGCTGCCCAAGGCGACCCTCACCAAAGAGCAGTTGCTGGCGGTTTGCTACGAGCCTTATTTCGTACCGGAAAGCACTCCACTGCAACTGCAACTGCTGAATTTCCACAAGCAGCAGCGGCGTCTGGGTGTCGTGGTGGACGAATACGGTGAGGTGCTGGGTATCGTTACCCTGGAAGACATTCTCGAAGAAATTGTCGGTGAGTTCGAAAACGAGCAGAAACTCGACAACCCTCATGTCAAACGCCAGGAAGACGGCCGTCTTGAAGTGGAAGGTGCCGCCTCTATTCGCGAGCTGAACAAGAGCCTTGGCTGGCACCTGCCATGCGACGGACCGAAGACCCTCAATGGTCTGGTCACCGAAGCGCTGGAGACCATCCCTGAAGCTGCGGTCTGCCTGAAAATCGGGCCTTATCGGCTGGAGATTCTGGAGACCGAGGAAAACCGCGTCACGCGTGTCGCCATGTGGCACAACACGCTGGTCCAGACGTTTAAATAGTCTCTGACTTCATACCTCTCTGCCCGCGCCACCATTGCCTGTCAGCCCATTCGGGTTACTCTTCTCAGTGCAGCACCACAATCACAATAATGATCGCTCGCCTGTACACGCTTCAGGCTGACAGGCGAAATGACCGTCGGGGAATCCCATGACCAGCACTCCTCTCTCTGCTGTAGACAACGAGGCGCCCGCAAAACCGGCGAACTCGACCACCCGCGTCGCCACCGCCAGTTTTATCGGCACAGCCATCGAGTTCTACGACTTCTACGTCTACGCTACTGCCGCTGCGCTGGTAATCGGCCCGGTCTTTTTCCCGCAGACCTCAGGCACGGCACAAATGCTGTCGTCGTTCCTGACCTTCGGCATTGCCTTTCTCGCCCGCCCGCTGGGTTCGGCGCTGTTCGGCCATTTCGGTGACCGGGTCGGGCGTAAGTCGACGCTTGTGGCTTCGCTGCTGTTGATGGGCGTGTGTACCACGTTGATCGGCGTGCTGCCCGGCTATGCAACGATCGGCGCATGGGCACCGATTCTGCTCTGCGTGCTGCGCTTTGGTCAGGGGCTTGGGCTGGGTGGTGAATGGGGTGGCGCTGCCCTGCTGGCCACCGAGAATGCGCCCAAGGGTAAACGCGGCTGGTACGGTATGTTTCCGCAGCTGGGGCCATCGATCGGTTTTCTGGCGGCCAATGGACTGTTTCTGGCGCTGGCGATGACCCTCGACGACGAACAATTTCGCTCGTGGGGCTGGCGAATCCCGTTCCTGCTCAGCGCGGTGCTGGTCATGGTCGGACTGTACGTGCGCCTGAAACTGGAAGAGACACCAGTGTTCGCCAAGGCCATGGCGCGCCATGAGCGTGTCAGCATGCCGATCGTCGAGACCTTCAGCCAGCACTGGAAGCCCATGCTGCTGGGTGCCGCATCAATGGTGGTCTGTTATGCGCTGTTCTATATCTCGACAGTGTTTTCGCTGAGCTACGGCGTATCCACGCTGGGCTACACCCGCGAGACCTTCCTCGGACTGCTGTGCGTTGCAGTGCTGTTCATGGCGGCCGCCACGCCGATGGCGGCACTGGCAAGCGACCGGTTCGGACGCAAACCCGTGTTGATTGTCGGCGGCGTGCTGGCGATCCTCTCAGGCTTCACCATGGAACCGCTGTTGACCCATGGCAGTACATGGGCGGTGGCGCTGTTCCTGTGCGTTGAGTTGTTTCTGATGGGCATCACCTTTGCCCCCATGGGCGCGCTGCTGCCAGAACTGTTCCCCACACAAGTGCGCTACACCGGCGCTTCAGCAGCCTATAACCTGGGTGGAATCGTTGGCGCTTCGGTGGCCCCCTTCTTCGCCCAGAAACTGGTAGCGATGGGCGGTTTGAGCTGGGTGGGCGGGTATGTCTCGGCAGCAGCGCTGATCAGCGTGCTGGCAGTGTTGAGCCTCAAGGAGACGAGAGGCAAAGAGCTATGAACCGCAAGCGGCAAGAAGAAGCGTGGCGCTCTTTCTTGCCGCTTGCAGCTTGAGGGATGCAGCTAAACCCTACAGCTCGACTTTGACCGCTTGAGCGGCTCGGGTCGCTTTGGCCCGGGCAGCTTCGATGGATTCGTCTCGGGCCAGGGCGACGCCCATGCGGCGCTGGCCGTTGACTTCCGGCTTGCCGAACAGGCGCAGTGCGGTGTCCGGCTCCGCCAGAGCAGCACCGAGGTTGGAAAAAGCGGTCTGAGTGGACTGGCCTTCGACCAGAATCACTGCCGATGCAGACGGGCCGAACTGGCGAATCAGCGGAATCGGCAGGCCCAGAATCGCACGAGCGTGCAAGGCAAACTGCGACAGGTCCTGAGAAATCAGGGTAACCAGGCCGGTGTCATGCGGGCGCGGCGAGACTTCGCTGAACCACACTTGATCGCCTTTGATGAACAGCTCGACACCAAACATACCGCGACCGCCCAGCGCCTCGGTCACTGCTTTGGCGACACGCTCGGACTCGGCCAATGCGACCGGGCTCATGGCTTGTGGCTGCCAGGATTCCTGATAATCACCCTTCTCCTGACGATGGCCAACCGGCGCGCAGAAGGTGGTGCCGCCGATGTGCCGCACGGTCAGCAGGGTGATTTCGTAATCGAAGTCGATGAAGCCCTCGACGATCACTCGGCCCTTGCCGGCGCGACCACCCTCCTGAGCGTAGTCCCAGGCTTTCTGTACGTCGTCGGCGCTCTTGAGCAGGCTCTGCCCTTTGCCCGAAGAACTCATGACCGGTTTCACCACACACGGGAAACCGAGGTCTTCAACGGCTTTGCTGTAGGCCTCGAAGGTGTCGGCAAAATGATACGGCGAGGTCGGCAGCTTCAGCTCTTCCGCAGCAAGACGACGGATGCCTTCACGGTTCATGGTCAACTGTGCGGCGCGCGCGGTCGGAATCACCGTGAAGCCTTCGGCCTCAAGTTCCACCAGCGTCGCAGTGGCAATGGCTTCGATTTCCGGGACGATGAAATGCGGCTTTTCAGCCTCGATCACGGCGCGCAGTGCAGCGCCGTCGAGCATATTGACGACATGACTACGATGGGCGACCTGCATGGCGGGTGCGTTTTCATAACGGTCAACAGCAATCACTTCAACGCCAAGGCGCTGCAGCTCGATCACGACTTCCTTGCCCAATTCGCCGCTGCCGCAGAACAGTACGCGCGTCGCGGTAGGCGACAGTGGAGTTCCGATTTGAGTCATCTCAGGTCCTCGTGAGGCAGATATCAAGCGCCGCTCGCGTCGTGCGAACAACCGCTGTGGAGAAAGGCGCGCAATTTACCACGAACCCCGGTCAAACGGGGCTCAGCCGGGGCAAGCGCTGTTGCGTGCGCGCCAGGCCATGATCATCCAGACAAGGGTGACACCCGCGAGCTTGGAGGCCAGCGCAGTCAGCACAACCGGTGCGGTCAGGGCGTCGATCATGCCGAAGAAGATAAAGGTATCCAGCGGAATGCTCAGCGCCGAACTGATCCACAATCGGTCGCGCAACGGGCGTTTGGTGATGCTGAACACCAGCCAGTCGATACATTCGGATACCGCGAAGGCCGTGGCGCTGGCCAGTGCAATGGTCGGGTCGCTGGTGACATAGGACAGCACCAGCGCCATCAGCATGGCAACGATAGCGCCATGCCCGAAACGGATCTGCACCATATCGCGCAACACAAACACCAACCCACCCCACGCTGACCAGATGACGTCCAGATGCGGCGCACTGGAAAACGCAAAGTTGATCAGCACGACGCTGCCGATGTAAGCGATCAGAAAAAGCATGGAGGGTCTGGGCCTGTGCAAGCGAGCGGCAATGATAGCAAACGCGGACAAGAGCCGCGCCCAAGCGAGAACCAAAGCGTTATTTCTGAAGCAGGAAATGCATCGACTGCACCGCCCCTATTCGCGAACAAATTCGCTCCTACAAAAGCTCGCGGGTAACCTGTAGGAACGAACTTGTTCGCAAAAGCGGTATTCCTGGCGCAGGAAATGCACTGACTGTCACGCTCTCTTCGCGGACACGTCTGCTCCTGCAAGGCCATCGGAATATCAACGTGCCCCGCCCACCGTCCACATCAATCCACTGACCCTCGCACGTTCGTCACAGAGCCCCAGAACGACACGGCGCTCGTTGTTGCTCATCCGGCTCCACTGGGTAATCTCGCTCACGGTGCGTTGACAGCCGGTGCATACGTCCTGCTCGTCCAGCGAGCAGATATTGACGCAAGGCGAGCGGACCGGTTTTTCAGGTGTCGAGTCGGTACTCATCAATCTTCCTGTACGGCCAGCTCGCGGGCGTAGCGCTGGGCGTTGTGTACGTAATGGGCGGCGCTGGCTTCGAGCATTTTCTTTTGTACGTCCGTGAGTTCGCGGACTATCTTGCCCGGCGAACCCATGACCAGTGAGCCGTCGGGGATGACCTTGCCTTCGCCGATCAGCGAATTGGCGCCGATGATGCAGTACTTCCCGATCTTCGCGCCATTGAGAATGACCGCATTGATACCGATCAGGCTGTAATCGTCGACACTGCAACCGTGCAACATGGCGTTGTGCCCGATAGTCACGCCCCTGCCGATTTGCAGCGGCGAGCCCATGTCGGTGTGCATCACCGTGCCGTCCTGGACATTGCTGTTTTCACCAATATGAATCAGTTCATTATCGCCACGCAGCACGGCGTTGAACCAGACACTGGCCCCCGCTTCCAGCCTGACCTTGCCGATCAGCAGCGCATTGGGTGCAACCCAGCTCTGCGGATCGGTCTGGACGCGGGAATCCCCCAGGCGGTATTTCATGCAGGCTCCTCAAGCGGGTCGTGATAATGGACGCGAATGCGTATGGACAGGCGACTCAGGTGGTCGAGCGCTCTGGCGGATGATGCAGGCTGATGTTGGTGCCGTACAGCACGTTGACCAGTTCGACGATCATGATCGCGGTCAATCCCCAGATCTTGTACTCGCCATAACGATAACTGGGCACGTACCAGCTGCGCCCTTCGTAATCAATGCGATGAGTATGTTCACGTGTGTCCTGACGAAAGAACTCCAGCGGAACACTGAACACTGCCGCGATCTCGCCATCATTCGGGCAATATTCGACGAAATCCGGGATAACACCGACATAGGGCGTAACCTTGATGCCGTGCTTGGAGATCAACGGGCTCAGCGGACCGATGATTTCGACCAGCCCCGGCGGCAGGCCGATTTCCTCTTCGGCCTCGCGCAGGGCGGTGAAAATCAGATCCGGGTCACCAGGATCACGCCGACCGCCAGGGAACGCCACTTCACCGCCATGGGTGGACAGGCCGCTGGCACGCAGAGTCAGGATCAACTCGGGTTGCTCGCTGCGCGTGACAGGCACCAGTACGGCGGCCTCGGGAAATTGTCGATCCGAGTCGAGGGTCTCTGGCGTATGACTGACTACACGGCGAAGTAGCTCATCCAGCATGGCGAATCTCGATCTGTTGCCTGTCTGGCATCATGCACCAAAAGCAACGCTGCGCCCAACCCCTTGCAGGACAACTCATACCATCCGAAGGGTTGCCGAGCCGCCGCACGACAGGCCAAGATAGCGCCTGCGTTCGCCATTGAATAAAACCATGAAATTTTGCAGCCAGTGCGGCAACCCGGTTATCCAGCGTATTCCCGAAGGCGACAGTCGGCTGCGGTATGTCTGCGAGCATTGCCATACCATCCATTACCAGAACCCGAACATTGTCGCGGGTTGTCTGGTAACACTTGGCGAAAGGGTTTTGTTGTGTCGCCGGGCCATCGAGCCGCGCCTGGGCTTCTGGACGCTGCCGGCCGGCTTCATGGAAAACGGCGAGACCATCGAACAGGCCGCGCGCCGCGAAACCGTCGAGGAGGCCTGCGCTACGCTCACTGACCTGCACCTGTATACAATGATCGACGTGCCGCACATCAATCAGGTGCATGTGTTCTACAGAGCGGAAATGGCGTCTCCCGAATTCGCCGCGGGTGTCGAGAGCCTCGAAGTACAGCTATTCGACGAGGCCGACATTCCGTGGTCCGACCTTGCCTTCATGACGGTCAGGCGCACGCTGGAGAGCTTTTTTGCTGATCGGCGTCAACAGGCATACCCGGTTCACACCAGCGCCCTGCCCCCGTCAAGGCCGCTGCTGGACACCTGAATTTCAGAGACGCAAACAACATCGGCGCTTTTTATAACAAGGGCCGTCAGGAAAATCGTAATGCGCTGGTTGCTCGCCTTCTTCTGCCTGTCATTCGTACCGCTGTCGCAGGCTGCGTTCACGCAGACCATCGTGCCAAAGGGCAGCGAACAGAAAATCATCAACAATAAAGTCATCAACACTGAAAGCATTGCCAGCAAGAAGATCGACAAGGTATTGGTGCTCAAGTCTGCGCGTCAGTTGCAACTGATCAGTGGCGGCGAAGCGCTCAAGACTTATCGCATCTCGCTGGGTAAAAACCCTAAAGGCACCAAACTGCAGGAAGGCGACCAGCGCACGCCGGAAGGTTTTTACTGGCTTGACTGGCGCAAGCCCAGTAACAATTACAACCTGTCGATGCACATTTCCTACCCGAACATCACAGACTCGGCGCGCTCGCGCAGGGAAGGCGTGAAACCGGGCAGCATGATCATGATTCACGGCACGCCGGTGGACGAGGAATATCCGGAATGGTACTTCCACACGCTGGACTGGACCAACGGCTGCATCGCGATGAAGAACAACGACATGCGGGAAGTCTGGGATCTGGTGAAAGACGGGACAATGATCGAAATTCGGCCTTGATCATTGCAGCGGATCAGCGCGCTGCGGCGCGTAGTCAAGATCGGACCCTCAGAAATCTTCCAGCCGCCACACTTCATAAGCGGGCGTTTGGTAGGGATGGCTCTGTTTGAGAGCCGCCACTACGTGCTGAATAAAGTCATCGGCCACGACCAGCTCGACTTTCCATTCTTCAACCTGCTCAACGACTCCACTCTGCCCGAGAAATGGCTGACTGCCATCCAGCGGGCGGAACTGACCGTGGCCGAGCACTTGCCATGCGCATTGGTCGTAAGCGCCGATTCGCCCTGCTCCAGCAGCAAATACAGCGCTCTTGACCTGGTCCACATGGCTCGGCGGAACAAAGAACGCGAGCTTGTACATGTGCCTTAGTTAACCCAGACCCGCGCGTTGCGGAACATGCGCATCCAGGCAGCGTCTTCGTTCCAGTCTTCAGGACGCCACGAGTTCTGCACAGCGCGGAATACACGCTCAGGGTGCGGCATCATGATGGTCACGCGACCGTCGAGGGTGGTCATGCCGCCAATACCGCGCGGTGAACCGTTCGGGTTGGCCGGGTAACTTTCAGTCACCTTGCCGTGGTTATCCACGAAACGCAGCGCCACAGTGCCGGACACATCCGCTTCAAGCAGCGCATCGTCATTGCGGAACTCGGCATGGCCTTCGCCGTGCGCGATGGCGATTGGCATGCGCGAACCGGCCATGCCTTGCAGGAAGATCGACGCCGACTCCTGAACCTGAACCATTGCCACACGAGCTTCGAACTGCTCGGAACGGTTACGCACGAAATGCGGCCAGAACTCGCTGCCCGGAATCAGTTCGTGCAGGTTGGACAACATCTGGCAACCGTTGCACACGCCCAGCGTGAAACTGTCGGAGCGCTCGAAGAAGCCCTGGAACGCATCGCGGGCACGGCTGTTGAACAAGGCCGACTTGGCCCAACCCTCACCGGCACCCAGCACGTCGCCATACGAGAAACCACCGCAGGCAACCATGCCCTTGAAGTCGTTCAGGTCGACACGACCGGCCAGAATGTCGCTCATGTGTACGTCAATCGCGTTGAAACCGGCGCGATCAAAGGCGGCTGCCATCTCGACCTGACCGTTGACGCCCTGCTCGCGCAGCACGGCAACCTGAGGACGTACGCCGGTCTTGATGTAAGGCGCAGCGATATCGTCATTGACGTCGAAGCCCAGCTTGACGGTCAGACCTGGATTTTCCTCTTCCAGCAAGGCATCGAATTCCTGATCAGCGCATTCGGCGTTATCGCGCAGACGCTGGATCTGGTAACTGGTTTCGGCCCATTGACGCTGGAGCAAACGGCGCTGACCGCTGAATACGGGCTCGCCAAGGAAACTGATCGAGACTTCGTCGTTGTTGATCGGCTGACCGATAACCGCGACGCAATCTGCCAGACCGGCTGCGCTGAACTGCGACAGCACCAGCGGCGTAGCGTCCTGACGAACCTGAATGACAGCACCCAGCTCTTCGTTGAACAGAATCGCGTTCAGCTCGGACGCGTTATCGGCCAGACCGTCGAGGTGCAGGTTCAGCCCGCAATGACCGGCGAAAGCCATTTCCAGTGCGCTGACCAGCAAACCACCGTCGGAACGGTCGTGATAGGAAAGAATATGACCGTCGGCATTAAGGCCCTGAATAACGGCAAAGAAGGCCTTGAGGTCTTCAGCGTCGTCGACATCCGGTGCGACACGACCCAGCTTGCCATGGGTCTGCGCCAGAATGGAGGCGCCCATACGGTTCTGACCACGACCCAGATCGATCAGGATCAGGTCAGTGATGCCCTTGTCCATGCGCAGTTCCGGGGTCAGGGTCTGGCGAATGTCGACCACAGGCGCGAAGCCAGTCACGATCAGCGACAGCGGCGAGGTCACGCTCTTCTCGGTGCCTTCATCGCTCCAACGGGTTTTCATGGACATCGAGTCCTTGCCCACCGGGATCGTGATGCCCAGCTCCGGACACAGCTCCATACCGACCGCTTTCACGGTGTCATACAAGCGTGCATCTTCACCGGGATGGCCAGCCGCCGACATCCAGTTGGCCGACAGTTTGATGTCGGACAGCTTGCCGATGCGCGACGCTGCAATGTTGGTCAGGGTTTCGCCAATCGCCATACGGCCGGACGCCGGAGCATCCAGCAGTGCCAGCGGGGTGCGCTCGCCCATGGCCATTGCTTCGCCGGTGTTGACGTCGAAGCTGGTCGCGGTCACAGCGCAGTCTGCAACTGGCACCTGCCATGGACCAACCATCTGATCGCGGGCGACCAGACCGGTAATGCTGCGGTCACCGATGGTGATCAGGAAGCTCTTGCTGGCGACCGCCGGGTGACGCAATACGCGCTGTACGCTTTCTTCGATATCCAGCGTGCCCGGATCGAAGTCATCGCCGATCTCTGCCTCACGCTCGACCGAACGGTGCATGCGTGGCGCCTTGCCCAGCAGTACTTCAAGCGGCATGTCCACCGGGCTGTTGCCGAAGTGGCTGTCCGTGACGGTCAGTTGCGGCTCGGCAGTGGCCTCGCCAACCACCGCAAACGGGCAGCGCTCACGCTCGCAAATGGCCTTGAAGCGCTCGTAGTCTTCGACGCCAACCGCCAGCACGTAACGTTCCTGGGATTCATTGCTCCAGATTTCCAGCGGGGCCATGCCCGGCTCGTCATTGGGTACGTTACGCAGCTCGAAGCGCCCACCACGATTGCCATCGTTGACCAGCTCGGGGAAGGCGTTGGACAGACCACCGGCACCGACGTCATGGATGAAGCTGATCGGGTTACGGTCGCCCAACTGCCAGCAGCGGTCGATCACTTCCTGGCAACGACGCTCCATTTCAGGGTTTTCACGCTGAACCGAAGCAAAATCAAGGTCTGCCGAGCTGGTACCGGTCGCCATCGAGGACGCCGCGCCGCCACCCAGACCGATCAGCATGGCCGGACCACCCAGCACGATCAGCTTGGAACCAACAGTAATCTCGGCCTTCTGGACGTGATCTTCGCGGATATTGCCCATACCGCCAGCCAACATGATCGGCTTGTGGTAACCACGGACTTCATCGCCATGCGGCGTGGTGATGGATTGTTCGAAGGTACGGAAGTAGCCGGTCAGCGCCGGACGGCCGAACTCGTTGTTGAACGCCGCGCCACCCAGTGGGCCTTCTATCATGATGTCCAGCGCGGTCACAATGCGCTCGGGCTTGCCGTATGGCACTTCCCAAGGCTGCACGAAACCGGGAATCTGCAGATTGGACACCGTAAAACCGGTCAGGCCCGCCTTTGGCTTCGCACCGCGACCGGTTGCACCTTCGTCACGAATCTCGCCGCCGGAACCAGTCGCTGCGCCAGGAAACGGAGCAATCGCGGTCGGATGGTTGTGAGTCTCGACCTTCATCAGAATATGCACCGGCTCCTGCACCGCGCCGTACTGGCGGGTTTCAGGGTCCGGGAAGAAACGCCCGGCAACGCTGCCGACGATCACCGAAGCGTTGTCCTTGTAAGCGGACAGCACGCCTTCGCTGTGCATCTGATAGGTGTTCTTGATCATGCCGAACAGGCTTTTTTCCTGGCTCTGACCGTCGATATCCCAACTGGCGTTGAAGATCTTGTGACGGCAATGCTCGGAGTTCGCCTGGGCAAACATCATCAGCTCGATGTCATGCGGGTTGCGCCCCAGACCATTGAAGCTGGTGATCAGGTAATCGATTTCGTCTTCGGCGAGGGCCAGGCCCAGCTCGACGTTGGCTTTTTCCAGCGCGGCGCGACCGCCACCCAGAATATCCACCGCCGTCAGCGGCTTTGGCTGAGCGTGACTGAACAGACCGGCGGCCTGCGCGTGATCGCCCAGTACAAGCTGAGTCATCCGGTCATGCAGGCTGTCGGCAATCGCCTGAGCCTCGACATCGCTGAACTGCCCTTCTACATAGAAGGCAATCCCGCGCTCAATGCGCTGGACTTTGCCCAGGCCGCAGTTGCGAGCGATATCGCTGGCCTTGCTCGACCATGGCGAAATAGTGCCAAACCGCGGCAGCACCAGAAACAGTCGGCCGCTCGGCTCTTGAACCGGCACACTCGGGCCGTATTTCAAGAGACGGTCGAGAACCTGCTGTTCTTCGCGAGTCAGAACGTCGGTGACGTCCGCGAAGTGGGCGAATTCGGCGTACAAGCCACTGACAGCTGAAACTTTTTGTTTCAGTTGTTCTAGTAATTTGCTGTGGCGGAAGGCAGAAAGGGCAGGAGCACCGCGCAGGATCAACATCTTCGGGACAGCCTCGAGAAGGGGTGTGCTTTGAGGCCGCGTATTCTAGCCTAAAGCGTGATCTGGATCACCCAAAACGGCAGCATCTCGTGCGCCCGAATGTCGCTCCACCGCAAAAAATGCGACAAATGTCACCAAAAAGCCTTCGCCTATCAGACGCAAGCGTCACTGTCGAGATATGGCGCCCGGTGCGCTTTGCGTATACTGCACCGATGTTCTTCAGACCAGACTTCCGCCCACGTTGCGCCAAGTGGCTCATCGCAACCGGACTCTTCCTGATGCTCGGTGCCTGTGTTGAGAAACCCAACACATTGGAGCGAGTCAAGGAGGACGGTGTACTGCGCGTGATCACTCGTAACAGCCCGGCGACTTATTTTCAGGATCGCAACGGTGAAACCGGCTTCGAATTCGAGCTGGTGAAGCGTTTTGCCGAGGATTTGGGCGTCGAGCTGAAGATCGAGACCGCCGATAACCTGGACGACCTTTTCGATCAGATGAACAAGCCGGGAGGCCCGGTACTCGGGGCCGCAGGCCTGATCGACACGCCAAAACGCAGGCAGCAAGCACGCTTTTCGCACTCTTATCTGCAAGTGACCCCGCAGGTCATATACCGCAACGGCCAGTCGCGCCCGACCGATCCGGGTGACCTGGTGGGCAAGCGCATTGTGGTTCTCAAGGGCAGCAGCCATGCCGAACAGTTGGCCGCGCTAAAGCTGAAAAATCCACGTATCGAGTACGAAGAGTCTGACGCGGTCGAGGTCGTTGACCTCCTGCGCATGGTCGATGAGGGTCAGATTGATCTGACCCTGGTCGACTCCAACGAACTGGCAATGAACCAGGTTTACTTCCCCAACGTGCGCGTCGCCTTCGATCTGGGCGAAGCCCGTGAACAGCGCTGGGCCGTCGCGCCGGGTGAAGACAACAGCCTGCTCAATGAAATCAACGCCTATCTGGACAAGGTCGAGAAAAACGGCACGCTGCAACGCCTGAAAGACCGCTATTACGGCCATGTTGATGTGCTCGGCTACGTCGGGGCCTACACCTTCGCCCAGCATTTGCAGGAGCGCCTGCCCAAATACGAGAAGCACTTTCAGACTTCGGCAAAGGCAGAGCAGGTCGACTGGAGGCTGCTGGCCGCGATCGGCTATCAGGAATCAATGTGGCAACCGGCAGTCACCTCGAAAACCGGCGTGCGCGGCTTGATGATGCTGACCCAGAACACGGCACAAGCGATGGGCGTCAGCAATCGTCTCGATGCTCGACAGAGCATTCAGGGCGGGGCAAAGTATTTTGCCTACGTAAAGGATCAACTGGACGATAAAATTCAAGAGCCGGATCGCACATGGCTTGCTCTAGCGTCCTACAACATTGGCAGTGGTCATCTTGAAGACGCGCGTAAGCTGGCAGAAAACGAGGGGCTGAACCCGAATAAATGGCTGGACGTGAAAAAAATGCTGCCGCGTCTGGCGCAGAAGAAGTGGTATAGCAAAACCCGATATGGCTATGCCCGAGGCGGCGAACCGGTGCACTTTGTCGCCAACATCCGTCGTTATTACGACATCCTGACGTGGGTCACACAGCCGCAGCTTGAAGGCAGCCAGGTTGCCGATGGCAATCTGCACGTGCCGGGTGTCGATAAAACCCAGCCCACACCTACGCCTAGCCCCGAACCTGCCAGCAGTCCGGAAAAACCGGCACTTTAAACGTTGCCTTTGGCCTTGCTTGCATCTTTGGCCACCCGACGCATCCTGAAAAACTCGCTCAGCATCGCCCCGCACTCCTCGCCCAATACCCCGCCTTCAAACAGCACACGATGATTGAGAAAGCCCTGGCTGAAAAACTGCCCCTGGCTCTGGACTATGCCTGCCTTGGGCTCAAGCGCGCCGTACACCACGCGCACCACCCGCGAATGCACGATCAAACCGGCGCACATGCTGCACGGCTCCAGCGTCACGTACAGCGTACTGCCCGGCAGTCGGTAATTGTCCAGCGCCTTGGCGGCATCACGAATCGCCACCATCTCGGCATGCGCACTGGGGTCGCTGGCGCTGATCGGGCAGTTGTAACCACGACCGATGATCTCGCCGTTCTGCACCACCACCGCGCCGACCGGCACTTCACCCAGTAATGCGCCCTGAGCCGCAAGCGCCAGCGCTTCACGCATGAAGAGCTGATCATGGCTGCGGTCGATGATCTGCGGCTGCCTCATCACGATACCTCGATGGCAGCCATGAGGCCGGTTTCCATGTGATCGATCACATGGCAGTGAAACATCCACACACCCGGATTATCCGCAACCAGCGCTACGCGGGCGCGTTCGTTGCGGCCCAGCAGAAAGGTGTCAGTGAAGTACGGGATGATCTTGCGCCGATTGGACGCGATCACCTTGAAACTCATGCCGTGCAGATGAATCGGGTGTTGGTACTGAGTCATGTTCTTCAATTCAAAAATATAACTCTTGCCCAGCGTCAATTTGGCGATAGGTCGGTCGGCGCAGGTCTTGTCGGTAATGTCCCAGGCCACACCATTGATCTGCCACAGACTCGGCGGCTTGCCGTTGT
Source organism: Pseudomonas syringae CC1557 (assembly GCF_000452705.1). Lineage (NCBI taxonomy): Bacteria > Pseudomonadati > Pseudomonadota > Gammaproteobacteria > Pseudomonadales > Pseudomonadaceae > Pseudomonas > Pseudomonas syringae. Next base: position 4,294,989 of record NZ_CP007014.1, read on the forward strand.
CGGTGTTGACCGACATCGAGCCGACCCATTCGAAGTTGAAATTGATCTTCTCTGCGTTAGCCAGATCCGGCTCGGCCACCGGATTAGCGGGCAATTCAGGCGGCCACTGCCCTGGCGCATCGTTATTGGCGACCGAACGAAACGTTCCCAGACGCACCGGCCCATTGCGCAACGAAATCTCCTCGCCTGCGGGCGGCGCCTTGATCGCCAGACAGATACGCATGCCCGGCCCCAGCCAGTATTCGTCGCCGAACGGCCGGGGCTTGACCGGGTTGCCGTCCAGCGCATAAATCTGCGCCTCGGCGTCCGGCAGGTTAAGCCGATAGGTCACGGTATTGTCGAGATTGAGCAGGCGCACCCGGGTAATCTGCCCGGCCGGCAGCTCAATGACCGCCTGAGGAACACCGTTCAGCGTCGAAAGCCGACCTGCCGTGCCTTCTCGCGCCGCCTCGCGCAGCACGCTGAACTCGGTAAAAGCGCCCTCTTCGTCCACATGCCAGCTTTTCAGACTGACCGTGCGCTCATAGGCAAAACCGGTCGGCTCACGCTCTTCCACGATCAACGGCCCGACCAGCCCACGTCCCAACTCTTCGCTACTGTTGAGGTGCGGGTGGTACCAGTAACTGCCAGCGTCCGGCACCCGGAACTTGTAATCGAAATACTCGCCCGGCTTGACCGGCAACTGCGAAACGTACGGCACGCCGTCCATCTCCAGCGGCAACCGGATACCGTGCCAGTGAATAGTCGTCTCGACCGGCAACTGATTGATGAAACGCAACCGCAGCCACTCGCCCTGCCGGACGCGCAACTCTGTGCCCGGAGCAGAACCGCCGAATGCCCAGGCAGGTGTCTTGTGACCCGATACCAGCTCTATATCCAGCGGCGCAGCGATCAGCACGAAATCCGACCCCGCTTCCGACTCACGGCGCCCCATCCAGTAACGCGAAGCACCGCCCGCGCCAAGGCCGACAACGGCCAGACCGGCAATACCTGTGAGGATTTGACGACGGGTGAAAGACATGAACGGCGGGACCTCTGAATACGAAAGCTGCAGGCAGATGCGAAGGGCGAATACGATACACCTGCATTTGGGGAAAGATAAGGGTCGATACCACGAACTGAAGTCGAGGCATAAAAAAGCCGGGCAAGGCAGTGGTGCCCGCTCCGGCTTTTTGCACCGCGCGTGCGCGGAGAGCTCGGCATTTCGTAAACCGTAACCTCAGACCGGTTTACCCAGCGCCAGCTTAATGATCGTCAAGCTGTCAGGATCGAGCCAGATCAACTCGATGATCTGGCTCTTGTTCTACACGTAAATTGCCTGCGTGATGCCAAGGCAATTTTCAACCTGGTAAAGCGTTGTGGCCGTTATCTGGTGCAGGTGGCGTCCATTGATCCACAAAGGCCGCGATCTTTTCTTCAATATGGCTCTCGATAGTCCGCAGACGAAGCAAAGGAATGCCGCACTTTTCCAGAATGCTGTTTTTCACCGTATCTCGTTCGATCTGTACCAGATCGTTATGGTGTCCACCGTCGACTTCAATCACGCCCAGCGGACGCTTCCCTACTTTGAAATAAAGTACGAAATCACAGCGGGAACCGTTATTCATGAACTCCCGCTCTCGCTCCGTGAAGCTTGCACCGGCGACCGATGCCAGCTGTATCAACAGAACTTCGCGATGAAACATGATCGATTGGCGAGCCTCCTGAGCCAGCGCCTCACGAAGTATCTGCGCTACGATCTGCTCGGACTTGAAGGGCGAGTCATCTGGCCTGAGCCTTTTATTCAGACGTTCCTGTGATCGATCATATTCCTTGTAAAGCAGATCGAATGCCGAAATGACCGGCGCCCGGTGGATGTGCCCGTCCTCTGCGTAATATTCCATATAGCGGATCAGCGCCGCGATATGTCCATTGCCGGCTTTGAAAACGCCGTCGCCTGTCACCAGCGTGAACCTGTTTTTAGCTCTGGATACCGCCACATTGACCATCCGCGCATCGTCTACAAAACTCAGGCGCTCCGGGCTTTTATGCTTATCCAGTACGGTAGAAAAGACAATTTCGTCGCATTCACGGCCCTGGAACTTGTGCACGGTGTCGTTGATGAAATCAGCTGGCAGACATGAGCCTGAAAGTGTTGCCTGATTCTTGAACGGCGCAATGAACCCTCTGCCATCCTCACCCTCCCAGATACTCTCACCACTCCCATCGAGCACTGTCAATAAAGAGTCCAACTCACGGAGATTGGAGTTGTTGCGCGTATGGTTACCCTTGGCGGTCACGAGCAGCGTCAACGATTGTTCGCCAGCATCATGAGTCATCGGGACGAGCTGGTTATCGTAGAACTGCTGATTGCAAAACTGAATGATGCGGGGGTGGCATCGATAGTGCTCTTTGAGCAATGTCATTGGAATCGAATCACCGAACACACCCACGCATGAATCCAGCAAGCTGTACGTCTCACAGTCATACCAAGGAGCGGGGGCTTCCAGGCCCAACTTTTCCGGAATATGCGCAAGCTGTTTTCTGTCGCCGACAATAATCAGATTCTTCGCACAACTCAGCGCCAGCACACCCGGAACAATGTCCTGCTGCGAAGCCTCATCGATGATGACGTAATCAAGGACAGCCTTGCCCCCCAAGGAATTGACGATCGAGTGCGTACTGCTACCGATGACCGGATAGCGCTTCAGAAAGGCATCCAGGTGATTTCGGTACGTTATGTCGAAGTCGTCATTAGGCGAAATGTGAAGATGCAGATGGTGCTTGAGGTGACGCATCGAAGAGGAGGTCAGTTCTTCCAGCAAGGCGTTGAAATTACCGATGCGCAACGCCTCCTCATGGGCAGACAATTCCCTCTTCTTCTTTTGCAGGACCTTGTCGTAGTAATCGAGCTGCAAGCTGTAAAAGGCTGACATGCGCTTGCCCCGGTCATTCAGCTGGCCGGTGCGCAGAATCCTGAAGTTGAACAGCAGCTCAATCCGGTCCTTGATCCGGATCCGGTCGCTGGGTATATGCGGTAGATACGCCATCAAGTCAGTAGTCTTTTGCGGCGATAATTTGTACCTGTCATGCACAGGCACTATTCCATTGTCCTGTTGCCACTGCACGAGATAACGCCGTTCTATCTCCAGCTCGTTAATCTCGATCTGCAACTGCGCCACTGCATTGCGAGCACTCAGATAACGCTTGAGCCGCTGGAGAACGCTCTGAATATCTTCCATTGCAGGCGCAGGTTCAGATTCAGATTCAGGGTCTACTGAAGGTCGCAAAGAGCGCTCGGCAAAAAACGTTTCCCGGTTTTCCTTATTGCCCAGTCTGGCGACCAGGTAATCCAGACCGCACTTGCCCAGCTTTTCATAAACATTCTTGACCGCAGCGTTGTTGTTGGACACCACCGCTACGGTTTTTCCCTGCAACAGGATATTGGCGATGATGTTCAGAATCGTCTGTGTCTTGCCAGTCCCGGGAGGTCCTTCGATGAGGCTTATCTGCGAACTGAAAGCCTGCTCTACCGCCTTGAGCTGACTTTCATTGAGACCAAAAGGAAAGATGAAGTTGCCCGGCGAGTCCTGCTGTACAGGCTGGCCTTTGCAATAGGCATTGAGCGCCGTAGCCGGGGACAATGAGAGTGTGCCCATCTGGCGATCAACGTTTTCGGCAATGCCTTTTTTTTGCTCATCGTCAGCCGCGTTGTTGACCCGAGCTGCGGCCACGGAGCGAAAGTAAGTGAATACGGGCTCGTCGGTAATCGAGGTCGGGGAAACGAACTCAATGTTATCCATATGGAACAGGTAGCTATCCGCACTTCCCGGAAACTGGACGAGCGCGTATTTCTCGCCGTAAATCAACGCTTTCTCGATGGGGCTTAAAACATACCCTCCTGTTCTCAGAAGAAGCATGCCCTTGACCTCACGGGTTGGATCGACCTTGCAGTCGCCAAGCGGGCGGGAGTACGTTTTTTGAGAGGGGTAGTGGCAAGTCAGTCTGAACTCACCCTTGCCATTCTTTTTAATAACCCAGTCGCTGATCTGCCGGGTCTTGTCCTCGCCACACACATAGATAGAAACCATAAATCCCTTAATCAGGCGTAATCACCGCCTGTCCGCATCCGTGCCAAAAAATCCGAATTCATTGATTCGGGTAGTGGGTGCCATTTTGGCATTGCTGATCGGGTTGAGGCCAGGGCTGCTCTTATCGGTGTGATGACGATGGGAGCGTGATTGGCTTTGTGCGGGCCTGATGGCGCTGGCCGGTCTCAGGCTACCGAAAGCCAGCGGATACACAGCTTCAAGGACCCGATGCTGTCGCCACCAAGCGCTGCTTGGTAACTGATGATCCGATAGGCGGATCAACTATCGCGGACGCGCCCTCCCCCTCCGAGGAGCCCCACAGGTGCGGGGCTTGGACGGTAGCGCGATCTTTTCCGTGATCAGTCTCGCACGAGCTTCAGCATTCCGCCGTCATACCAGGAAAGAGCCAAGGCCCCATTCTGTGCTAGAAAAAATACCGGGCTTTCTTTATCGAGAGGACCCCAGCTTCCAGATGTGCACTCAACGCCATAAGGTACGGCTTTTTCGATGCCAAGCTTATGAAGTTGTGGCTCCAGTTCAGCTCCACTGATCGTCGGAAGCTTGTGAAAAACAGGCCCTTTGCACACATCTTCCGTTGAGCCTGCTGACGCTTTCCATGCCAGCTGGTCGTGATTGAAACTGAGACGTCGCCCCATAAAACTCGGATCATTATCCTCCAGTGCTTGCACGCCCGAGTCTGATACCGCTACGCCTGCAACATGCCAACTGCCGTACAGCGCGTTTTCTCCAGGCTGATCGTGTTTTGGAGCATCCATATTCACTGCGCATCCTGTCAGCGACAACATGATCAGGAAGGATGAACTGAAGGAGAATCGAGATTTCATGAACGGGTTCCTTGGTTTTGGCGGATACGATATCGAATCCTTTTGCCGAGCTGCCCCTGCCTCGACGTTGGGCTTGAGGTGCATCTGAGCCACTTCTCCGTGAGGATTTTCCTCGAACTTCAGGTCAGTTTCAAATGAGGTGCTTTGCGGATTGCTTAATGTACCGGCCTGCTCACCTTTGGTAGGTTTGGAGAGAGCCTGCTGATACCCGCCCCACGAATCCCGGAGTTGTGCGATGAATCCAAATACCGTGCCTACGCCTGCCCGCGGCGCCATTCGTTGGGAGGCCCATACCTGCCTGCCGCTGCTGCCCAATCAGGACATGTCTGCGCTGCTGCGCTACCGCGACAACGGCTTTCACCACGTCTCGGTCAATGTCGGCATGGACATGACCCCAGTCGGCGATGTGATGCAGGTCATCGCAGGCTTTCGCCAGTGGCTGATCAAGCATCCAGAGAACTTCATGCTGGCCGGTACCCTTGCAGATCTGCAACGCGCCCGCGAGCAGGACAAGCTGGCGGTGTCTTTCGACCTGGAAGGCTCCAACATGCTGCTGCAAGACCCGGCAATGGTCCGCTTGTATGCCGACCTGGGCGTCCGCCAGATGCTTCTGGCGTACAACCGCGATAACAGCTGCGCGGGCGGTTGCCACGGCAGCGGTATGGGATTGACCGCGCTGGGGCGGGAGTTCGTGGGAGCCATCAATTCGGCAGGTATCGTGATGGACTGCTCACATGTCAGCAAGCGCGCGAGTATGGAAATAATCGAGCTGTCACAGCGACCGGTCGTCTTTTCACACACTAATATCAAGGCAGTGTATGACCATCCACGCACAGTGGATGATGAGCAAATCATGGCCTGTGTTGAATCGGATGGAGTGATCGGGCTGACCGGTCTGGGGATTTTTCTGGGCGATCCGCAGGCATCGGTCGAAGCCTTCGTGCGCCAAATCGATTATCTGGCCGAACGAGCGGGAACGGCACATATCGGCCTGGGCCTGGACATCGAACTGCACCCCGACGATAAGGATTTGGCCGAGGGCGTGAATGAAAACGATTGGTGGCCAAAAGAACTCTATGGCGGCATCAACGGGCATCGTCAACTGCAGCCGGAAGCGCTGGGTCAGGTCGCAGAAGCATTGCTACGGCTTGGTTATGACGCCGCGCAGATCGACGGCATTTTTGGCGGCAACTTTATGCGGGTCGCTCAGACGACTTGGCCACAACATGGTTGATCAAGCCGTTCGCGAGTTTGCATAGCATTCAGTTAACTGCATCCAGCCCGTTTTCACACAACCTGGATCGACAGCAGCCGCTATCAAACAGTTTAGGTTCGAGGGAGATATAGGCAGCAGGCGCCGATGTACTGAACGACTAACCAGCGCCTTTTGTAGGGGATGATCATGGCGCCTGATGATGCGCGCTATCTGGAAATTAGTCCCTTTCCAAAAGGCGAGACCGCTTAGGGCAGCGTGAAGGCGGGTGAGATGCACTCAGACGTTGAGACTGCTACGCTCACCCGATGGATGATGTGTTCTGAACATGGATGAGTGGAATGGCGCACCAACGTTTCTTTTATCACCCTGCCAGCCTGTGGCTGGTCATGCTAATCACTCTCTTGCCAGCCAGTCTGATAACGTGGACTTTGTTCTGGAGGGAACCAAACATCCTTAGCGGTACGACAGCGTCTTCGGCGATTCTTTTTCTGGCCCAAGGGACAACTTGGGCGTCATTCATGAAACTTCGGCACCATAAAATAGACGCGTACAACCGCAGCTTCTGGCTAAAGGCACTTGCGGGTTCTGGAATTTCTCATATCACCCTGTTTTTTTTGGCAGCACTTGCCTCTTCTACCTTTTCGCCCTTCGCTATGTTTGTCCTGGCAGGGCCTATCCTGGCTTCCTGCTACATGTGGGTGTTGGTACGCAAATCGGCACGATGGCAACCCGTGGCCTCGGTGCCGCCACCGTGGAGCCTTCATAGGTGGCGTTCCTTGCCTAAGCGCACGATCGCGTCACTGACCAACGAAGCATTACCATTACCTCAACCTGACGATCGCCAAACTCTACCAACCCTTATCACAGCGGCCGTAATTGCGTTGATTGCCACAGCCTTAGTGAGCCACGGTTTGGCGACTAACGATCTGATCCTTGTGAGTAAGCGAGGCACCCTCCATGTAAGTGGGTACGACTCTATTCCATGGGCAGGTCTTTACATTGCCCTTGTACTAATCTGCATATCTTGCATCGCGGGTCATTTGGACAAACGCCCAAATGCTCATATCTACCGCCGCTTTCGGCACTTAATGGTATGGGTTGTGGGTTTCCTGTTCACCTTGGGGGTATGTGTCACCTTTTGGCATCTCTTTGCGCTATTGGCGTCCCCCAGAACGCATTGACTCGTGATGATTTAGGTTTGAGGGACTTGTTAGCGAATCGGCTTTAGACCGTCACATGATATTGATCAAGCACTAAGCATGGCATTTGCCTCAGTCACTGCCCCGTACCATGCCGCCTAAATACAGTGCTTGGCGATGCACAAAGCTGCCCGAATTTGCCAGCCCCACAAAGCCAAAAGCCCGCAATTACGCGGGCTCCACGGCATTTCTTGCTAAAGGGTGCCGGACAACGCCGGCCCCCCAATCACTCCCACTCAATCGTCGCAGGCGGCTTGCTCGACACATCGTAAGTCACCCGCGAAATCCCCTCGATTTCATTGATGATACGGCCGCTCACCGTCTCCAGCAGCTCGTAAGGCAGGTGCGCCCAGCGAGCGGTCATGAAGTCGATGGTCTCTACCGCACGCAATGCCACAACCCAGGCGTAGCGGCGGCCGTCGCCGACGACGCCAACCGATTTGACTGGCTGGAACACCACGAATGCTTGGCTGACCTTGTGATACCAGTCGGCCTTGCGCAGTTCTTCGATGAAGATGTGGTCGGCACGACGCAGGATGTCGGCGTATTCCTTCTTCACTTCGCCGAGGATGCGCACGCCCAGGCCTGGGCCAGGGAATGGGTGGCGGTAGACCATGTCGTAGGGCAGGCCGAGTTCCAGGCCGAGGCGGCGGACTTCGTCCTTGAACAGCTCGCGCAGGGGCTCGACCAGCTTGAGGTTCATTTCTTCCGGCAGGCCGCCCACGTTGTGGTGCGACTTGATGACGTGGGCCTTGCCGCTTTTCGCGCCAGCCGACTCGATCACGTCCGGGTAGATGGTGCCTTGTGCCAGGTACTTGATGTTGTCCAGCTTGCAGGATTCGGCATCGAACACGTCGATGAAGGTGCGGCCGATGATCTTGCGCTTCTTCTCTGGATCGCTCTCGCCTTCCAGGTTGTTGAGGAACTGCTCTTCGGCGTTGGCGCGAATGACTTTGACGCCCATGTTCTCGGCGAACATGGCCATCACTTGCTCGCCTTCGTGCAGGCGCAGCAGGCCGTTGTCGACGAATACGCAGGTCAGTTGATCGCCGATGGCCTTGTGCAGCAGTGCCGCGACCACGGAGGAGTCAACGCCGCCGGAAAGGCCCAGCAACACGTTGTCAGTACCGACCTGAGCGCGAACCTGAGCGATAGCGTCTTCAGCAATCTTCGAAGGGGTCCACAGTGCTTCACAGCCGCAGATGTCGAGGATAAAGCGCGACAGGATGCGACCGCCCTGCTTGGTGTGGGTCACTTCCGGGTGGAACTGCACGCCGTAGTAACCGCGAGCGTCGTCAGCCATACCGGCAATTGGGCAGCTAGGGGTGCTGGCCAGAATGTGGAAGTCTTCCGGCAGTTTGGTGACCTTGTCACCGTGACTCATCCATACGTCGAGGCCAAACAGGCCGTCGGCGTCGATATGGTCTTCGATACCATCGAGCAGACGGCTTTTGCCGACTACGTCAACGCGAGCGTAGCCGAACTCGCGCAGCTCAGAACCAGCAACCTTGCCGCCCAACTGCTCGGCCATGGTCTGCATGCCGTAGCAGATACCGAAAACCGGCACACCCAGGTCAAATACCGCTTGCGGGCAGCGCGGGCTGTCGGCTTCGTGTACGGACTCGGGGCCGCCGGCGAGGATCACGCCTTTTGGAGCGAATTCGCGAATCGCTTCGTCGTCCATGTCAAACGGATGCAGCTCGCAGTACACGCCGATTTCACGCACGCGGCGGGCGATCAGCTGGGTGTACTGGGAACCGAAGTCGAGGATCAGGATACGGTGGGCGTGAATGTCGAGGGCCATGACTCATTCTCGTCAATAAACAGAAACGACACGGGGCTGCGTCAACAGCCCCGGCTATAAAACTTGTTGGCCTGCATCGCGGCGCAAACCCCGATGCAGTCCGGATCAACCAACGCGATAGTTCGGCGCTTCCTTGGTGATCTGCACGTCATGGACGTGAGACTCAGCCATACCTGCGCCGGTAATACGAACGAACTCGGGCTTGGTGCGCATCTGTTCGATGTCAGCACTGCCGGTGTAACCCATGGAGGAACGCAGACCGCCCATCAACTGATGGATGATGGCGGACAACGGCCCCTTGTAGGCAACGCGGCCTTCGATGCCTTCCGGCACCAGCTTCTCGGCACCGGCCGACGAATCCTGGAAGTAGCGATCCGACGAGCCCTGCGCCTGGGACATCGCGCCCAGCGAACCCATGCCGCGATAAGCCTTGTAGGAACGGCCCTGAAACAGTTCGATCTCGCCTGGCGCTTCTTCAGTACCGGCGAACATCGAGCCCATCATCACGCAGGACGCGCCCGCCACGATGGCTTTGGACAGGTCACCGGAGAAACGGATACCGCCGTCAGCGATCATCGGCACGCCTGTGCCTTCAAGGGCAGCGGAAACGTTGGCGATGGCGCTGATCTGCGGCACGCCGACACCGGCAACGATACGCGTGGTGCAGATCGAGCCAGGGCCGATACCAACCTTGACGGCGTCGGCACCCGCTGCGACCAGCGCCAGGGCAGCTTCGCCGGTAGCGATGTTGCCACCGATGACCTGCACTTGCGGGAAGTTGTCCTTGACCCAGCGGACGCGGTCGATCACGCCTTTGGAGTGGCCGTGCGCGGTGTCGACTACCACCACGTCAACGCCGGCAGCGACCAGTGCGGTCACGCGCTCGCCGGTGTCCTTGCCGGTGCCGACTGCCGCGCCGACGCGCAGGCGAGCCTGATCGTCCTTGCTGGCCAGCGGGTAGGCCTTGGCTTTTTCGATGTCCTTGACGGTCATCATGCCCTTGAGCGCGAAGTTGGCGTCGACGATCAGGACTTTTTCCAGACGGTGCTTGTGCAGCAGTTCGCGCACTTCGTTCTTGTCGGCACCTTCACGCACGGTGACCAGACGCTCTTTGGGCGTCATCACTTCTCGGACAGGGACATCAAGACGGTTTTCGAAGCGTACGTCGCGGGACGTCACGATGCCGACCAGGTCGCCATTGTGCAGCACCGGTACACCGGAAATGTTGTGCATGCGGGTCAGTTCGAACAGATCACGAACAGTGGCGTCGGCTTCGATCGTGATCGGGTCCTTGACGACACCGGCCTCGAACTTCTTGACCTTGCGCACTTCGGCAGCTTGCTGCTCGATGGTCATGTTCTTGTGGATGATACCGATACCGCCTTCCTGGGCCATGGCAATTGCCAGACGGGCCTCGGTGACTGTATCCATTGCAGCAGAGACCAAAGGAATATTCAGCTCGATGCCACGGGTCAAACGGGTTTTCAGACTGACTTCGTTGGGAAGTACCTCGGAATAACCGGGCACAAGGAGAATGTCGTCGAATGTAAGGGCTTCTTGACTGATACGCAGCATCGCGGGGGCTCCCGAGCGGGAAATTGGAAGCGCGCCATTATACCCACACACCCTGCCCGGCTCAATGTAAACCTCAGCCTATTATCAAAGCTGTTTATAAGCGCACTTGAACGCAGGACAACGGGCGATCCAGACGTTCGGCGAAGTCATCCAGAAAGCTCTGGGTAAACGCCGCATCCAGCCAATTATTGAAGATGAAACCGAGGTTGGAAAACCCGCAGGCATCGAGAAACAGAAAGCCGTTTATATCGTCTTCGTGGCGACATTCCGGGCAGGTGAAGTTATCGGTGTGCCCGGGCATCCAGTCTTCCAGACTGTCAAACAGCGCCTCGCCGACTTCGCGGCGACATTCCGGGCAGCCGGCTTCTTCGGCAAAATCGTTCAGTGGTGTGAAAATGCAGCGCTTGGTGACGATCTCCAGCCCGTTGACGGGCTGCCCGAACGGTAGCGCATCGGGATTTTTCACCACGGCTCTGGCACCGGGAGCCACAGCGTAGGCCATCTTGTTATAAGAGCGTCCGCAGGTGGTCAGTTCCGGCTCGACCACATTGAGTTTGACCAGCCAGCGCAGAATCAGCCGCGCTCGTGCCTCGTGACCGGGAAAGGTGGATATTTGCGGAACAATGATGCTTTGGGTGTTCATGGTGAAGCGTCGCTCGAAGCTGTTCGAGGCCGCAGCTTAATAGGCTAGCGTTTCAGGTCAAGGTCAAATCCCGCTGTGGCAGCGATACTGACTCGTGCGCTGGGCAGGCATTGCCATTATGATGCCCGACATGATCAAAGACCCTTTCGCAAGACTCGGCCTCGACCGGGAAGTCCTTACTGTCAGCCAGCTCAACGGCCGCGCTCGCGTGCTGCTGGAAGATGTGTTCAGCAGCATCTGGGTCGAGGGCGAGATCTCCAATCTGTCGCGCCCGGCGTCAGGGCACGTGTACTTCACGCTGAAGGATTCGGGCGCGCAGGTGCGTTGCGCGCTGTTCCGGCAGAGTGCGGCCCGTGTGCGTCAGGCGCTGAAAGACGGCTTGCAGGTCAAAGTGCGCGGCAAGGTTTCGCTGTTCGAAGGCCGTGGTGACTATCAGCTGATCCTCGACACCGTAGAACCGGCGGGTGACGGCGCGTTGCGTCTGGCCTTCGATGCATTGAAGGCCAAGCTCAGTGACGAAGGCTTGTTCAGCGCAGAGCGCAAGGTCGCTCTGCCACTGCATCCGCAACGCATCGGGATCATCAGTTCGCCGACCGGCGCGGTGATTCGCGACATCATCAGCGTGTTCCGCCGTCGCGCGCCTCGGGTAGAACTGACACTGATCCCGACCGCCGTTCAGGGTCGCGAGGCCATCAATCAAATTGTCCGCGCCCTGAAACTGGCCGACGCCAGAGGCTTCGATGCCTTGATCCTCGCCCGGGGTGGAGGCTCGCTGGAAGACCTCTGGTGTTTCAACGAAGAAGCCGTGGCCCGCGCCATTGATGCTTGTGTAACGCCGATTGTCAGCGCTGTCGGCCATGAAACCGATGTGTCGATCAGCGATTTCGTCGCCGACGTGCGCGCCCCGACACCCTCCGCTGCTGCCGAGCTGTTGGCCCCCGACTCCAGCGACCTGCACCGCCGCGTCGACAACCTGCATCGCAGGCTGGTCAGCCGCATGCAGGACCGTCTGATGCGCGAGCGGCTGCGTCTGGAAGGTATTTCACGACGACTGCGACATCCGGGTGAACGACTGCGCCAGCAGTCTCAGCGTCTGGATGATCTGGACATGCGCTTGCGTCGCGCCTTCGAGCAGAACATGCATAAACGGCAGGTGCGTCTTGCGCACATGGAAAGTCGTCTGACCGCTCAGCATCCGGGACGCACGCTGGCGTTCCTGCGCCAACGGCTGGACGTATTGGCGGAGCGCTTGCCAAGGGCAATCCGCGAATCGATCAAGGCCCGCAAGCTGCAATTGCAAAGCCAGATGCAGACCCTGAATGTGGTCAGCCCGCTGGCGACTCTGGGGCGTGGTTACAGCATTCTGCTCGACGAGCGGGGACATGCGATCCGCAATGCGGCACAAACCCGGCCTGGCCAGCGTCTCACCGCCCGGCTTGGCGAAGGCGAGCTGCAAGTACGTGTCGAAGACAATCACCTCACGCCCGTGACCCTCTCCCTTCTGGACTGACCGCCTGATGCTACGTTTTATCGCCCCGCTATTCGCCCTGCTGCTCTGTCTGCCTGCCCACGCCGACAGCTTTATTACTCGCGCACTCGACAAACCGGTGCCCGGCGGCGTGGCGGTCATTGATCTGGGCAGCGGCGCACAGGCGCCCACCGCGACCTATCAAGGCAAGCCGGTGCTGGTGGTCAAGGAACAAGGTGCGCGCTGGCTGGCGATTGTCGGCATTCCTCTGACCGTCAAACCAGGCGCGCAGCAGGTGACCTCCGGCGGGCGCACGCTCAACTTCACGGTGGGCAGCAAGAAATACCCGGAACAGCACATCACCCTCAAGAACAAGCGTCAGGTCAACCCCAACCCAGAAGACAACAAGCGCATCGAAGGCGAGCTGGCCGAACAACTGCGCGCCTATCGCAGCTTCAGCCCTGGCACGCCGAGCAATCTGATTCTGGACAAACCGGTCAACGGCCCGCTGTCGAGCAAGTTCGGTGTGCGTCGCTTCTTTAACGGCGAAGAGCGCAACCCGCATTCCGGGTTGGACTTCGCGGTCCCGGCCGGCACGCCAATCAAATCTCCGGCGGCTGGCAAGGTCATTCTGACCGGTAATTACTTCTTCAACGGCAACACCGTGTTCGTTGACCATGGGCAAGGCTTCATCAGCATGTTCTGCCACATGTCGAAAATCGACGTGAAAGTCGGTGACCAGGTCCCACGCGGCGGCGTAGTCGGTAAAGTCGGCGCGACCGGTCGGGCTACTGGCCCGCACATGCACTGGAACGTCAGCCTGAATGATGCGCGGGTTGATCCGGCGATCTTTATTGGCGCGTTCCAGCCTTGAGGCAGTTCGCGAGCAAAACGGACACCGACATGCGTTTGCTCGCGAAGACCAAGCAGTCATCCAGGCAAGCAGCCATGCGCCGGCCTTTCTTTGCGCACATCGCTTAGGGCGCACAAAAAGTAGCGATTAAAATTGAAAAACCCGCTATAAAAAATCGCCATAACGACATTTACGAGAATTTATCCCGATTTTTTTCAAGTGCTTGCCATTGCTCATGCCAGTGGGTACGGTTGGCCTCATGAACAACGCTCAAACCCTTATTTTGTTGCGCCAGCATCGGTGCCTCAGCCTGGTCAGTGCCCGACTGCCAAGCTAGATTGCGGTGCCTCGCCCCTTTGCACGCTACCCCCTATTTCCGAACGACAGGCCGCCGCCAAGCCGGCCCGTTCACTCCAAAAGGATTTCCAGATGACCATGCTCAACGATCCCTCGAAAAAGTACCGCGCGTTTCCAACCATTGATCTGCCTGACCGCACCTGGCCTTCCAAAACCATCGATACGGTGCCTATCTGGTGCAGCTCTGACTTGCGCGACGGTAACCAGTCGCTGATCGAGCCGATGGATTCAGTGAAGAAGCTGCGTTTCTGGAAGACTCTGGTCAGTGTCGGCGTCAAAGAAATCGAAGCATCGTTCCCTGCCGCCTCGCAGACGGACTTCGACTTTGTTCGCACCCTGATAGAAGACGGGCATATCCCGGACGACACTACTATTCAGGTGCTGACTCAGGGCCGCGAAGATTTGATCGCTCGCACCTTTGAATCGCTGCGCGGCGCCAAGAAGGCCATCGTTCACTTGTACAACGCTACCTGCCCCTCATTCCGTCGCATTGTCTTCAATCAGGACAAGGCCGGCGTGAAGGAAATCGCAGTCAATGCAGCCAAGCTGTTCGTCAAGTATGCCGCGCAGCAGCCTGAAACCCAGTGGACGTTCCAGTACTCGCCGGAAACCTTCAGCGCCACCGAGCTGGAGTTCGCCAAGGAAGTCTGCGATGCGGTGATCGAGGTATGGAACCCGACGCCGGACAACAAGGTGATCCTCAACCTCCCCGCTACCGTGGAAGTGGCTACCCCGAATATCTACGCCGATCAGATCGAATGGTTCGGCCGCCACATCACGCGCCGCGACAGCGTGCTGATCAGCCTGCACACCCACAACGACCGCGGCACTGGCGTTGCGGCCACCGAGCTGGGCCTTATGGCGGGTGCAGATCGTGTCGAAGGCTGCCTGTTCGGCAATGGCGAGCGTACCGGCAACGTCGATCTGGTCACGGTCGCCCTGAACCTCTACACCCAGGGCATCAATCCCGGCCTGGACTTCTCTGATATCGACGGTGTGCGCAAGGTTGTAGAGGAGTGCAACCAGATTCCGGTTCACCCTCGTCACCCGTACGTCGGCGATCTGGTTCACACCGCGTTCTCCGGCTCGCACCAGGATGCCATTCGCAAGGGCTTCACGCAGCAGAAAGAAGGCGAGCTGTGGGAAGTGCCTTACCTGCCGATTGATCCGGCCGATATCGGTCGCAGCTATGAAGCGGTGATTCGCGTCAACAGCCAGTCGGGCAAAGGTGGCATTGCCTACCTGCTGGAGCAGGAGTACGGCATTTCGTTGCCGCGCCGCATGCAGATCGAGTTCAGTCAGGTGGTTCAGGGTGAAACCGATCGCCTGGGCCTGGAGATGACTGCCGAACAGATCCACTCATTGTTGCGTCGCGAGTACCTGCAGGCCAACACACCTTACACGCTGATCAGCCACAGGCTGCAGGAAGAGAACGGCAATAGCGCTGTAGATGCCGAAGTGCACGCGGATGGCGAGACCCTGCACTGGCGCGGCAAGGGCAAAGGTGCTCTGGAAGCGCTGGTAGCCGGCCTGCCGCTGGCCGTGGAGATCATGGACTATAACGAGCACGCCATCGGTTCCGGCACCACGGCCAAGGCTGCCGCCTACATTGAACTGCGGGTGAACGGCGAGCGTGCCGTGCACGGTGTGGGCATCGATGAAAACATCACTACAGCAAGCTTCCGGGCGCTGTTCAGTGCACTGAACCGCTCGCTGAGCCAGGCACAGGCCAAAGCGGCCTGAGTCGACAGTGAGGCTGGCGGACTCAGGTCCGTCAGCCTGCTGCTAAAACCGGCTTTCACTCTTTAGCCCCTCCCACTACCCCTCTCGCAAGCCTCTTTCAGTCTGTGCATGGCCCTGCCCGTTTCGGCATAATCTTTTTCATTTATGCTGTGGTAGCATGCTGCCTTTAATCCGGACTGGTAATAATCCAACAGCCATTCATAGGCTGACGATGCCAGGCCGGAATTACCTGCCAGCTGTGTCTTTCCTATAAAACCAAGACGACTATTGCATTGAATTCCGGACGACAAGAATGCTCGGGCAGATTCACCGTGCATTGAAATTACTATCGGCCTCGGTAATGCTGAGCTGATCCAATCACATTTGGAGCGATTATGCCCAAGGCTTCCCATCAAGATCTGCGCCGCAGCTTCCGCGCCCTTACCTCGTCGAACTCCTGCTTCCATACCGCCTCGGTCTTCGACCCTATGTCAGCCCGCATCGCAGCGGACCTGGGCTTTGAAGTAGGCATCCTCGGAGGCTCGGTCGCCTCTCTGCAAGTGCTGGCTGCGCCTGACTTCGCGCTTATCACCCTCAGTGAATTCGTTGAACAGGCGACGCGGATCGGTCGCGTCGCACAGTTACCGGTGATTGCGGACGCCGACCATGGTTATGGCAATGCCCTTAACGTCATGCGCACCGTTGTTGAGCTGGAACGAGCAGGTATTTCTGCACTGACCATCGAAGATACCCTGCTGCCTGCGCAGTTCGGACGCAAATCCACCGACCTGATTTCCACGGCTGAAGGCGTCGGCAAGATTCGCGCAGCACTGGAAGCGCGTGTCGATCCAGAGATGTCGATTTTTGCCCGTACCAATGCGGCGATCATTCCGGTACAGGAAGCCATCAGCCGAGTTCAGCAGTATCAGGCTGCCGGGGCTGACGGTATTACCATCGTGGGTATTCGTGACTTTGATCACCTGGCGCAGGTATCAGAGGGCCTGACCGTGCCGCTGATGCTGGTGACCTATGGCAATCCGGAACTGCACGACAATGCGCGCCTTGCCGAAATGGGCGTGCGAGTCTGCGTGCATGGCCACGCTGCCTACTTCGCGGCGATCAAGGCCACCTATGACTGCCTGCGCGAACAGCGCCAGATACTCGGCAGCGAGTCGAACATGAGCGCTACCGAACTGACCCACACCTATACCCAGCCTGAAGACTATGTCGAGTGGGCACGCAAGTTCATGAACGTGAACGAGTGACAGGCAATGCTGGACGCGGCGCCGCCTGATCAGGAGCGGACGCAGAGCGTCTGCAACTGAATGCCCACGCAGCAACGTGCGTGGACATGATGAGCGTCACTTCGGACGCCGGGCAGGCGATATCACGCGGTGGTGTTTACACCGCCGCCGGTTTCCAGCTGCAACAACGATGCCTGCAACGTCTGCAGGTTGGCGCTGATGACGGATATCTGGCCCTGAATTGCCATGGATTTCTGAGCCTTTTCTTCCGCTGAGCCGTTACCGCTTTGGGCGGCAGCCAACTGCGCCTTCTGCTCGACGAGTTGCTTCTGAACATCCTTGATCTGCTGCTTTATCTGTTCGACGGTCTGATTGAGAGACGCTTCGCTGGAACCACCAACGCTGCCGCCGCCACCCGCCGCACCGGCCTTGCCATCGTCAGTTGACGCCTGATCAGAGCTTTTCTCTGTTTCAGTAGTCGTGGTCGCAGCAGCAGTAGCGGCCTTGGTTGTTTCAGCGTCAGTAGGCTTGACAGCTAGCGTCAACGAGCTTGAGTAACTGTTCAGCGTGGAGGTATTGATAGTAGTCATGACGGTCTCCTGGAGGTCTGGAAGAGCTATCGGCCGACTGGAAACATTCTGAAGTACTTTTATTCAATATTAAAAGAATCAGCATCCAGCCCGGCTGGAAACCGCGTGCGGTAGGCTTGCAAGTCTGTCGCGCTGAGCGTCGCCTTGAAGACTCCGTTCGCTTCGCCCATGCTCAACAGGCTCTCGCCCTGGAAATCCAGGACCTGACTGTCACCGGTGTACGCCAAGCCGTTGCCGTCCGACCCGACACGATTGACCGCAGCGACATAGCAGAGGTTTTCAATGGCTCTGGCAGGCAACAGGCGGTTCCAGTGCAGACGCCGTGCACCTGGCCAGTTAGCGGTATACAGCAGCAGATCGGTGTCCTGAGCATCACGACTCCAGACCGGAAAACGCAGGTCGTAGCAGACCAACGGGCGAATACGCCAGCCATTGAGCTCAAACATTACCTGACGCTCACCCGGCGAGTAGTGCTCATGCTCGCCCGCCATGCGAAACAGATGACGCTTGTCGTAATGCAGCAGCTCGCCATCCGGGCGCGCCCACAATAGGCGGTTACGATGGCTGCCGTCAGCGGCGCGAATGATGACGCTGCCGGTCACCACCGCGTCAAGCCGCCTGGCCTGCTCCAGCAGCCAGACCGACGCAGGGCCGGCTTCCGGCTCAGCCAGCTTCTCGGACTCCATGGAGAAGCCCGTGGTGAACATTTCCGGCAAAATCACCAGATCGGCATCGTGAGCCTGATCCAGCAGTTGCCCGAAATGTTCGAGATTGGCCTCGCGGTCATGCCAGGCCAGCGTAGTCTGGACAAGGGCGATATTCAGGTTCGGCAACTGGCTTATATCGCGCATAGTTTCTCCGCAGCCTGACGCAAGGTTTCTTCCTGCTTGGCAAAGCAGAGACGAATCAGGCGCTGTCCCGGCGGTGGGCTCTGATAGAACACGGAGATGGGAATGCTCGCCACGCCATGCTCGCGGGTCATCCACAGCGCCATATCCACGTCATTGAGATCAGGCCTGATCTGCGAGTAATCCACCAACTGGAAATAGGTGCCACCCACCGGTTTGAAGCTGAAACGAGAATCGGCCAGTTGGCTACAGAAGAAATCCCGCTTGGCCTGATAGAACCCAGGCAGCTCATCGACATGCTCAGGATGCTCGGCCATGAAGTCGGCCAGCGCATATTGCAACGGCGTCACTCCGCAGAAGCTCACGTACTGGTGGACTTTGCGCAACTCGGCGGTCAGCGCTGGCGGCGCGACCACGTAGCCGGTTTTCCAACCAGTGACGTGGTAGGTCTTGCCGAACGAGCTGACCACAAACGCACGTTGATACAACTCCTCGTGATCCAGCACGCTGACATGACTGAGACCATCAAATACCAGGTGTTCGTACACCTCGTCGCTGAGCAGATAGATATCGCGACCGGCGATCAGCGCCGCCAGGAGATCCAGCTCGGCGCGGCTGATCAATGCGCCGCTCGGGTTGTGCGGGCTGTTGATGACGATCATGCGCGTACGCGGGCTGAGCGCATCGGTCAGTTTCTGCCAGTCGATGGAGAAATCATCCGGCCCCAACTGCACGTGTACACAACGCCCACCGGCCAGCTCGACGG
This sequence comes from Pseudomonas syringae CC1557, assembly GCF_000452705.1. Classification (NCBI taxonomy): domain Bacteria; kingdom Pseudomonadati; phylum Pseudomonadota; class Gammaproteobacteria; order Pseudomonadales; family Pseudomonadaceae; genus Pseudomonas; species Pseudomonas syringae. Next base: position 4,314,189 of record NZ_CP007014.1, read on the forward strand.
CAGGCTCGTAGCTGTCGTAACAGGGATCAAAAATGATCACTTCGTCACCGGGGCGAATGACCGAATGAATTGCACAGAAGATCGCCTGGGTCGCGCCGGGCGTGATGGTGATTTCGCTGTCCGGGTTAATCTCACGTCCATAGCTGCGGGCAATCTTGGCCGCAACCTGCTGACGAAGTGCTGGCAGCCCGGTCATCGGCGAATATTGGTTATGGCCTTGAGTGACATGGCGGCAAACCGCATCGCGCAGTGCCTGCGGTCCGTCAAAGTCGGGAAACCCCTGGGACAGGTTGATGGCCCCGGTTTCCGCGGCCAGCTGTGACATGACGGTGAAGATAGTGGTGCCCACGTTGGGCAACTTGCTGTCGATCATGGAACCCTTTCCCTGCAATCACTCCGCAACCAAAACGGCCCGGGCCAAGCAGAATAGCGCATAAAACAAACACAAAAAAAGGCGCCGAAGCGCCTTTTTCCAGATGCTGACTCAGCGCTTGTCGCGGCGCTTCTTGTCGGCTTTCTTGTGGTGCGACATCATTCGACGCTTCTTGTTGACCTGACGGTCAGTCAGCGTGTTCTTGTTGCCTTCATACGGGTTCTCGCCACCCTTGAACTCGATACGGATCGGCGTACCGACCAGTTTGAGCACGCGGCGATAGGTGTTTTCCAGGTAACGAACGTAGGACTTCGGTACTTTCTCGACCTGGTTACCGTGGATCACGATGAGCGGCGGGTTGGCGCCACCCAGGTGAGCGTAACGCAGTTTGATGCGGCGGCTGCCGACCATCGGTGGCGCATGCTCGCTGACCGCGTCTTCGAGGATCTGGGTCAGACGGCTGGTCGGCCAGCGTGTTACCGCAGACTTGAACGAGTTCTGCACCGACTGATACAGGTTACCCACCCCCGTGCCGTGCAAGGCCGAGATGAAGTGGATGTCTGCGAAGTCGACGAAGAACAACCGGCGTTCCAGCTCGATCTTCACGAAGTCACGTTCGCCCGGCGTCATGCCGTCCCACTTGTTCAGCGCAATGACCAGCGCACGGCCGGCTTCGAGTGCGAAGCCCAGCAGGTTCAGGTCGTGATCGACCACACCTTCGCGCGCATCCATCACGAAGATCACCACGTTGGCGTCCTTGATGGCCTGCAGCGTCTTGACCACAGAGAACTTTTCGACTTCTTCGTGGATCTTGCCGCGCTTGCGCACACCGGCGGTGTCGATCAGCGTGTACTTCTCTTCGTTACGCTCGAAGGGAATGTAGATGCTGTCGCGAGTGGTGCCTGGCTCGTCATAGACGATAACCCGGTCTTCACCGAGCATGCGGTTGACCAGCGTCGACTTGCCAACGTTTGGACGACCAATGATCGCGATCTTGATGCCGTCTTTTTCGCTCGGGCCGGGAATGCGCTTGGCTTCCTGACCTTCGGCGACTTCCTCGACTTCACCTTCTTCAAGTTCGTCTTCGTCCTTGGGGAATTCCCGCAGGGCGATTTCGAGCATCTGCGAGATGCCGCGACCGTGGGCACCGGCGACCGGAATGGCGTCGCCCAGCCCCATCGGGCTGAACTCGGCACGTGCCAGGTTCTCGTCGATGTTGTCGATCTTGTTGGCAACCACATAGGAACGCTTGTTGCGCTTGCGCAGGTGCTCGCCAATCATCTGGTCAGCGGCGGTATAACCTGCACGGGCATCCACCAGAAACAGCACCACATCGGCTTCTTCAATGGCCAGCAGCGACTGCTCGGCCATTTTTTCGTCCATGCCATGCTCGTCACCGGAAATACCGCCGGTGTCGATCAGAATATAGGAGCGCCCTTGCCACTTCGCCTCTCCGTATTGGCGATCACGGGTAAGACCGGACAGATCGCCGACGATGGCGTCACGAGTCCTGGTCAGGCGATTGAACATGGTGGACTTGCCGACGTTCGGTCGACCCACCAGGGCGATTACGGGAACCATGCGGCTCTCCACTTCGTTATTTCAGAAAATACAAAAGCCGCTGCAAGGCAGCGGCCGGAGTTCGGAGCAGCGTCCGAAGACGCTGCAGCCTTGCCGAAGCAAGGTCACCCGGGGCCATAAGCCCCGGGCATGGACACTTATTGCTTGATGGTCAGGGCTTCCAGTTTGCCGCTGTTGCCATACACGTAAATCATGTCTCCAACCACCAGCGGACGGGCACGCAAGCCATCGCTGTCGATGCGCTCGCGACCGACAAAACGACCGTCCACCTGGCTCAACAGGTGAAGGTAGCCTTCCATGTCACCGACCGCGATATAGCTGGAATACACTTCCGGCGCGCCCAACTGGCGGCGAGCCAGCGACTCGTTGCTCCACAAGGCGGAGGACGAACGCTCGTCGATGCCTTCGACAGTGCCGGAGGCCAACGTGGCATAAACGCTACCAAAGCCCTGGGCGACGCCCGAGTAGCTGGAGGCATCGCGCTGCCAGAGTACCCGACCGCTTTCCAGTTCAAGACCGGCAATGCGGCCCTGATAGGTAGCGACGTACAGTGTACCGCCGGAGAGCAGCAGCCCACCGTCGATATCAACCACACGATCCAGTTCCGAGCGACCTTGCGGTACGGCTACGCGCTGTTCCCAGACCGGTACGCCATTGGAAATATCCAGTGCGACCACCTTGCCGGTCGACAACCCGGCGACGGCGAGGCGGTTGGTGGCGAGCGGAGCACCCGTACCACGCAGGGTCAGCACCGCTGGTGTGCTTTCATAGATCCACAACTGCGAACCGCTGGAAGCGTCGAAACCGACGATGCGGTCATCCTGGGTCTGAACGACCACGACACTGCCATTGGTCGCAGGCGGAGCCAGCACTTCGCTGGTCACGCGAGCGCGCCACTTTTCTTCACCGGTCGTAGCGTCCATGGCCACGACTTCACCCTTGAGGGTGCCGATCATGACCAGGCCGTAACCTACGCCGACAGCGCCGGATACAGGAAGATCGAGATCTTTCTTCCAGATCACGTCACCGGTCAGACGATCAAGCGACACCACTTCGCCAGTGACGTCAGACGCATAGATGCGGTCGCCGTCGATGGCCGGAACCAGCATGTTGTAGGTTTTGCCCTGGCCGTCTCCGATCGAGCGGCTCCACTGCTTGTGCAGAACCACCTCTTCCTTGAAGTCGGTCAGCTCGGCCGGAGGCAATTCCTTCTTGCTGTTGCTGCTGCAACCCGCGGCCAGAATGGCCAGAGCCAGCAATGCTGCATGTTTCCAACGAATCACGTCACGCATCCCCTTTCGCCAGATCGTCGAGCTTCATTTGCAGGCCACCGACTGCTGCGTCTTCGGACAGAGCAGATTTGGCCTTTTGGTATGCAGCATGTGCCTCGTCGGTACGACCCAACTGTACCAGCAGGTCACCCTTGAGTTCTTCGCGGCTCGCGAGGAACGCCTTGTCGGCATCTCCGTCAAGCAGTTTCAATGCGTCATCGGTCTTGTTCTGCGCAGCCAGCACGCGAGCCAGACGCTGACGAGCAATTTCGGCCAGTGTGTCGTTGGCCGGTTTGTCCGTCACGGTTTTCAATTCAGCCGCTGCGTCATCCAGCTTGCCCGCGTCAACCGCCACCTTGGCGACGAACAGGCTACCGAACTGAGCATAGGTAGTGCCACCGAATTCGCTTTTCAGCTTGCCGGACAACTCGGCAACGCGTGCGGTATCGGCCTGACCACTTGGCGTCAGAGCGGTTTCCAGCAACTGCTGATAAAGCATCGAGGCGCCTTGCGACTGGCTGGTCTGATACCTGTGCCAGAACTGCCAGCCCAAGACCACGACCACTGCCAGCAAACCACCAGTCAGCAAAGGCTTACCGTTGCGCTGCCACCAGTCCTTCATTACCGCCAGCTCTTCATCTTCGGTACCCGACACCCCAATACTCCTATTCGCTAAACGGCTGTTAATCAGTTTCAACCCTGCACGGCGCAGGAGGCCAGGTGCTCTGACAGAGCATCCCAGGCAATATTTTGTTGTTCGCCCTGACCACGCAGGGGTTTGACGCCAATAACCTTTGCAGCCAGTTCTTCTTCGCCAAGGATCAAGGCATACAGCGCACCGCTCTTGTCGGCTTTCTTGAACTGACTCTTGAAGCTGCCGGCACCGGCGTTGACCTGCAAACGCAGATTCGGCACCTGATCACGGACCTTCTCGGCCAGGGTCAGTGCAGCCAGTTCGGCGGCTTCGCCAAAGGCACACAGATAGACGTCGACCTGACGAGCAATCTCTTCCGGGACCTGCTCCAGCGTCTCAAGCAACAGCACCAGACGCTCGATACCCATTGCGAAGCCGACACCCGCAGTCGGCTTGCCACCCATCTGTTCGACCAGACCATCATAGCGGCCGCCTGCACAGACAGTGCCCTGAGCGCCCAATTGATCGGTGACCCATTCGAAAACGGTCTTGCTGTAGTAGTCCAGCCCGCGTACCAGCTTCGGGTTGATGACGTAGGGAATGCCAGCCGCATCCAGACGCGCCTTGAGGCCTTCGAAATGGAGCCGCGATTCGTCGTCCAGATAGTCTGCCAGCTTTGGTGCATCGACCAGCACAGCCTGGGTTTCAGGATGCTTGGTGTCCAGCACGCGCAGCGGGTTGGTCTTCAGGCGACGCTGGCTGTCTTCGTCCAGTTGATCGAGGTGCGCCGAGAGAAACTCGACCAGCGCATCACGATAGCGGGCACGCGCTTCGCTGGTGCCCAGACTGTTCAGCTCAAGCTTGACCGCATTGCGAATGCCCAGCAGGCCCCACAGGCGCCAGGTCATGACGATCAGTTCAGCATCGATGTCCGGACCGTCGAGATTGAAGACTTCCACGCCGATCTGGTGAAACTGGCGATAGCGACCCTTTTGCGGACGCTCATGGCGGAACATCGGCCCGATATACCAGAGCTTCTGAACCTGGCCACCGCCGGTAATGCCATGCTCAAGTACTGCACGCACGCAGGCAGCAGTGCCTTCCGGGCGCAGGGTCAGAGAATCACCGTTGCGATCAGCAAAGGTGTACATCTCTTTCTCGACGATATCGGTCACTTCACCGATTGAGCGCTTGAACAGATCGGTGAACTCGACGATAGGCATGCGAATCTGCCGATAACCGTAGTTATCCAGCAGGCGCGAGACAGTGCCCTCGAAATGGCGCCACAGCGGCGTCTGCTCGGGCAGAATGTCGTTCATGCCACGAATGGCTTGTAGAGACTTACTCACAGAAAATCCTTAGCAATCCTGGTTAGCCGCGCACGATGACCGATGCATCAGCTTCGACCTTTTCGGCCGCTTTCTTGCGAATCAAGCGTTCAAGCTCGTCCACAAGATTGTCGTTGGTCAGTTTCTGCGCTGGCTTACCGTCGATGTAGATCAGGTTCGGCGTACCACCCGTGAGGCCGATATGCGCCTCCTTGGCTTCGCCGGGGCCGTTGACCACACAACCGATGACCGCAACATCAAGCGGCACCAGCAAATCTTCGAGACGACCTTCAAGCTCGTTCATGGTCTTGACCACATCGAAGTTCTGCCGCGAGCAGCTCGGGCAGGCGATGAAGTTGATCCCACGGGAACGAAGGCGCAACGATTTGAGAATGTCGTACCCAACTTTCACCTCTTCGACCGGGTCAGCGGCCAGCGAGATGCGGATAGTATCGCCGATCCCCTCAGCAAGCAGCATACCGAGGCCGACAGCCGATTTTACGGTACCGGAGCGCAGGCCGCCCGCTTCAGTGATGCCCAGATGCAGCGGCTGGACAATCTCTTTGGCGAGCAGACGATAGGCCGCGACGGCCATGAACACGTCGGAGGCTTTCACGCTGACCTTGAAGTCCTGAAAATTCAGGCGTTCCAGGTGTTCGACATGGCGCAGCGCGGATTCGACCAGCGCTTCCGGCGTAGGCTCGCCGTACTTCTTTTGCAGGTCTTTTTCCAGCGAACCAGCATTGACGCCGATGCGGATCGGAATACCACGGTCACGCGCTGCATCAACGACTGCACGCACACGGTCTTCACGACCAATGTTGCCAGGGTTGATGCGCAGGCAGTCGACGCCCAGCTCCGCCACACGAAGTGCGATCCGATGGTCGAAATGAATATCCGCGACCAATGGCACCTTGACCAGTTGCTTGATGCGGCCAAATGCCTCGGCAGCGTCCATGTCGGGGACGGACACCCGCACAATATCGACGCCTGCTGCTTCCAGACGATTGATCTGGGCAACGGTGGCAGCCACATCGTTGGTGTCGCTGTTGGTCATGCTCTGTACAGCAATCGGCGAATCACCACCGACCGGTACAGAACCGACCCAGATTTTACGGGAGACGCGACGCTTGATCGGAGATTCACCGTGCATGATTTATTGCCCCAGCTTCAGGCGAGCAGTTTCGCCACTGGTGAAAGGTGCGACGTCTACCGCTTGGCCGTTGTAGCTGACCTGCGCACCGCGGGCGAAGCCCAGACGCAAGGTCAGGGGCGGCTTGCCGCTGACATCGAGGGTTTCACCCTTGCGCTTCAGACCACTGACCAGCACCTTGCCGTTACCGTCAGTCAACTGAGTCCAGCAATCGGCAACGAATTGCACGGAGACCTGACCAGCACCAGCAATGGCGGGTGCTGGTTGCTCAGCAGGCGTCGTCGGCATGGACGGCACGTTCGGCGAAGCAATGGGCGCTTGCGCAGTGCTGGCAGGCGGCGTGACGGCAGCAGGCGTTTGTGCTTGCGCAGCGGAATGATTGGTAACGCCCGCAGCCGGAGCCGCAGGTGCCGCGCTAGGCGCTTCACTGGCGGGTGCGCCGGTATTCAACGGCAGCGAGGTCTGCCCGGAAGCCGGTACTTCGGCGACCGGAGCTTCTTCCGGTTCGTCCAACGGGTGAATCTGGGTGGTGCCGTCGGCACTTTCGACTTCGACGTGCTCCATGTTCAGGCCGGACTGATCCTTGCCACGCAAGGAAGCCTGATCCTGCCACCAGACGAAGCCGCCGCCCACCAGCACCACCAGCAACAAAAGGCTGACGATACGCAAAATATTGTGGGACAGCCTGACCGGCTCTTCGATACGCCCCAACGCGTGGACCGAACTGCCTTTGCCGTCGGTCCCGGTGTACTGGTCAAACTGTTCGACCAGCGCTGCCTGATCGAGCTCCAGCAGTTTGGCGTAGGCACGCACGTACCCCCGGGCGAACGTATGCCCAGGCAGTTTTTCAAAATTGCCGTTCTCCAGATTGCTCAGGGAAGACACGGTTAGGTTCAGCCTCAAAGCCACATCTGGCAGCGACCAGCTCCTGCTCTCGCGGGCCTGGCGCAGGGTTTCTCCAGGATTCACGCGGGTGGTTGCCACAACTTCGGGATGCGCCGCTTTCATCATTGCTCCGACAGGTATTGCTGATATTCCGGCGTACCGGGATAGAGTCTTTTCAATAGCAGACCAAGACTGGCCGCCTTGTTGCGATCATCATAGATCTTCGCCAAGCGAGCACCGAGTAATAGACTACGTGCATTTTGCTCGCTGAGCTGGCTAAAACGGTCGTAATAATCGCGTGATGGCACATATTGCTTGTCCTCGTAGGACATTTGGGCCATTTCCAGCAAGGCTCGCGTCAGTCGGCGGTCAAGGCGCAGTGCCTTGGTGAACTGCTCACGAGCCTGATCGCGATTACCCAGTTTCAAAGAGGTCATGCCCAGGCTTTCGAACACCCGGGATCGCTCAGGATACAGATTGTCGGCAGCGGCCTGTTCGAAACGCTCGTAAGCTTCCTTGTAGCGCTTCTGCTCGTAGAGAAAGCTGCCGTAATTATTAACGATACGGGTGTCATTGTTGCTGGCGGACAGCGCCTTGTGAAAGTACTGCTCGGCGAGTTCCGGTTCCATTTCCGTCTGGAACACCAGCGCCAGTGCAGCATTGGCCTGCGGATCGGAACTGTCGAGTTCAAGCGCTCTTTTCAGCGGGATCTTGGCACGCTCGGTCTGACCTTCCTGAAGGTAACCCAAGCCAAGCTGCACATACGCCCTGCGCGCCTCGTCGCGCCCCTGCTTGGTGGTCAGCGGATTGACGCTGCCCGTGGACACACAGGCCGTCAACAGCATGACAACACACAGTAAAAACAAGGCACGCACAGACATGGAGTCCTTCCCGGTCAGGTTCTGGTCGCCGCGACCGGAGCCACATCGGCCTCGGAACTCAACTCACGCACGGCGATGTAGCGTTCGCTACGACGCGTGCGATCCATCACCTGCCCGACCAGTTGGCCGCATGCAGCGTCAATGTCTTCACCACGCGTGGTACGCACAGTGACGTTATAACCAGCCTGATGCAACAAGTCCTGAAAACGACGAATTGCGTTATTGCTGGGACGCTCGTATCCGGAGTGCGGGAACGGGTTAAACGGGATCAGGTTGATCTTGCACGGAGTGTCCTTGAGCAGCTCGATCATCTCGACTGCGTGTTCAACCTGGTCGTTGATGTCCTTGAGCATCGTGTACTCGATGGTCAGCACGCGCTTTTCGCCCAGACTGGCCATGTAGCGACGGCATGACTCAAGCAGCATCTGCAACGGGTATTTCTTGTTGATCGGTACCAGCTGGTTGCGCAGCGCGTCATTCGGCGCGTGCAGCGATAAAGCCAGCGACACATCGATGTGCTTCGAAAGCTCATCGATCATCGGTACCACGCCGGAGGTGGACAACGTCACACGACGCTTGGAAATGCCATACCCCAGGTCATCCATCATCAGATGCATGGCGGCAATGACATTGTCGAAGTTCAGCAGCGGCTCACCCATGCCCATCATCACCACGTTGGTGATGGCACGGTCGACGGTAGCCGGGACGCTGCCAAAGGATTTGTTGGCAATCCACACCTGGCCGATCACTTCAGCGGCGGTGAGGTTGCTATTGAAACCTTGCTTGCCGGTGGAGCAGAAACTGCAATCCAGGGCACAGCCCGCCTGGGACGAAACACACAAGGTGCCACGTTTACCCTGCGGAATGTAGACGGTCTCGACGCAGCTCCCGGACTCTACACGCACCACCCATTTACGGGTGCCGTCGGTGGAGATGTCTTCGCTGACCACTTCAGGACCACGAACCTCGGCACAGGCCTTGAGCTTTTCGCGCAGGGCCTTGCTGACATTCGTCATGGCGTCGAAATCATCGACGCCAAAGTGGTGAATCCACTTCATGACCTGACCGGCACGGAAGCGCTTCTCCCCGATAGAGTCGAAGAATTTCTCCATTTCCGGCTGAGTCAGACCCAGCAGGTTGGTTTTACCAGTCGATGCAATCATGAATTCACCCTTCACTCGTTAGTCAAAAATGACTTAGCGAGCGGTTACTTCAGTAGCGGCGAAGAAGTACGAGATTTCGCGAGCAGCGGCTGCTTCGGAATCGGAACCGTGTACAGCGTTGGCGTCGATGGAGTCAGCGAAATCGGCGCGGATGGTGCCGGCAGCAGCTTCTTTAGGGTTGGTAGCACCCATCAGCTCGCGGTTCAGAGCGATAGCGTTTTCGCCTTCCAGAACCTGAACAACAACCGGACCGGAGATCATGAAGGCAACCAGGTCACCGAAGAAACCACGGGCGCTGTGCTCAGCGTAGAAACCTTCAGCTTCAGCCTTCGACAGTTGCTTCAGCTTGGAAGCAACAACGCGCAGACCGGCTTTTTCAAAACGAGTGGTGATCTCGCCGATTACGTTCTTTGCAACGGCGTCAGGCTTGATGATGGAGAAAGTACGTTGAACAGCCATGGTGAAACTCCAGAAACAGTGATTTAAGCGAAAAATTAAACCCGCGAATTATACGCGGGTTCTGGTGTATTGCCTAACGGCGTACGTTACTGAACGTCAATCCAGCTCTTCGATCCACAATGTCTGGATCGCTTCGAGAACCTTTTCCCCGCTGCGTGCAGGGTCATCGTCGAATTCAGGCAAGGCCATTACCAGGCCACGCAGCTTGGGGAAACTCACAGTGAGCGGATTTACTTCCGGATGGCTTTCAGCCAGCTGGATAGCAATTTCCTGCACATCAACCCATTTGAGACTCATGAGCAATCCTTGAATCAGTGTGGCGCTTCAGCAGCGTGGTTGAGCGAATACTTGGGTATTTCGACGGTCAGGTCTTCAGTGCCGACAATGGCCTGACAGGATAGACGCGATTGCGCTTCCAGCCCCCATGCCTTGTCGAGCATATCTTCCTCCAGCTCGTCGGCTTCGTTCAGCGAATCGAAGCCTTCGCGAATGACGCAGTGGCAGGTGGTGCAAGCACACACACCGCCACAGGCGCTTTCGATCTCGATGTGATGCTCATGGGCAATGTCGAGAATAGACGTGCCGGGCTCCACTTCTACAACCAGCCCATCCGGGCAATGCTCGGCGTGGGGCAGAAAAATCACCTGCGGCATCAGTTATTCCTCAATCTCATTCAAGTTGCGCCCGGCCAATGCGGCTTTTACCGTCGAATCGAGGCGTCGGGCAGCAAATGCGTCGGTCACTTGCGACAGACGCTTGGTCTGCTGCTCGATGGCGTAACCATCAGTGCCTTGCATCAATTCACGTAATTCTTCCATCTGCAGACTGATGACCATACGCTCTTCTTCATCGAGAAGACGTTCGCCATCAGCATCCAGCGCACCCTGAACCGCTTCGAGCAGGCGCTCGGCGTCAACCTGATGCTCACGCAGCACGCGGGCAACCTTGTCGTCGCCGGCGTATTCAAAAGAGTCCTTGAGCATGCGAGTGATTTCGCCGTCAGTCAGCCCGTAGGACGGTTTGACCTGGATACTCGACTCGATGCCCGAGCCCATCTCACGCGCCGAAACGCTGAGCAGGCCATCAGCATCGACCTGGAAAGTGACGCGGATTTTCGCCGCGCCCGCTACCATCGGAGGAATGCCGCGCAATTCGAAGCGCGCCAGCGAACGGCAGTCGCTGACCAGCTCGCGCTCGCCCTGCAGAACGTGGATTTTCATGGCCGTCTGGCCATCTTTGTAGGTAGTGAATTCCTGACCACGGGCCACTGGGATCGTGGTGTTGCGCGGGATGACTTTTTCCATCAGCCCGCCCATGGTTTCCAGCCCCAACGAGAGCGGAATCACATCGAGCAAAAGCAGTTCGCCACCATCACGCTTGTTACCTGCCAGAGTATCAGCCTGGATCGCAGCCCCGATGGCCACCACTTGATCCGGATCGATGTCGGTCAGGGGCTGACGACCGAATAGCTCGGCGACCGCTTCGCGAACGCGAGGAACACGGGTCGAACCACCGACCATGACCACGGCCTCGACTTCTTCAAGCTCGATACCGGTGTCACGCACTGCGCGACGACAGGCCTTGAGACTGCGCGCGACCATTGGCTCGATCAGCGCATTGAACGCGTCACGCGTCAGGGTGCCGCGCCAGTCGCCGTAGGCAACGTCGACGGACTCGGCGTCCGTCAGCGCTTCCTTGGCGGAACAGGCGGTCTGCAACAGATTGCGTTGCGCGGACGGATCGATGTCGGCGGACAAGCCGGCATCGGCGACGATCCAGCTGGCAATGGCATGATCGAAATCATCGCCGCCCAACGCTGTATCGCCACCGGTGGCCAGCACCTCGAATACACCGCCAGTCAGGCGCAAAATCGAAATATCGAACGTACCGCCGCCCAGGTCATAAATGGCCACGACACCTTCGGCTTTTTGATCCAGACCGTAAGCAACCGCGGCGGCCGTAGGCTCATTGAGCAGGCGCAGCACATTGAGGCCGGCCAGCTTGGCGGCGTCCTTGGTGGCCTGACGCTGGGAATCATCGAAATAGGCCGGCACCGTGATTACCGCACCCACCAGCTCGCCACCCAGCGCCGCTTCAGCACGCTGACGCAGAACCTTGAGGATGTCAGCGGACACTTCAACCGGACTTTTCGGCCCCTGTACGGTGTCGATGAACGGCATGTGCGACTCACCGCCAACAAAGCGATAAGGCAGCTGCTCGCCCAGTTGCTTGACGTCGGTCAGACCACGCCCCATGAGACGCTTGACCGACAACACGGTATTGAACGGGTCCTGGGAGGCGGCGACTTTTGCCGACTGCCCCACTTCGACACGATCAGCGTGATAGCGCACGGCAGACGGCAGAATGACCTGCCCTTCTGCATCGGCCAGCGGTTCAGACAGGCCGCTGCGCATTGCAGCAACCAGAGAATTTGTGGTGCCCAGGTCGATCCCCACAGCCAGACGACGCTGGTGCGGTTGAGGACTCAGGCCGGGTTCGGCGATTTGCAGTAAGGCCATGCTGTTCAGAATAATCACTGGCGTGCAGCCGAAGCCGCACGGGGTTAATCGTCGAGGCGCTCTTCTAGCTGGCGCACTTCGTGAGAAAGCTTGTCGAGAAACTGCATACGCCGCATCAGCTTTTCAGCGTGCTCGCGTTGTGCAGGGTCGCTCCAACAGGCAGCGAAGCTCTGGTTGAGAGCTTCCTGAGCGATCTTGAGCTGGCGCTTGAAAGTCGCAACCCCGGCAAGATCGGCTTCATCCTGCAGATCCTCAAGATCTTCGCGCAATTGCATCTGCTGCAGAAGAAACTCGGGGTCATGCACGGTGACCTCGATCGGCACCTCATTGCCATTCATCGCCAACAGATAGCGCGCTCTTTTCGGCGGGCTTTTGAGGGTCTGATAGGCTTCGTTGAGGCTGGCTGAACGCTCCAGCGCGACACGCTGCTCAGCCTCTGAGGCATCAGCGAAACGGTCCGGATGGACATTGCGCGCCAGCTCGCGATAGCGCGTGGCCAACTGGTCGAGATCAAGCTGAAACTCGGGCTTGAGCTCGAACAGGGCGAAATGACAGGGAGTACCCACAATAAAAAGCCTCAGACGTTGAAGCTTTCGCCACAGCCGCACTCACCGCGCGAGTTGGGGTTGTTGAACTTGAAGCCTTCGTTCAACCCTTCGCGCACGAAGTCGAGCTCGGTGCCATCCAGATAGACCAGGCTTTTCGGATCAATGATCACCTTGACGCCGTGCATTTCAAACACAGTGTCTTCGCCAGCCGCCTCGTCGACGAACTCGAGCACGTAGGCAAGACCTGAACAGCCTGTGGTGCGAACACCCAGACGAACGCCATCACCCTTGCCACGCCCCTCAAGGGAACGTCGCACGTGGTTAGCGGCAGCTTCTGTCATGCTGATAGCCATCGGAGCTCCTTACTTGTTCTTTGTGAAGACCTGCTTACAGCAGGCCTTTCTTCTGCTTGTAGTCGCGAACGGCCGCTTTGATAGCGTCTTCGGCGAGTACCGAGCAGTGAATCTTTACCGGCGGCAGCGCCAGTTCTTCAGCCAGCTGAGTGTTCTTGATGGTCTCTGCTTCATCCAGAGTCTTGCCCTTCATCCACTCGGTTGCCAGCGAGCTCGACGCAATCGCCGAGCCGCAGCCGTAGGTCTTGAACTTGGCGTCTTCGATAACGCCCTGATCATTGACCTTGATCTGCAGGCGCATCACGTCGCCGCACGCAGGAGCGCCGACCATGCCGGTGCCGACATCAGGATCTTCCGCGTTCATCTTGCCGACGTTACGTGGATTCTCGTAGTGGTCGATGACCTTTTCGCTGTAAGCCATGATTCTGTTCCTCTCACATCAGGGAGCCGCTCTGCAGGCCATGCTGCAATTGCGCATGACCTGTATTGGAGGCGACTTTAAATTAGTGCGCCGCCCACTCGATCTTGGAGATATCGACGCCATCTTTGAACATGTCCCACAGCGGCGAAAGTGTGCGCAGCCGAGTGACCGCCTCGCAAACTTTCTGCGCGGCGTAATCGATTTCTTCTTCGGTGCTGAAACGACCGAAGGTGAAGCGAATCGAGCTGTGTGCCAGTTCGTCGTTACGACCAATGGCACGCAGCACGTAGGAAGGCTCCAGCGATGCCGAGGTACAGGCCGAACCGGACGAAACCGCCAGATCCTTGAGCGCCATGATCAGCGACTCGCCTTCGACATAGTTGAAGCTCAGGTTCAGGTTGTGCGGTACGCGAACAGTCAGGCTGCCGTTGACGTACAGCTCTTCCAGGTTTTCGACCTGCTTGAAGAAACGATCACTGAGTGCCTTGATGCGCACGTTTTCAGCGGCCATTTCTTCCTTGGCGATCCGGAACGCTTCACCCATGCCAACGATCTGGTGGGTGGCCAGTGTGCCGGAACGCATACCGCGCTCGTGGCCACCGCCGTGCATGGCCGCTTCGAGGCGGACACGCGGCTTGCGGCTGACGTACAGCGCGCCAATACCTTTAGGACCGTAGGTCTTGTGGGCCGAGAACGACATCAGGTCAACCTTGAGGCTGGCCAGATCGATTTCAACCTTGCCGGTCGATTGCGCGCCATCAACATGGAACAGTACGCCACGCGAACGGGTCAGTTCACCGATGGCAGCGATGTCGTTGATGGTGCCGATTTCGTTGTTCACATGCATGACTGACACCAGAATGGTGTCATCGCGCAGTGCAGCTTCAATCATCGAAGGCGTGATCAGACCGTCTTCACCCGGCTCGATGTAAGTGACTTCGAAACCTTCGCGCTCAAGTTGGCGCGTGGTATCGAGAACAGCCTTGTGTTCGATTTTCGAGGTGATCAGGTGCTTGCCTTTGCTGGCGTAGAAGTGCGCCACACCCTTGATCGCGAGGTTGTTGGATTCGGTGGCACCCGAGGTCCAGACGATTTCGCGCGGATCGGCACTGACCAGATCGGCGACCTGACGGCGAGCATTCTCGACCGCCTCTTCGGCTTTCCAGCCAAAGACGTGGGAGCGCGAAGCGGGGTTGCCGAAGTTTCCTTCAACGGTCAGGCATTCGATCATTTTCTGCGCGACACGCGGATCAACCGGGGTCGTCGCGGAGTAGTCGAGGTAAATTGGCAATTTCATTGAAGCTCTCCTATCAGGCAGGCGCACCGCTCATTCATCTGCGTTCATTCGACGGCGGACGTTTCGATCTTACCCAGTTGCGACGTGTGGTTATGACCACGGCGCATATCCTGGCGCTGAGCGACTTCTTGTACCTCACGGCGAGTGACAAGATCCGCCAAGCTGATACCGCTTAGAAATTCGTGAATCTGCTGGCTCAGGTCGCACCACAAGTGGTGGGTCAGGCAGGTGTCACCGGCATGGCAGTCGCCAAGCCCCTGACAACGCGTGGCATCGACCGATTCATTGACCGCATCGACGACCTGCGCAACCTGTATACCTTGCATGTCGCGGGACAGTTGATAACCACCACCGGGACCACGCACGCTGGAAACCAGATTGCCCCGGCGCAGCTTGGCGAACAGCTGCTCAAGGTACGACAGGGATATGCCCTGCCGCTCGGAGATGTCAGCCAGAGACACTGGCCCGTTCTGCGCATGCAACGCCAGGTCAAGCATGGCTGTTACAGCGTATCGGCCTTTAGTCGTCAGTCGCATGGCATATACCGCAGAGGTTCGGAATGAGGGCGAGTATGCTATTCCCGAGTAAATGAGTCAAGTATTAGACCAAGTAAAACAGTCGGGATTAGCTAAAAGCGAGGGCCGTATCATAGCAAAGGCGCGCCGTAATGGCACGCCCCAAGCCCTCTAGCCTGCCGTGTTCTCGCGCTCTTCCTTGACACAGTCGAAGACCTCGTCGCGCAGCTCGGGCAGCTCCTTGGCGCAGTAATCGCTACCCAGTTTTCCGAGGGCGTCGCACATGCCCTCCAGGCGGCCGTCGACCGCCTGCAAATGATCGAGCAACTGACCGATAGCGCGGGCGACGGGGTCTGGCATGTCGCCGCTGATACCGTAGGCATCGAAGCCGAGCTTTTCCGCCATGGCCTTGCGCCTGGCTTCGGTCTCGTCGTCCAACTTGACGATGATCCGCCCCGGGATTCCCACCGCAGTTGCACCTGCGGGCACAGCCTTGGTCACCACAGCATTGGAGCCGATCTTGGCGCCGGCGCCCACCGTGAACGGCCCAAGCACCTTGGCACCTGCGCCGACCACCACGCCATCTTCCAGTGTCGGATGGCGTTTGCCGGCATTCCAGCTGGTACCACCCAGGGTCACACCCTGATAAAGCGTCACGTCATTGCCGATCTCGGCGGTTTCGCCGATCACGATGCCCATGCCGTGATCGATAAAGAAGCGCCGGCCGATGCGCGCCCCCGGATGGATCTCGATGCCGGTCATCCAGCGACCGAAGTTGGACACTACCCGCGCAGGCCATTTCCAGCCGTTGCGCCACAGAATGTGCGCAAAGCGGTGCAGCCAGATGGCGTGCATGCCCGGATAGCAGGTCAGGACTTCAAAGGCGTTGCGCGCCGCAGGGTCGCGATGGAACACGCTTTGTATGTCTTCTCGCAGACGCTCGAACATCACTGATCCTTCCGCTTGTAAGGTTCGCCGCGTGCGACTTTCTGGGTTTCGGTTAGTACGCCGCGCAGAATGCTCAGCTCGGAGCGCTCTACTTCGCTGCGGCCGAACAGCCTGCGCAGGCGCGCCATCAAGTGCCGTGGCTTTTCAGGATCAAGGAAACCGATAGCCACCAGCGTGGCTTCCAGATGACCATAGAAACCCTCCATCTCATCCATGGTCGCCAGCTCCGCACTGTGCGCCGACGCCGGCTGGGACGCTGCGCCCTGCTCCGACGCTTTCAGCCAGGCCATGCGTACTTCGTAGCTGAGCACCTGCACAGCAGCGGCGAGATTGAGCGAACTGAACGCCGGGTCCGATGGAATATGGACATGGAAGTGACAGCGCTGCAGTTCTTCATTGGTCAGGCCGGCATGTTCACGACCAAAGACCAGCGCCACCTCGGCGCCCTCCCCGGCCTGCTCGATAACCTTTTCGCCAGACGCACGCGGATCAAGCAACGGCCAGGGCAGACTGCGATCCCGCGCACTGGTGCCTAGCACCAAGCGGCAACCTACCAGCGCTTCTTCCAGCGTCGCAACGACCTGCGCACCTTCAAGAATATCGGTGGCGCCTGACGCACGGGCATCAGCGTCAGGCGAAGGAAAAATCCGGGGCTCGACCAGTACCAGGCGCGAAAGCCCCATGTTTTTCATGGCACGAGCGGCCCCACCGATATTTCCGGGATGGGTAGTGCCGACCAGGACAACACGGATGTTCTGCAACAAGGCGAACGCTCACTGAGGCGAATTAGGGGGGCAAATCTTACAGAAACGGGCAGGCTTGCGCTACGAACCCGTACACACAGGGTGGCCCGAACGTACGCGTCGAGTGGCAAAAAAACGCATGCCAAGTCGACAGCCGTAACAACGCAAGGCTGGAAATAATTCGAATCAGCCCATAGAATGCCCGGCTCTCTTTAACAACCTTAGGTGAATTGTCCATGCAGCCCATGCTGAATATCGCGCTGCGCGCCGCCCGCAGCGCCAGCGAATTGATTTTCCGCTCCATCGAGCGCTTGGATACCATCAAGGTTGACGAAAAAGAAGCCAAGGATTACGTCACAGAGATCGATCGCGCTGCCGAACAGAGCATCATCACTGCATTGCGCAAGGCCTACCCGACTCACGGCATTCTTGGTGAAGAAAGCGGCATGCACGAAGGCAGCGGCGAAGGTACCGACTACCTGTGGATCATCGACCCACTGGACGGCACTACCAACTTCGTTCGTGGCATCCCGCACTTCGCGGTCAGCATTGCCTGCAAATACCGCGGTCGTCTTGAGCACGCCGTTGTTCTGGACCCGGTCCGCCAGGAAGAATTCACCGCCAGCCGTGGTCGCGGCGCAGCCCTTAACGGTCGTCGCCTGCGCGTCAGCCAGCGCAAGAGCCTGGAAGGCGCCCTGCTCGGCACCGGCTTCCCGTTCCGTGACAACCAGATGGACAACCTCGAAAACTACCTGGGCATGTTCCGCAGCCTGGTCGGCCAGACCGCCGGTATCCGTCGCGCAGGCGCTGCCAGCCTCGACCTGGCGTACGTAGCTGCAGGTCGCTTTGATGCATTCTGGGAGTCAGGCCTGTCGGAGTGGGACATGGCAGCAGGCGCCCTGCTGATTCAGGAAGCAGGCGGTCTGGTCAGCGATTTCACAGGCGGTCACGACTTCCTGGAGAAAGGCCACATCGTTGCCGGTAACACCAAATGCTTCAAGGCTGTACTGACCGCCATCGCACCGCACCTGCCAGCTTCGCTCAAACGCTAAGCTGCAGATGTAAAAAAACCGGCTTTCGCCGGTTTTTTTATGCCTTGAAGAAGCCCAGCGGCTGGCGTTACTGCGCCTGACCCAAAATCAGCTGACCGTTCTTGTCGACCGGAATCTGGCTACCTGGATCACGCTCCATACGGACCTGACCCACTTTCTCGTTCAACTTGTACTTGACGTTGTAGCCCACGACCTTGTCGCTGACATCATTGACCGTAGTGCAACGGTTCTGCGTCGTGGTGTAGGTATCACGCTCTTGCATGCCTTCCTGCACCTTGTTACCGGCATAACCGCCGCCGACCGCACCGGCAACTGTCGCGAGCTTCTTGCCATTACCGCCACCCACCTGATTACCCAGCAGGCCGCCAGCAACCGCGCCAATCACGCTACCAACAATCTGGTGCTGGTCCTTGACCGGCGCCTGACGAGTAACGGTTACGTCCTTGCAAACTTCACGGGGGGTTTTGATCTGCTGGTTGATTGGCTCGACCGCCAATACATCCGCATACTCAGGACCACCCTTGACCAAGCTATAGGTGGCAACGGCGCCGCCAGCAGTCACGACAGCAGCACCTAACACAGCACCAACAAGCATAGACTTGTTCACTAGAACCTCCTGACCAATCGAAACGCAGCATAACTGCGCAATGCCTAGCCTTGGAGCATAAAAAAAGGCGCGAGTTCAGAACTCGCGCCTTTTTTATGATGACCGGGCCTACGGGAGGTCGTCAGCCTTCTCGACCACCACGGGAGGAATCAGATCCTCGGTGGTCAGGTTCAGCCAGATCAGCACCACGTTGGCGATGTAGATCGACGAGTAAGTACCCGCCAACACGCCGATGAACAGCGCAATGGAGAAGCCTTCCAGGCTGTCGCCGCCGAACGCCCACAGCGCCGAGATCGCCAACAGGGTCGAAACCGAGGTGGCAATGGTGCGCAGCAATGTCTGCGTGGTGGAGATGTTGATGTTCTCGATCAGCGAAGCCTTGCGCAACAGGCGGAAGTTTTCGCGTACCCGGTCGAAGACCACGATGGTGTCGTTCAGCGAGTAACCGATAATCGCCAGCACCGCCGCCAGAACCGTCAGGTCGAAGGTGATCTGGAAGAACGACAGGATACCCATCGTCACCACCACGTCGTGGATCAGCGAGATGATTGCACCGACCGCGAACTTCCACTGAAAGCGGAACGCCAGGTAGATCAGAACGCCGCCCAGCGCCATCAGCATGCCGAGGCCACCCTGATCGCGAAGTTCTTCACCCACCTGCGGGCCGACGAATTCGACACGCTTGACCACTGCCGGGTTATCGGCACCCGCCTTGCGCAGCGCTTCAGCGACCTGAGTGCCCAATTGCGGGTCTTCACCCGGCATGCGCACCAGCAGATCGGTAGTCGCACCGAAGCTCTGCACGACAGCTTCGTGATAGCCCGCCGAAACCAGTTCCTGACGAACCTTGCCCAGATCGGCCGGACGCTCGTAGGTCAGTTCGATGAGCGTACCGCCGGTGAAATCCAGACCAAAGTTGAGCCCTTTATGGAACCAGCTGAACAACGCCAGTGCGGTAAGGAGCATCGTAACGGCGAACGCAACATTGCGAACGCCCATGAAGTTGATGGTACGTAACATGGCAGCCCCTTAAATCCACAACTTCTTGAAGTCACGACCGCCGTAGATCAGGTTGACCATAGCGCGGGTCACCATGATGGCCGTGAACATCGAGGTAAAGATCCCGAGCGACATGGTCACCGCAAACCCTTTGACCGGGCCGGTGCCCATCGCAAAGAGAATGCCGCCGACCAGCAGCGTCGTCAGGTTGGCGTCGAGGATCGCCGTGTAGGCACGATCGAAACCTTCGTTGATAGCGCGTTGCACCGTCATGCCATTGGCGATCTCTTCACGAATCCGCGAGAAGATCAGCACGTTGGCGTCCACCGCCATGCCCATGGTCAACACGATACCGGCGATACCCGGCAGGGTCAGTGTCGCACCCAGCAAGGACATCAGCGCCAGCAGCATGACCATGTTCAGGGCCAGGGCAACGGTGGCGATCAGACCGAAGAAGCGGTAGATCGCCATGATGAAGATCGAGACGAACAGCATGCCCCACAGGGAAGCGTCGATACCCTTGGTGATGTTGTCGGCACCCAGGCTAGGACCGATGGTGCGCTCTTCAGCGAAGTACATCGGAGCAGCCAGACCACCGGCACGCAACAACAGCGCCAGCTCGGAAGATTCACCCTGGCCATTCAGACCGGTAATCCGGAACTGTTTGCCCAGCGGCGACTGAATGGTCGCCAGGCTGATGATTTTCTTCTCTTCCTTGAAGGTCTGAACCGGCACGTCTTTTTCGACGCCGTTGACCATCTGCCTGGTGTAGGTGGTGGTCGGACGCTGCTCGATGAAGATCACCGCCATGCTGCGACCCACATTGCTGCGGGTTGCACGGCTCATCAGCTCGCCGCCGTGACCATCGAGATTGATGTTCACCTGCGGACGGCCATGCTCGTCAAAGCTGGCCTTGGCGTCAGTCACCTGGTCACCGGTAATGATCAGACCACGCTCCACCGCTGCTGCCGGACGACCGCCTTCGCGGAATTCGAACATCTCGGTGGTGCCTTTCGAATCATCCGGGCCTGCGCCCAGACGGAACTCAAGGTTGGCGGTCTTGCCCAGAATACGCTTGGCTTCGGCCGTGTCCTGCACGCCCGGCAGCTCGACCACGATGCGGTTGGCACCCTGACGCTGAACCAGCGGCTCGGCAACACCCAGCTCGTTGACCCGGTTACGCACGGTGGTCAGGTTCTGCTTGATCGAATATTCGCGAATCTCGGCCAGTTTGGCTGGCGTCAGCGCCAGGCGCAGTACGGGGATACCGTTCAGCTCGGCAGGCGTGATTTCGAAGTCGGTGAAGGTCTTGCGAACCAGCGCACGGGCTTGCTCGCGCTCCGTGTCATCGGTAAAGCCCAGCTGAATCACGTTGCCCAGTTGCGGCAGGCTGCGATAACGCACCTTTTCCTTGCGCAGCAGGGATTTGACTTCGCCTTCGTAGACTTTCAGACGGGCATCGATTGCCTTGTCCATGTCGACTTCCAGCAGGAAGTGCACGCCGCCGGACAGGTCGAGACCGAGTTTCATCGGGCTTGCACCCAGGTTACGCAACCAGGTCGGCGTAGTGCGTGCCAGGTTCAGTGCAACGACATAGTCATCACCCAGCGCCTTGCGCACTACATCCTTGGCTGGCAACTGGTCTTCCTGCTTGCTCAGACGCAACAAACCGCCCTTGCCATTCTCGGCCAGAGAAGAAGCCTTGACCGGGATGCCAGCATCGGCAAGCGCCTTGGCTGCACGATCCACGTCTGCCTGGGTGACTTGCAGCGCAGTGCTTGCGCCGCTGATCTGAATGGCAGAGTCATCAGGATAGAGATTAGGTGCGGAATAAATAAAACCGACCACCAGCACCGCCAGGATCAGTATGTATTTCCACAGAGGGTATTTGTTCAGCATCACGCCGCCCGCTTAAAACGCGGGGCGCCTTGCGCGCCCCGTCGATGGGTAAAAAGTTGCTACTCAGATCGCTTTCAGGGTGCCTTTAGGCAAAGTGGCCGCGATGGCGCCTTTCTGGATTTTCAGCTCAACCGTGTCAGACACTTCGATCACTACGAAGTCGTCGGTGACTTTGTTGATCTTGCCGGCGATACCACCACTGGTCACGACTTCGTCGCCTTTCTGCAGGTTGCCCAGCAGGTTTTTCTGCTCTTTCGCGCGCTTGGCCTGTGGACGCCAGATCATCAGATAGAAGATGACCAGGAAGCCAACCAGAAAGATCCACTCGAAACCGCTGCCCGCAGGACCGGCAGCCGGTGCAGCAGCATCCGCAAAAGCGGGAGAGATGAAAAAGCCCATTTGTCGCTCCAGTTACATAATTAGAATAAAAAAGCAGGAAAAACTCGTTCTGTTTCAACCCAGAGGCGGCGTAGGAAGGCCGCGTTTGGCATAGAAGGCATCGACGAAGGCGGCCAATGTACCCTGTTGAATAGCCTCGCGCAAACCAGCCATCAGCAGCTGGTAGTGCCGCAAATTGTGGATTGTATTGAGCATGCTCCCCAGCATTTCCCCACACTTGTCCAGGTGATGCAGATAAGCGCGCGAGAAGTTCTTGCAGGTGTAGCAATCGCAGGTCGGGTCCAGCGGCGAATTGTCGTGGCGATGGAACGCGTTACGGATTTTCAGCACACCGGTATCGATGAACAGATGGCCGTTGCGCGCATTGCGGGTCGGCATGACGCAGTCGAACATGTCGACGCCACGGCGCACACCTTCGACCAGGTCTTCCGGCTTGCCCACACCCATCAGGTAACGGGGTTTGTCTGCTGGCATCTGGCCCGGCAGGTAGTCCAGCACCTTGATCATCTCGTGCTTGGGCTCGCCCACCGAAAGACCGCCAATCGCCAGACCGTCAAAACCGATCTCGTCCAGGCCCTCCAGCGAGCGCATGCGCAGGTTCTCGTGCATGCCACCCTGAACGATGCCGAACAACGCGGCAGTGTTCTCGCCGTGCGCGACCTTGGAACGCTTGGCCCAGCGCAGCGACAGCTCCATGGAGACACGTGCTACCTCTTCGTCGGCCGGGTAAGGCGTGCACTCGTCGAAGATCATCACGACGTCAGAGCCCAGATCACGCTGGACCTGCATCGACTCTTCCGGCCCCATGAACACCTTGGCGCCATCGACCGGCGAGGCGAAGGTTACGCCCTCCTCCTTGATCTTGCGCATGGCGCCCAGGCTGAACACCTGGAAGCCACCGGAGTCGGTCAGAATCGGCCCCTGCCACTGCATGAAATCGTGCAGGTCGCCATGGCCCTTGATGACCTCGGTGCCCGGACGCAGCCATAAGTGAAAGGTGTTGCCCAGAATCATCTGCGCACCGGTGGCCTCGATATCACGCGGCAGCATGCCCTTGACCGTGCCATAGGTACCCACCGGCATGAACGCCGGGGTTTCGACCACGCCACGCGGAAAGGTCAGCCGACCGCGACGGGCCTTGCCGTCGGTGGCCAACAACTCGAAAGACATACGACAGGTGCGACTCATGCGTGATCCTCTGGTGCCGATTCCTGTGGGGCCGTCGGCGCGGGATTGCGGGTGATGAACATCGCATCACCGTAACTGAAGAAGCGGTACCCATGCTCGACCGCTGCCGCATAGGCAGCCATCGTTTCGGGATAACCGGCGAATGCCGAAACCAGCATCAACAGCGTGGATTCGGGCAGATGGAAATTGGTCACCAGGGCATCGACCACATGAAACGGCCGCCCTGGATAGATAAAGATGTCGGTATCGCCGCTGAACGGCTTCAACTCGCCATCACGCGCGGCACTTTCCAGCGAACGCACGCTGGTGGTCCCTACCGCGATCACCCGCCCGCCACGCGCGCGGCAGGCCGCTACCGCATCAACCACGTCCTGGCTGACTTCCAGCCACTCGCTGTGCATGTGGTGATCTTCGATCTGCTCGACGCGCACCGGCTGGAATGTGCCCGCGCCGACGTGCAGCGTCACGAACGCCGTTTCGACGCCCTTGGCAGCAATCGCATCCAGCAAAGGCTGGTCGAAATGCAGCCCGGCAGTAGGCGCGGCCACCGCACCGGCACGCTCGGCGTAGACGGTCTGATAACGCTCGCGGTCCGAGCCTTCGTCCGGACGGTCTATATAAGGAGGCAACGGCATGTGCCCGACACGCTCCAGCAGCGGCAGCACCTCTTCGGCGAAGCGCAGCTCGAACAGCGCGTCGTGCCGCGCCACCATCTCAGCCTCGCCACCGCCATCGATCAGAATCGACGAGCCCGGTTTGGGCGACTTGCTGGAGCGCACGTGCGCCAGCACACGGTGGCTGTCCAGCACACGCTCGACCAGAATCTCCAGCTTGCCACCGGAGGTTTTCTGGCCGAACAGCCGCGCTGGAATGACCCGGGTATTGTTGAACACCATCAAATCGCCGGGGCGCACATGCTCAAGCAAATCAGTGAATTGATGATGTGCCAGCGCACCAGTCGGCCCATCGAGGGTCAACAGACGACTGCTGCGACGCTCGGCCAGCGGATGACGAGCAATCAGGGAATCGGGGAGTTCGAAAGTAAAGTCAGCGACGCGCATGATCGGGTTCGTTTAGCAGGGCCGGGAAGTTTATCCGGTTTGACGGCATTAGTAAAAAACCTGCGTAAATCCCTGTTGACCAACGGAAAACTCATCCTTATACTTCGCCGCCATTGAGCCCTGATGGCGGAATTGGTAGACGCGGCGGATTCAAAATCCGTTTTCGAAAGAAGTGGGAGTTCGATTCTCCCTCGGGGCACCACCATTGAAAAAAGACCTTGAAATTCAAGGTCTTTTTTTTCGTCTGGTGGAAAGTGGTCTGGCTCGACCCGTGATCTGACCCCTCAGCTCAAAATTGGCCGCGGAGCACATCCAGATCTGTCTCCTGCGCGCAATGAAGCGAAGCGGGATCACACAAGCGAGAACAGCGCTGTTAAAAACGCTCTGTTACAAGCCACCTCAGTCAGACTTTTCCACGCCCAGAGCCTTTAGGATCAATTCTGCAGCAGGCGGTCAGGAAACCCGGTGATCACTGCAACGCCGCTTCAAACACTTATAGTATGAAGCGGCGCTGTTGCATCAGACCTTATAAGACAGGACAACATCCGGGTTAATCTTATCGGCGTATTTTTTTGCGTTAATGCTGATTTCAGGACGAGGCTTTTCCCCAAAATCGTCGATTATCAGACTCCTGACCCCATGAAGTTCGGCCAGTCCGGGCACACCGTCACAGGTTGCAGCGTGACCTGAGCCCACGAAGGCAACCCATTTACCGGCAGGCTGGTCGAGACGTATTTTCTCTGCGGCGTAATAGTTCATCACTTTGAAGCGTATTTCATTGCCCTCAAGTGATGTTTCATATGTTTTGGCAGTGTCCAGGGGAACCACATGAAGCCCGGCGTCTTTGGCCGCGCGTATTAGCGTTGTAAAGTTATACTCTGATGCGACTTTACCTATACTCAGATTGCCCTTGGTCTGCATATCAAGATAGGCCTTGAGCCTCGCGGGCATTGGGCTACCTTTGGGCGCTTTCAGGTAGTCATCCAGTGCTTTGCCATGGGAATCAGCACACAGGTGTTCCATATACAGCGTGGTCACGCCATCAGACTTAAGGCTTTTCATGTTTTTGATCAGCTCGCGCTTGCTGGCGACTGAGCTGTGGGCTTCGCCAATAACAAGTCCAGGTGAGTCTTTTAGCAGTTCACGCATAACACCCAGGCTTTCCTTGCTTTTTAACTTTGACAGCGGGCCAAGCGGCGGTTTGTCCTGGGCGTGGAAGTCAGAAAAATAGAGCGTCGCCTTGGCACGCAACTTTTCACCTGCATTATTTTTGTCAGGTTGAACCCACAGGTTCTGATTGCGACCCAGGTAGCGTTCCATTTCTATATAGTTGAGATTCACATTAATAGTTTGCCGACGTTGAGACACAATAACGTCGTCCAACGTTACACCGACCCCACTCAGACCTTCTCCCAGCGTTTTTTTTGCGTCGTTCACAAATCTGTCTATTGCCGACACGGGCATTCCCTTGAACATACCAGCGGGGGCCATGCTATAGGAATAGGTGTTTTCGCTCCAACTTGCCAGCTCAGCGAGGCTGGAGGCTTTAAATTTACTGTCTGATGAGCGTGAAGATGAGCCGGCGTTTTGCTTGCCCCTCACGGCAGTGCTGTCACCAGCACGAGACTTCCGTTCGCTTTTGCGGTCCGTGCCTGCGTCATTAGCCTCTGCCTGCTCATGATCAGAGACTTTCATATTAACGATCGCTTCTGCGAGATGAGCATATCGTCCAGCTGCATAGTGCCGAATTTTACCCAGTTTCGGCGTATCTGCCGGGGCGTTGCTGGTCCCCGAAGAGCTGGCTTGTGACGATTGAGAGGGCTCTTTCGGCGCGGATCGCGCAACAGGCTGTTCAATTTCAGGTGTTGGAGGGTAATAGCCTGGGGCAGGCCCACCGACAGGTCTCATAACTGAATCTCCGAGTGAACAAGACCGACTGAACGGTCCAGACATAAGCGCATCATGCAAAGAATATTTAGCCAACGTCGTCCCTACATTGGCTAATACGTGTGCCCAAACCCGCTCTGGTCAATCAATGCGCCTTCGAAATCCCGAACTGCTCCAGCACCGGGTCAACGTTATGATCAAACGCTTTCTGCGCCTTGTGCTTCTTGACCGCGTCGACGATCGCCGAGATGCCGAAGCCCAGTGCCATCGCGCCGTCAATTGCCCAGCCGATCACCGGAATCGCAGCACCCAGCGCGGCACCCGCGGCAAGGCCGGTGGCCTCGCCCGCGACCATGCCGATGGCGCGGCCCGCTATCTGACCAGCCATGCGACCGAGGCCGGCTGATGCTTCACGCCCCATCATTTTCGCGCCAGCATCAATACCGCCCTTCACCGCTTCCGCGCCCAGCTTCGTGCTGTCGTAAATGGTTTGCGCGGCGCCCAGCTTGTTGCCTTGGGCGAGCATGTCGGACACTGACGCGAAGCCCATCACCGACTGCAGCGCACGCGGCCCCATCTCGGAAGCAACCTGGCTGACGATCGACGGACCCTGATTGTCTTCGTTCTTGCCTTCGAGCAGTTTGCGGCCCTTTTTTGAGTCCTGTAGCTGGGTGACAGTGGCGTTCAGATAGTCACTTTGCTGGCTCTGGGTGAAATCGCTGGGCAATACGCTGTCGTAAATCGCTTTCTGGTTATCAGCGGTTTGCAGGGACTCACCGGCATCGGCCTTCTTCTGGCCGAGCAGTTGTTTTAGCGCACCGCCTTCGCTGAAGTTGCGCACGTAGGAGTCGGCGATCTTCGTTTGCAATTCAGGACGATTGCCGATGACCTGATCGGCAGTTGGCACCTGGGTGTCGGGAAACAGATCTTTTTGCAGCTCCAACTGGGCTGAAAGGCCGCTGATGGCACCGCTGTAATCGGCATTCGGCTTTTTCTTGTCGACGGCCTTGTCGGCGGTCGCCATGTCGGTCTGAAGCGCTTGCCCGCTGTTAACGTTTTTTACCTGTTCAACCACCGCCTTTTTCAGCGCGGAATCGCTGCCTACCAGCTTGCGCTCCTGCTCGGGGATGGACTTGTTCAGGTAGGCCTGCACGTCAGGGTCAGACTGTAGTTTGCTGATCCTGTCGTTTAATTCGGATTCGGTTTTTTCGGTGTCGCGCAGTTTGCGCCCCGCGATGACGCTCTGCTGGGTCTGCTGCAACTTGACCATGACCGCAGCTTTTTGTGCGCCGCTGAAGGACTTGGATTTGGTGTCGTCGAACACGTCCGAGTTGAGTTTGCTGATATCGATGCCTGCAACGGAGTTCAGGGTCGCAGCGTCACTGAGCATGCTGGCGAACTGTCCGCCATTGGTCGGCGCGCTGTTTTTGATCCACTCACTCAGGTTATTCGCGTCGAACAATTGGTCCGGGCTGTGAGCGGCCTTTTTGCGCCCGGTCATCCCCGCCTCGTCAAGCTGCCCGAGAAAGCCGGGTTGCGACCAGGTGTTGCAGGATTGCTTAAGCGTTCCAGACAAGCCTGGGTTGCTCTGTGCCAAGCCTTTCAGGTCATCGGCGCTGACGTTGCCGTCGACATCGGTTTTATCAGTCGCACCCACGGCATGATGGGGATCGGCAGCCTTGATCAGCGGCATGTTGGCCTGCATGACCGATGCGTTACGGACCATTTCCAGCGATTGCGGGTCAGCATTGGGATTGTTCTTGATGTAGTCAGCAAGGTCGTCATCGGCCTTGTCTGCGGCCTTCTCCATATTCCTGGCGAATGCCTTGAGGTCCTTGTTGGTGATCTTGCCGTCCGCATTGCCGCCATCCTTACCGACGTCGACTGCGGTTTTAAGCGCCGGATTGGCGTTGATGAAATCCATAGCTTTGGCGGCATTGGGGCCATCTTCACGGGCCATCCAGGCTGCTGCAATCGGCCGGTTGAGTTCCTTTTCAGCTTGCAGGCGTTGTTCGGGCGGTAAATGCGCAACCATCGGCTCCCAGCGTTTCAGGGCCTCGGGCGACGAATATTCCGAGTCATCGAGAAAGGCTGCATCTGCCGCCTTCGGCGCATTGGCCGGGTCGGATGCGTCGGTACTTCTTGCAGTAGCCGCAGCTGGCGTGACCGGTGCGGTGGGTGCGACCTGTGCGGACGCATCGCTGGAGGGCCGAGGCTGTACCTGCGGGCCAGCAGTTGCAGGCGTACTCTCGCCACTTCCTTTGAGCAGCAAGGCCAGGATCGACGACGCTGTCTGTTCGGCCTCAGCGGGCATGCCTGGCGGATTTGCAGCCGCCTGACCAAACTGCACACCGGCTTGACCACCTCCGGCCGGCGTCAATAGAGCTTTGGCAAGAGGCGACTCCCCAGCCAGTTCGTTCGGGGTGGGTTGATTAACGATACCGCTGAAGGGAGAGCCGGAAATACGCATGGTAAGTTGCCATCCGAGAGTGAGGGATGGCAACTGTGTGGTTGAGCAAACGCGTTGGTTCCAGAGAATTCATCGAAACCGCCAGTCAGGCGAAAGGGTCGATGTGCTGTTTCAACTGCACCCTGGCCCGCGACAGCCGCGAACGCACCGTGCCGATCGGTACGCCGAGCGTGTTCGCCGTCTCCTGATAATTGCCGTCCATTTCCAGAGACACTTCCAGGACTTTCTGCATGTTCGACGGCAGGCAATCGATGGCAGCGATGACGCGCGCCAATTGCCGATGGCCGTCTACCTGATGGGTGATATCGCCATTCCATTCCAGCTCGGAATGGACTTCCTCTTCCCAGCTTTCCTGATACGGCTGGCGGTACATTTTGCGGAAGTGATTGCGGATCAGGTTCAGTGCAATGCCACACAGCCAGGTCTGAGGCTTGCTGGCGTGCTGAAACTTGTGCTCGTTGCGTAGTGCCTCAAGAAACACACACTGCAGAATGTCATCGACATCATCAGGGTTCATGACTCGCTTCTGAATGAACGCTCTGAGCATTTGAATCTGATCGGCCGACAGTTGGCGAATGCCGGCTGACGAAGCTGATTGGCGCGGCTCGGTTGCGTCGAGAATCACAAGGTCCTGAAACATGGGCTTACCTTTTAATGAGGATGTGCAAGCCCTATAGCGATAACCGTGCCAGCCAAAAATTGAATTTAAGTTATTGATTTTAAATAATAATTAAAATTATGTAATTCTTTGTAATACAAAATTTTGCGCAAAGTCTGATTTGCGCAAGCAGCTTTTGGCACAAACACATCCATGCCTTCCCACAGGGAACCGAACCGCGACCATGGCCCACTCAACGGACATGACCTGGCTCAGAATTGCCCTATGAAAATTGTCGCTCCGCCTCCCATGCAGACACTTCCGGTCACGCCGACCCGCGTCGTGACACCTGCTGCGTTGCCGCTCACCAACGTCGCTCCGCACAGTTCCGGGACATCGCAGCAACAGGTTTCGCGCTTCGCTGCAGCGCTGATCCAGCACAGCCGCATCCTGCATCAGCGCGAACTCATCGCCAGCAATAATGCCTTGCAGTCGCGAGCGGTGAAGCTGGGTGAGCTTTATCAGCTGTTGATGGGTGCCCAGGACACCGGGCTGGATAACGCCGCCAAGATGCTGCGCAAAAAGCTCATACAGGAAGACTCTTCCGACGATCTGTCGCTGGTTCTGGCATTTACCGAGGGCGATGCGGCCAAGGCGCACGTGGTATTGCAGGCAGCCCGCAAGCAGGCGGAAGCCGACGGTGCCACCGGCGAACATGTGGTCCTGACGCAGCAGCTGAAACTGCTGCGCCGAAAATACGGTCCGCGAGCGCGAGCGGGCATCAACACCGCCAAAGCCTTCGCCCGCCCGAACATCGATAACAAACGCCGGGCCGCCCTGCGCAATCTGTACAACGTGGCGGTCTCCGGCCAGCCGAACATCACCGGGCTGATCGAAGCACTGCTCAACGAACAGGAAGAGGCGGGACAGTTCGACCTCGACCTGCGGGACATGCGCATCGCCATTGCCGATGACCTGTCGGCCATGACGCCATCCGCCTCCCACGAACAACTGCGCACCTTGATGCACGGCCTCAATACCGCACGCCACGTGACCACTCTACTGAAAGGCTGTGAACACCTGTTGGGACGGATGCGCAACAAGAACCCTGATCTGAAAGTCGATCCGCCAGCCTTTCTCAAGCACTTGCTGACCCTGACGGCCAATGGAATGAATGTGAACCAGACCCTGCAGTTGACCCAACACATCGGTGGCAAACAGCTCAAGCACCAGTTGGCGTTTCTCAACGGGTTGCGGCCAATGTTGCTGCAACTGCCGATTCTGCTCTGGCGTGACATGAAGAGCCGTCAGACCGCACTGAGCAACCTGCTCATTCTGATGGCCGAACTCACCCTGCAGGAACAGAAGCAGCTTTACGGGGTACTTGCCTGATGAACAGAGTCATCAATGCACTGAACATGATCGCGCTGTCGGCCATGCGCCGTTCAGAAGTGGTCGGCGCACTGTTCGTGATTGCCATCGTGTTCATGATGATCACGCCACTGCCCACCGGGCTGGTCGACGTGCTGATCGCAGTGAATATCTGTATCTCCTGCCTGCTGATCATGTTGGCGATGCACCTGCCCAGGCCGCTGGCGTTCTCGACCTTCCCCGCCGTGCTACTGCTGACCACGATGTTCCGTCTGGCGCTGTCGATTTCCACCACGCGCCTGATCCTGCTCAACCAGGACGCCGGTCACATCGTCGAAGCGTTCGGCCAGTTTGTAGTGGGTGGCAACCTCGCAGTGGGCCTGGTGATCTTCCTGATTCTGACGGTGGTCAACTTTCTGGTCATCACCAAAGGCTCTGAACGGGTGGCCGAGGTAGGCGCACGCTTCACCCTGGACGCCATGCCCGGCAAGCAGATGTCCATCGACAGCGACTTGCGGGCGAACCTGATCACTGTCCATGAAGCACGTAAACGTCGTGCCGAGCTGAACAAGGAAAGCCAGTTGTTCGGGGCCATGGACGGGGCGATGAAGTTCGTCAACGGCGACGCCATCGCCAGCCTGATCATCGTCGCCATCAACATGATCGGCGGTATTTCCATCGGTGTCATACAGCACGGTATGTCGGCAGGCGATGCCTTGCAGCTGTACACCGTACTGACCATCGGTGACGGCCTGATCGCACAGATTCCGGCGCTGCTGATCTCCGTGACCTGCGGCATGATCATCACCCGGGTTCCTAATACCGAAGCCGGCGTCGAAGCCAACATCGGTCGTGAAATCGCCGAGCAGATCACCAGCCAGCCCAAGGCCTGGATCATCGCCGCCGTGGCAATGCTGGGCTTTGCTGCCCTGCCGGGCATGCCGACCGGCGTGTTCATCACCATCGCAATCATCTGTGGCGCCGGGGGCATGCTGCAATTGCAACGGGCCAGGCCGAAGGCTGAGGAGCAAGGCGCGGTCGCGGTCCCTCCGGAAATGAATGGCAAGGAAGACCTGCGCACTTTCTCTCCCAGCCGCCAGTTCGTCATGCAGTTCCACCCCGGCCAGAGCAGCGCGCAAGTCGACGCGCTGGTCAGCGAGATACGTCAACGACGCAACCGGCTAGTGGTGCAATTCGGCCTGACACTGCCCTCTTTCATCATTGAGTACGTCGACCAGCTGCCGCCAGACGAATTTCGCTTCATGGTCTATGACGTACCCATGCTCAAAGCGACGTTTACCGATACGCATGTCGCGGTGGATGCTCGCCAGTTGCAGGGTGAAGCTGTACCGACAGCGATCTCCGGCACAACCGATCGGCAGGAAGATCAGTGGGTATGGCTGCCCGCCGATCAAAGCGGCGAACTGCCAAGCGTCAGCTCCATGACCCTGATCGTCGAACGCATGGAGCGCGCCTTGCAGGCCTGCGGGCCGCAGTTCATCGGTTTGCAGGAAACCAAAGCCATTCTTGGCTGGCTGGAATCCGAACAGCCGGAACTCGCTCAGGAAATGCAGCGGGTCCTGACCCTGACGCGCTTTTCGGCAGTGCTGCAGCGCCTGGCGTCGGAATGTGTGCCGTTGCGCGCAATTCGAGTGATTGCCGAAACCCTGATCGAACACTGTCAGCATGAACGCGACACCAGCGTGCTGACCGACTACGTGCGCATCGCCCTCAAGTCTCAGATCTACCACCAGTACTCCGGCCCCGATGGCTTGCAGGTCTGGTTGTTGACACCGGAAAGCGAAGGCTTGTTGCGCGACGGCCTGCGCCAGACGCAGACCGAAACCTTCTTTGCACTGAGCAACGAGATCAGTCAGATGCTCGTGCAGCAGTTGCATATCGCCTTTCCGCTGCGCGCACCTGAACAGGCGGTGATGTTGGTCGCACAGGACCTGCGCAGCCCATTGCGCACCTTGCTGAAAGAAGAGTTCTACCACGTCCCCGTGCTGTCCTTTGCGGAAATCAGCAACGCAGCCAAGGTCAGGGTCATGGGTCGCTTCGACCTGGAAGACGACCTTGAACAGCTGGACAACGAGCATGCCGCTTGAGCCTGTCAGGTTTGAGCGCAGGGAGAGGGTCTGATGTTTGAATTACGCGTACTGAACGGCCAGCACCAAGGCGCAGCACTGCCACTGGTGGGCGAACAGTGGTCGATTGGCTCCGCCGCGCAGCTGGATCTCGCGCTGGACGATGCTGGCGTGCAGAACCTGCACTGTCGCCTGCAACGTCAGGATGACAACTGGGTCCTGAACGCGGAAGAAGGCCCCGTCTGCGACGAAGATGGCACTCCACACGCCAGTGTCGATCTTCCCCTCAACCGCGCGTTCATGCTCGGTTCGGTGTGGCTGTGCGTTTCGCCTGCCGGTGATGACTGGCCTGCAGTGCCCGCCGTCATCCCGAAGCAGCCACACCCTGAATCCGAACCTGCGCGCAACGAAGCGCCGCTGGAAAAAGTCAGATCGCGCTCGCAGTTTCTCAATCGCACCACAGGGATCATTGCCGGGCTGCTGGTCGGTGTGATTGGCAGCGCCTGGAGCCTGACACGACCTGCGGCCATGGTGATGGACCAAGGCCCGACACACATGGCCTCGACGGTCGCGTCTGCTCCAGAACCGTCCCGTGCAACGCCCGCGGCGCAAAAGTCTCCGGCAACTGCCGGGCGGATACAACTGAGCAGCGCCGATGCCGTTCGCCATCAGTTGAACAGCATGCTCAGTGACCGCCTGCTCACCGATGTCAGCGTCGAAGAAACGCCAGAGGGTCTGGTGCTCAATGGCAACCTCAAAGATGAATCGTTGCTGGTGTACCAACGCATGTTGCAGCGTTTCAAGGACCGCTACGAATCGCCCGTGACCGTGCTCGACAATGTCGGCAGTGCCCACGCCTCACTGCCGTTCGTGGTGGTCCAGATCATGACCGGCCCCCACGCGCATCTGGTCACGGCCGACGGCCGACGCATTTACGTGGGCGATGAAGTAGATGGTCTGCGGCTGACCAAAATCGATGATCAACGCTTGCAGTTCGATGGCGACCGGCACGTTGAGGTGAAGTGGTGAATGCCGCGCTGAGCGAGTGGCAGAAACGCCAGGGCGCACGTCTTTCGCGCTACTCGGCGGTACGCGTCAGCGGCCGGGTGAGCGCGGTGCGCGGGATTCTGCTGGAGTGCAAGATCCCGTCAGCCAAGGTCGGTGATCTCTGCGAAGTGAGCAAAGCCGACGGCAGTTTTCTGCTGGCCGAAATCGTCGGCTTTACTCAGGAATGCACGCTACTCAGCGCGTTGGGCGCGCCGGACGGCATCCAGGTCGGTGCACCTATCCGCCCGCTGGGGATCGCACACAGGATCGGCGTCGATGACAGCTTGCTGGGCTGCGTGCTGGACGGCTTCGGACGGCCATTGATGGGTGATTGCCTGGGCGCTTTCGCCGGCCCCAACGACCTCCGCACGACCCTCCCGGTGATTGCCGACGCCCTGCCACCGACGCAGCGACCGCGCATCACCCGCGCCCTGCCTACCGGGATACGGGCGATTGACAGCGCAATCCTGCTGGGTGAGGGCCAACGTGTCGGGCTGTTCGCCGGTGCGGGCTGTGGCAAGACCACGCTGATGGCCGAGCTGGCGCGCAACATGGATTGCGACATCATTGTCTTCGGGCTGATCGGCGAACGGGGCCGTGAGCTGCGCGAGTTCCTCGATCATGAGCTGGATGAGACCCTGCGCAGTCGCTCGGTGCTGGTCTGCGCAACGTCCGACCGTTCCAGTATGGAGCGCGCTCGCGCAGCGTTTACCGCAACAGCCATCGCCGAGGCGTTTCGCGCTCGTGGCCAGAAAGTGCTGTTGCTGCTCGACTCCCTGACCCGATTCGCCCGCGCCCAAAGGGAGATCGGCATTGCCTCGGGCGAGCCGCTGGGTCGCGGCGGTCTGCCACCTTCCGTATACACCCTGCTGCCGCGTCTGGTGGAGCGCGCCGGGATGAGCGAGAACGGTTCGATCACGGCGCTCTACACCGTGCTGATCGAGCAGGACTCGATGAACGACCCGGTCGCCGACGAAGTGCGCTCGTTGCTCGATGGCCACATCGTGCTGTCGCGCAAACTGGCCGAGCGCGGGCACTACCCCGCTATCGATGTGTCCGCCAGCATCAGCCGGATTCTGAGCAACGTGACCGGTCGCGAACATCAGCGGGCGAACAATCGTCTGCGCCAGTTGCTGGCTGCCTACAAACAGGTGGAAATGCTCTTGCGTCTGGGTGAGTACCATGCCGGGGCGGACCCGGTCACCGACTGCGCCGTGCAATTGAACGACGCGATAAATACCTTTCTCCGCCAGGATCTGCGTGAGCCCGTGCCATTGCAGGAAACCCTGGACAGGTTGCTGCGACTCACCTCTCAAGTGCCGGAATAGCCATGGACGAATTACTGGAGGACGACCCGCAACAGGTCGCTCTGGAACAAGTCATCAGCCTGCTCACACCCCTGCGCCAGCATCGTCAGGCCAGTGCCGAACGTGCGCATCGCCAGGCGCAGTTGGAACTGAAATCGATGCTCGACCACTTATCGGAGACGAAGGCAGCGCTGGTTCAGGAACGTGACAACCACAAACGACGTCGCGAGAGCCTGTCCAGTGCGCATCTGCAAAAAACCATCAGCCTGAACGATGTCGATCGCTGGCATGAAAAAGAAAAGAACATGCTCGACCGTCTGGCTTACATCCGCCAGGACGTGCAGCAACAGCAGTTACGAGTAGCTGAACAACAGGCGTTGCTTGAACAGAAACGGCTGCAAGCCAAGGCGTCTCAGCGCGCGGTCGAGAAACTCGCCTGCATGGAGGAGACGCTCAACGAAGAAGGTTAAGTGACGATGACCGCACCCATCAAAACCCCGGCCAAAGCGCCAGCGCCGCCGCCACGGGAAAAACCTGTGGACCGACCTCCAGCCCCGTTCAGCGACAAGCCATTCGGTGACAAGCGGCCAGCACTCGGTGGGTCAGCGCGCGGGGACGCAGCGACAAATCGTTCGGCGCTTAACAAATCCCTGCAGGATATGCCGATGAACGCCGATGGCATGTTCTTCTCACAACTGCTGGTGCCGCCGGTAGGCGCCGAGCCCGATCAACAAAGCTTCTCAGGTGGTGGCATAGCCTTCCCGGTGCACGCGGATCAGGTGCCGACCCAGCTTATTGACGAGATCGCACAACGCCTGCCGGATCAGCCCGAAGGTCTGCTCGGTTTCACGCTGCTGATGCCTAATCTGGGCAGCGTTCGGGTCAGCGCCAGCAAGGCCGACAACCGCTGGAGCATCCAGCTGGGCTTCGCGCGTCGCGACGTACTCAAGCGTTTGAGCAGCCATGCAGGCGCATGCCGGAATTCGCTTTCGGAAGCGCTGGGCCAGGACGTTGATCTGTCCATGCATGAAGACCTTGCAGCATGAGCGCGCTACACCTGCGCAAGGTCGCCCCGTTGTTGGCCGAGGCCACGCGTGAACTGGGTGCCGGTCAGCAATTGAGCTTCAGCGCCCAGGGCCATCATGCCGAACTCACGCTGTTGCCGTTACTCGCCGAAACCGGTACACCAGCAGTCGGCGTATGGCTGAGCACGGCCATCGGGCCGGTGTGCCTGAGCGACGCCGAAGCCCTGTTGAGCCTGTTGGGCGATATCCCCCTGACCCTGGCTGGCGAGCAGCAGGCCTGGTACTGGCAGTTTTTCAATCAGCGCCTGAGCCCGACCATTGCCGACCTGCTGGCCCCCATCGAACCGCTGTCCAACGGCAACGCGGAGCTTGCCTTTGGCTGCCGAATTCAGGTCCGGCGAGCTGATCAACAGGTTCATGCCCACCTGCACGCTGCCCCGGAAACCTTGATCAGGCTGTTGCGCTCTGCGCGATGGCAAGCCCGGCAGCAGCCGGTCGATGAGTCGTTGACGGTGAACAACCCGCTGATCATCGGCGAGCTGTCATTGACCCTGGAACAACTCGCTTCGCTGCGTCCCGGCGACGTGGTCCTGCCTGCCCGTTGCCTGTTCGACAGTGCCGGACAAGGCGCCCTGTCCCTCGCCGGCCGAAGCTGGGTGGCACAAGCCGAGCATCAGGCGCAGCACCTTTCATTGCGGCTCAGCCACGAGGAGCACAGTCACCATGAGTACTGAAGATCTGTATCAGGAAGCGGTCGAAGGTCTCGACGATTACGACGATGAAGCGACTGGGCAGGAGCACGAGCAGTCGTGGTCGGAAACGAACGAGCAGTCCGGGTATGCCTTTGCGGAGCAGCAGCCAGAGCCGGAAGATGAGCCAGCCCCGCACAACGCAGCGTCTGATTTTGACTCCCTGGCGCTGGACCTGACCCTGCGCTGCGGTGAGCTGCGGCTCACGCTCGCCGAACTGCGCCGTCTGGATGCCGGGACCATTCTAGAGGTCAGCGGCATCGCCCCCGGATATGCCACCTTGTGCCACGCCGACCGGGTGCTGGCCGAAGGCGAACTGGTCGATGTCGATGGCCGGCTCGGCCTGCAGATTACCCGGCTGGCGGCCCGGCCATGATCATGGAGGGAGCGAATCCGCTCCTGCTGGCGCTGTTTCTCGGTGCGATGTCGCTGATCCCCTTTCTGTTGATCGTCTGCACCGCGTTCCTGAAAATCGCCATGACACTGCTGATCACCCGTAACGCCATCGGCGTCCAGCAAGTACCGCCGAACATGGCGCTGTATGGCATTGCGCTGGCGGCCACCCTGTTTGTCATGGCCCCGGTGGCGCATGAAATGCAGCAGCGCGTGCATGAGCATCCGCTGGAACTGGGCAATACCGAAAAGCTTCAGGCCAGTGCCAGAACGGTCATCGAGCCGCTGCAACGCTTCATGACACGCAACACCGATCCCGACGTGGTCGCGCACCTGCTCGAAAACACCCAACGCATGTGGCCCAGGGAAATGGCTGATCAGGCAAGTAAAGAGGACTTGCTGCTGGCCATACCGGCCTTTGTCCTCTCGGAGCTGCAAGCCGGCTTCGAGATCGGTTTTCTGATCTATATCCCGTTTATCGTGATTGACCTGATCGTCTCTAACCTGCTGCTGGCACTGGGCATGCAGATGGTTTCGCCGATGACCCTGTCACTGCCGCTCAAGCTGCTGCTGTTCGTGCTGGTGTCGGGTTGGTCACGCCTGCTCGACAGCCTGTTCTATTCGTATATGTGAGGCGGCCATGGAAGCGTTGGCATTGTTCAAGCAGGGCATGTTTCTAGTGGTCATCCTGACGGCCCCGCCGCTCGGTGTGGCGGTGCTGGTGGGGGTCATCACCTCGCTCTTGCAGGCCTTGATGCAGATCCAGGATCAGACGCTGCCCTTTGGTATCAAGCTGGCTGCGGTCGGTTTGACGCTGGCCATGACCGGCCGCTGGATCGGCGTCGAACTTATCCAGTTCATCAACATGGTCTTCGATCTGATTGCCCGGTCCGGGGTTGCCCACTAGATGCCTCTGCACGCCGAGGATTTCTTTGAACTCATACTGGGCATGGGCCTGGCGATGGCGCGACTGGTGCCATGCATGCTGCTGGTGCCAGCCTTCTGCTTCAAATACCTGAAAGGGCCGCTGCGCTATGCAGTCGTGGCGGTGGTAGCAATGATTCCGGCACCTGGCATCAGTCGGGCGCTGACCTCGCTCAACGAAGACTGGTTTGCGATAGGCGGCCTGCTGCTCAAGGAAGCAGTGCTGGGCACGCTGTTGGGCATGCTGCTGTATGCGCCGTTCTGGATGTTTGCCTCGGTCGGCGCGTTGCTCGACAGCCAACGCGGCGCACTCAGCGGCGGTCAGATAAACCCTTCGCTGGGGCCGGACGCTACGCCGCTGGGCGAGTTGTTTCAGGAAACCCTGATCATGCTGGTAATCGTGACAGGCGGCCTGTCGATGATTACCCAGGTCATCTGGGACAGTTACAGCGTCTGGCCGCCCACCTCGTGGCTGCCAGGCATGACGGCGGACGGCCTGGATGTGTTTCTCGGACAGTTGAACCAGACGCTGCAACACATGATGCTGTACTCAGCGCCATTCATTGGTCTGCTGTTGCTGATCGAAGCGGCGCTGGCGATCATCGGTTTGTATGCTCAACAGCTCAATGTCTCGATTCTGGCCATGCCCGCGAAAAGCATGGCGGGCTTGGCGTTCCTGCTGATCTACCTGCCGACCCTGCTGGAACTGGGCACCGGTCAGCTGACACAACTGGCTGACCTGAAGTCACTGCTGAGCCAGATGGTGCAGTTGCCGTGAGCGAAAAAACCGAAAAGGCCACACCCAAACAGATTCACGATGCGCGGGAAAAGGGTCAGGTCGGGCAGAGTCAGGACATCGGCAAGCTGCTGGTATTGATGGCCGTCAGTGAGATCACGTTGGGCCTGGCCGATGAAAGCGTTAATCGCTTGCAGGCCTTGCTCGCGCTTTCGCTAAAGGGTATCGACCGGCCCTTTACGTCATCAGTCGAACTGATCGCCAACGAAGGCTTTTCGGTGTTGCTCAGCTTTACCCTGTGCAGCGTCGGCATGGCGATGCTCATGCGCCTGATCAGCAGCTGGATGCAGATCGGCTTCCTGTTCGCCCCCAAGGCGTTGAAGCTCGACATCAACAAGATCAACCCCTTTTCCCATGCGAAACAGATGTTTTCCGGGCAAAACATTACCAACCTGTTGCTCAGCATCCTGAAAGCGGCCGCCATTACAGCGGTGTTGTACACCCAGGTGAAACCCGCACTGGGCACCCTGATATTGCTTGCCAACAGCGACCTGACCACTTACTGGCATGCCTTGGTCGAACTGTTCAGGCACATCCTGCGCGTGATTCTGGGGCTGCTGCTGGTCATCGCCATGGCTGACTTTGCCATGCAGAAGTACTTCCATGCCAAAAAACTGCGCATGAGCCATGAGGACATCAAGAAGGAATACAAACAGTCAGAAGGCGATCCACACGTCAAAGGCCATCGTCGGCAACTGTCCCATGAAATCCTCAATCAGGAGCCGACAGCCGCACCCAAGCCAGTGGAAGAAGCGGACATGCTGCTGATCAACCCGACTCACTATGCCGTGGCGCTGTACTACCGGCCAGGTGAAACACCGCTGCCGATGATCCACTGCAAGGGCGAGGATGAAGATGCCCTGGCGTTGATCGAACGGGCCAAAAAAGCCGGCATTCCGGTGGTCCAGAGCATCTGGCTCGCGCGCACGCTGTACAAGGTCAACACTGGCAAATACATCCCCCGCCCTACCCTGCTGACTGTCGCGCACATCTACAAAGTGGTCCGCCAACTGGACGAAATCACTGGCGAAGTGATTCGTATCGACGACGACCAGTAACCCTCTCGCACAGTCGTTGACGCGGAGCGTCATGAACGGCATGCCCACGCTGGAGCGTGAGGAACGATAGGTGTCTGCAATACCACCATCGTGCGACGCTCCGCGTCGTATGCCGTTCTGGACGCTCTGCGTCCGATCTTGATTGCGAAGTGCAGCGCAGATCTGTGCCGCACCGCGTATTCAGGTGGGTCGCTCTGCGAAGGAGTGCGACGTGCAGGCAGGGAGGGTTTTTCAGGCTGGGGATGTATTCGGAAGGCGATGCTCATAAACCTGTCATTTCAGGCTCATGAACACCGGTCACTCCGACTGTCAGTGCAGCTCTTCGCTCAAATGCTCCAGGCCGGCGAGCATCAATTCGTGCCGGCGGATTTCATCCAGGCTGATGTACGCGTCGGGTGTTGCGTTGACGGCGCGCCACACCACGAAGTCGCGCCTTACGTCCAGAAACAGAAAGTAGTGATTAAACCGCTCTGCTTCCATGAAGCGTCGTTGCAAGGCTTCGCGCAGTTGCTCGGGACGCAGGGCGCGACCTTCGATGTGCAGTGCGATGCCCCAGTCATGGTGCTCACGCCGACTGACAAAAGCGACGCCATTGGCCACTGGCCAGACCGCCGGATTTTGCGCGGCTACCTGGGCGTAGAACGCCGACTTCTCTGTTACCTCGATCATTTTTAATCCTTTAACTGCACGACTGTGTAATCCCGTTCATGGTCCTGATCGTCCAGGCCGTCACGCATGTCCGGCGGCCACCAGATAACCAGCTCACGACTGTTGGAATCAGGACGTTTGCAGGCGCTACCCGAACAGCCGTGGGTGGCGCACCCCGCCAGGGTGGCGAACAGCACCAGCAGAACCGCAATGCTACGGACGTTCATGGTTTCGCTCCCCTGAGCAATGAAGGCCGGCTTTCTTTGGCCATTTTCGATATCTGCGGCTGGCGCACGGCGATGTACACCTCGCTTTCCTCACCGGGTTGCAGCCACGCGTGAGGCCAGGCTGCCACGCCGATCACCCAACGACCGCCACAGCGGCTTTCGTCGATACGCACCGGCTTATCCGTGTTGTTGCGTGCCACGACCACCGCTACGCCCCAGTCCTTCTGCACGAACCATTGCGAACGTTGCCGATCAAGGGTCAGACCTTCGCCCGGATCACACAGGCTGTCGGTTTCGAATGGCAGGGGTTCGCCGGTGCGCATACCGATCGGCGCAGTACCATCGACCATCTGGGTAAACACTTTCTGGATGTCGCCTCGGGTCGGCATCTCGCCTCCGTCGCGGCGCTGCTTGATTCTCTTCATCTGGTCATCGACATCGTGCGGGTTGCCGTTCTGCACGTAGCGGGCCGGGTTGACCTGATCGCCGATCAAGCGTGGCGTCAGGATGAACAGCCGCTCGCGCTGACTCAACTCACGGCTGCGAGACTGAAACAGCAGCTTGCCGATGTATGGAATGTCACCCAGCAGCGGGATCTTGTGAATCCGGTCATTGGCTTCCAGGCCATGAAAACCGCCGATGACCAGCGAACCGTGTTCAGCGATCACCGCCTGGGTGCTGACATTGCCACGGCGCACGCTTGGCTGGGTGTCGTTGATAGTCGACACATCGATCTGCCCATCCTCGATGTCGACGATCATCTGCACCTGAGACTTGCCGTCATGATCCAGCGAACGCGGGATCACTTGCAGGCTGGTGCCCGCCGTGATGGGCAGAATATCGGCGGCGCGCTCGGAGGTGGCAGTCAGGTATTCGGTGCGGCTCAGGTCGATCACAGCAGGCTGGTTTTCGAGGGTGAGGATCGACGGGTTGCCGATCACCGACGCAGAACCGTTGCCTTCAAGCGCGTGCAGTTCCGCAGAAAACTTGCTGGCATTCTGGATGAACAGCGTCGAACTGGTGCCCGCATCAAACAGGTTTGCACCGCCACTGACACTGCCTGCATTGAAATTCCAGCGGCTGGAAAGCTCTGCCAGTTCATTGCGATCAATGTCGAGAATCACCGCGTCGATTTCAATCAGGTTACGCGGCACATCCAGTTCCTTGACCAGCTTCTGGTACATGGCCTTGCGTTCTGGCAGGTCATAGATCAGTACAGAGTTGTTACGCACATCAGCACTGACGCGAATATTCGCCCGGCCAGCAGCGTGACCTTTGGCGGATTTTTTGCTGCCGAAATTCAACACACGATCAATGCCCTGCTGCAACGCAGCGGTGTCGATGCCGTTGGAGCCCAGATTGTAGGAAAGGCCTGTGGACGCCGAACCTGTTCCGTTCGCACCACCTTTACCCTGTGGCAGCAGGTTCACGCTGTCGATGCTCTCGCCTCGCGCACGGCTTTCCAGCAGATCCTGAAGGATGCTGGCGACACCGGCGACCACCAGTTGCTGGTCGCGATAATGAATGGTCCGGTCAGCCGCGTTGGCGTATTTGAGCGGCAGCACGACGACATCCTGCTTGTCGGCCTTTTCGTCAGGCTTGTCGACTTTCTTACTGTAGTCGCGCACAAACTCCACGTATTTGGCCGGACCGCGGACCAGCACCACGCCTTCGTCCGGCAAGGCACCCCAGCCGAAACGCTTGTCCAGCAGGCCGACATCAGTCAGGGCCGTTTGCAGGTCATCCACGGCGTCCGGTGACACTTCGATGCGCGCCGAGGTGTGCTCGCTGGATGGGCTGACATACAGCGTGTCGTTATAGACGAACCACTGAAAATGGTATTCCTGGCTCAGCCGGTCGAGAAATTGCTCGGGGTTCTCGGCACGGATGCGCCCATCGAGTTTGCCCTGCACGGGCGACATGTCCAGCGCCATACCGAACTCTCTGGCAAAGTCGGCCAGCGCGGTAGACAGCTCGGTCTGCCGGGCATCATAGGCGTAAGCAGTGTGCTTCCAGGCTTCGGGGGTGACCGCCCATGAAGCAGAGGTCACCCCGATCAACAATAAAGGCAACCACATCAAGGCCTTGCGCATATCACACTCCCGATTGCCGGTAATTGAGGATCGCACGCCCGGATAAGCCGGGCGTCGTATCGCGAATAGTGGTTTGCATCAGGCTGAGCAGGGCCGCGCGTTGATTGGCCAGACTTTCCAGATGAGTGAGCAGGTCATCGAGACCACAGGGGTTTGCTATCCAACTGATCAGGACCACACAACGGGTCTGCGGATCGATGGCAAACGCGCCGTCGCAGGCACAGGCCAGACTGGCACCGCCCTCGCTGAGCAATGCTTCCAGCCGTTGCGGATCTCCAGCATCGTAGGGATCGAGCAGTTCGATGCTGCACCGTACCCCGTTACCGATCACCGCCAGACGAGCGTTGGCGTCATCGATCCAGCAGTCCAGCGGCGTCGCCGGACGCTGTGCAAACCACTGGCCGAGGATCTCGGTGAAATCACTGAATTCCATCGATGATTGCTTTGGTGATGCCGTGTTTGGCGCGCAGGCTTTCGTTGACCGCGACACCGGCGACGTCGACCTGCTGTTGAGCATCGTTGAATGCCTGCAGGTCTTCGATGGAGCCACTTTCCGAGGCCTCCATCGCGGCGTTTTCCATATTGGTCCGGGCG
Organism: Pseudomonas syringae CC1557; assembly: GCF_000452705.1. Lineage (NCBI taxonomy): Bacteria > Pseudomonadati > Pseudomonadota > Gammaproteobacteria > Pseudomonadales > Pseudomonadaceae > Pseudomonas > Pseudomonas syringae. Next base: position 4,357,740 of record NZ_CP007014.1, read on the forward strand.
CGGTCGGCAGAATTGTCCAGATGGCGTTGCAAGCTGTTGAAACTGATCATGTCCTGGTGCTCCAGCAAAAGGGTTCAAACCTTGAGTGGAGCAAACATGCCGGGCGGTTCCATTTTGCGATCCAGTGTCGAACCGTGTCACTCAAACAGACGCTCAAGGCCCTTTTCAGTCTGACGACTCGTCACCCAGCAGCCCGTTGCGCAGGTTCGTCCAGTCGATATCGAATGCGCCATTCGCATCGCTGAGCCGCAAGCTGCCCACCGCTATCGTCGCGTCACGTTTGAGCTGCCAGTGCTCGGCAAAGCGGCTTTCTGCGAGCCATTCTGCGACCGGCTCGGCCATGTCCGGGTTCACGCTGAGCGTTGCCAGCGCTTCATTGAGCTGGCTGGCAGCGAGGTTTCTGACCACTGCCCGCGCGCGCTCTGCCAGCGTCGTGTCGTCCAGCAACTGCCTCAGCGACTCGCTCAATAACGTTTCCACAGCGCACATCGCCTGCTCCTGCAAAGCCTCACGCTGGCTTTGCAGCCCGGCCAGCAAGCTATTGGCACTTTCCCAGAACTCAGCGAGAACCTGCTGCGTAAGGCGCTGCGCTTTTTCTTGCTCAAGTGCCAGTAGCTGGCTGGCCTGCTGCTGTGCATCGGCGAGGACATCACTCGCCAACAGGCTGTCGGCGATGTGTTCACGGCGCAAGATCGGTTCAGGCAGCAGCGCAGCGGCTGTCAGAGCAATACTGCGTTTGGCGAGCATGGGGAGATTCCTGATACAAAGATGACCGGATCGGGATCAGCTCGTCGTGACACGCCACAAAACCGCCTGCCACAACGTCTGAAGTTTGTTTTCGGGCGCCTGACCCGGGCTGTCGGCCACCTCTTCCGGTGGCCACGCCAGGCGCAATCGGGGCCAGTATTGCGCGCCTAACCAGGCCCCCAGCAGCAGTCGCGCATCCTCGTTCTGAAAATCAAGCCAGACGCCGGGGCGCAACGCCTTGGTAAACGCCCAGCACCATTGCCCGTCAGGGCCTTCACTTTCGTTCCGGGAAAAGCAGATGCATTGCGCCAGCGCTATTGCCTGTTCACGCTGAGCGGGCGACAGCGCCAGCCAGCGCACTATCGGCTCTGCGACCTCAGGGGGCTGACCAGGCGTAATGCCGAGACTGTGCAGAAACACACTGTGACGACTGCTCATCAGTGCTTCGCTCTCATCGACCGACAAGCCATGGGCTGCGGCAAATCTGTGCTGCCAGGCCGGATGCGCCCATTGCCAGGGGTTACACCACCAGTGGACCCACAGATCCTCGGCAGTCTGCTGCATCATGCACGCGCCGGAAGCGTCGAACGGCCGCGACTGCCACCTGCTCCGATTCGCTTCAGCAGCGCTGCACGCCAGTCACTGCGCAACAGCAGAGCGGCAATCCCCAGTAACACCAACAGCACGACCGGTATCACCCAGAGCATGACGTTCCAGAAGGGCAAGTCCGCGCTGTCGAGTTTGAAGGGCCCGAAATTGACCCACTGTTTTGTCTCCTGAAATTCGGCAGCCGGCACGAAGACGATGGAAAACTTCTTTGAATCTGCAGATTGCGAGGACATGCCAGGAATACTGCTGGCGACCATCTGCTGAATACGTCCGCGCACGCTGTCAGGGTCCAGTGCGGCGGAATGCTTGATGAACACCGCAGCAGAAGCCGGCTGGACCGGTTCGCCAGGCGCCACGCGCTCTGGCAATACGACGTGCACCCTCGCCACAATGACCCCGTCGATCTGCGACAGCGTTGCCTCAAGTTCCTGAGACAAGGCGTAGATGTAACGGGCGCGCTCTTCAAGCGGGGTCGAAATCACCCCTTCCTTTTTGAATATCTCACCCAGACTGGTGCGCGAATGTCGAGGCAGACCGGCGGCATCGAGCACCCGCACAGCGCGGTTCATCTCGCTGGTCGCAACGGTCACTACGACACCGGTTTTCTCCGTGCGTTTACGCGCATCGATATGCTGGTCAGCGAGCCGCGCGACCACCTCATTGGAGTCCTGCTCGGACAGGCCAGTGAACAAGTCAGTCTCATCATTGCAGCCACCGAGCAGCAGCATGCACAGCACCAGCAATCCTGCGCTCAGATATTTCACGGAAACCTCTACTGCAGGTTGGTCAACTTGTCGAGCGCCTGAGCGCTCTTGCTCACGACCTTGGTCGTCAGCGCCATTTGCAGCGAGCATTGCGAAAGCGCACGGCCCATCTGCACGATGTCCGAACCGTCTTCGGAGTTTGCGACTTTCTTCATCTGCCGCAGGGCCTGCTGGGAAAGCTTGGCCGTGTCACCCAGACGCTCGGACAGCGCACTGGCAACCTGGTCGGCCAGATGCGACGTTGCGGGCCCGTTATCCGGGCGCATCGCCGCATTGAAAAAGTCGACATCCGCCTGAACGGGCTCAGAGGCGAGCCCCTGATGCGCATTCTGCCCAAGCTCCGGCGAGACGCTTTTAATAGTGCTGAGTTGGGAAATGGTCACATGAGTTCTCCGTCAGGCGGCTGTCAGTCAGGACACAGCCTGGTTATGGGTGCCTTGCAGCAGCGCATTGATTAGCTGGGCGGCAGTCTGCGCAGCGCTTGCCTGCAGGTTGCCACCGGCATTGCCAGCATCCTGAATCGTTGCTTCCAGGCCTTTCTGCAACAGACCACTCAGCAGTTGGCCCAGGTCCTGATTGGACAGGTTGCCGTTGGTGCTGCTGGCTGGCTGCGTCGAACTGTCGACCGGTGTGCCCAGGCCTCCGCCAGCCGTGGCCGACTGCAGACCACGATCGATCAGTTGCCCGATCAATTGACCTACATCGACATTGCCATTGCCATTGCCATTGCTGGCCGGGCCGGTGTTGGCATCAATCGCAGGATCCCCCAGCGAAGCAGGCGAATTCGCCCCACCACTCACTGGCGAACCCAGCCCGCCACCGCCGCCACCCAGGCCACTGGCTTCATTTTGTTGCTGGCCAAGCTGCTGACCGATGAGGTCAAGAGCCGAACGGAATTGAGCCGTTTCTTGGCCGTCCAGACCATTGTCTTCCTTCAGCTCATTCATCCAGGAGCCGCCGTCACGGGTCGGGAACTGAGCCTTGTTGTCGTCCATGAACTGGGCGACTTTTTCCAGAATCGGCATGTCGTCTTTGGAGAACGTGGTGCCGCCGTCTTCGCTGGGCGTCAGCAGATCGTCCAGCATGGCTTTTCCGAGGCCGTTCAGGACCTGGTTCATCAAGTCAGACTGCCCGGCGCCCGTACCGCCACTCAGGCCGCCGCCGCCAGAACCAGAACCAGAACCGGAACCGCCGCCAATACCTGCGGAAGCACCGAAGTTGTCACCGAGCTTTTCGTGGATCAGCTTGTCGAGCGCTGCCGTGATGTCATCAACGCTGCCGCCGGACTTGCCATCCGCAGCCATGGCCTTGGCGAGCATCTTGCCAAGCGGCGAGGTTTCATCCAACTGGCCGTTTTTGGTCAGCGCCTGAACCAACTGGTCGATAACGGCCTTGAGCTCTTTGCTGGATGTGCTGGTGTTGCTGCTCAGATTGCTGTCGAGCGACACAGGGAACAGTGATGCCGAGGTTTGCAATGAGGTAAGGCTATTGAGAGCTTGCATAGAACGCCCGTCCTAAGATAGCGGCCCCCTCTGGCGAGAGGGCAATCAGAGATAATTAGTAACTGATACCTTTAGCGTTCTGCGCTGTGGCACTGATCTTCTTGTTGGTCGAGTCTTCCTTGCCCGCTTCAATGGCGTTCAACACGTCCATGGTCTGCTTCTTTTTGGTCTCTTCGGCTTGCATCGCGATCAACTGCGCGCCATTGGCGTCTGTCTCTTTACTGGCCTTGGCCTGCGCTGCGACCGACAGGCTGTCGCCTGTACCGGAAAGGATATTGCTCTGCAGGCCGGCGTTGGACGAAACGCTATTCAGGCCCTGCAATGCTCCACCCACACCATTGACCGCACCGTTACCGAGGTTGGTAAGACTCGAAGTTAAGCTTGGAATTGCGACCATGACTTGATGCCCCTTTTGGCTATACCAGCGTGATTGCTTGGTACAGATACGTGGCCTCAGTCCTTGAATCGGTTCCAGTACCATCACAAAAAATCAGATCTGCAATTCCTTGATGCGGCGGTACAGCGTGCGGCGCGGCATATCCAGCTCCTGACTCACGGCGTCGACGCAGTTCCGGTGACGTTTCAGCGACTCCTGAATCAGGGCTTTTTCGATCGCCCGCAATTGTGATTTAAGCCCGCACGTCAGGTGCTCGTTGCCCTGCGGCTCGCTGCCGAGCAAAGGGAAGCCCAGCACAAAACGCTTTGCCGCCGCTTTCAACTCACGAATATTGCCGGGCCAATCGTGCCCAATAAGCAACGCCTGAAGCGCTGGACAGATAGTCGGTACGCCGACCCTCAGATCAAGTGCAGCGGCGACCGCGAAGCGTTCGAACAAGGGCACGATGCGCTCGAGCTGGGAGCGTAACGGCGGCAGCTTGAGGGTCAGCACGTTCAATCTAAAGTACAGATCGCGACGAAATTTGCCCTCCTCTACGGCGTCGTCCAGCGAGCATTGGGCCGAGGCAATCACACAGATATCCAGCTTGATCGTCGAGGTCGAGCCCAATCGCTCCAGGGCACGAGTCTCCAGCACTCTCAACAGTTTGGCTTGCAGGCTGAGCGGCATGCTATCGATCTCATCCAGATACAGCGTACCGCCCTGCGCCGCCTCGATGTAGCCGACTCGCGAGCGGTCGGCGCCGGTATAGGCGCCGCTGACCACGCCGAACAACTCACTCTCGGCCAGAGATTCCGGAATAGCCGCACAATTCATGGCCACCAGACGCCCTTTGCGGCCGGACATTTTGTGAATGCGCCGGGCAATGGTGTCCTTGCCAGTGCCGGTTTCGCCTGACAGCAGCACATCGATACCCAACTGCGAAATGCTTTCGGCAACGATCCCCAGATTCGGGACGCGTTCCTCGTCCAGATCATCATCAAACGTAGCGTCAAGACTCATCCCGTGATCCCCAAGACTCCAATGTGGCACGAACTCAGCGAATCAGATTCAAGCCGTCAAGGCGATCTGTGTCGCAACGCCCAGTTCCTTCATGCGGTGATACAGGGTACGTCTTGGCAACTCGAGTTCCTCAAGCACAGCATCAACATTGTGGCGATGCCGCTTCAAAGCATCCTGAATGAGCATTTTTTCGATGATGCGCATTTGTGTGCGCAGGTCAGTCGCCGGGGCCACACCCTCGACAGAGTCGGAACCCAGCAAAGGGAAGCCCAGCACAAAGCGCTTGGCGGCCGATTTCAGTTCACGAACATTGCCCGGCCAGTCGTGGCTGAGCAATATCTGCACACGCCCGCTGTCCAGTGTAGGAGCCGGGCGACCCAGCTCGTCAGCAATGCCCTGGGTGAACTGGTCGAACAATGGCAAAATCTGTTCGCGACGTTTGCGCAAGGCTGGCAAGTGAAGCGTCAGCACATTGAGCCGAAAAAACAGGTCGCGACGAAAAAGTCCTTGTTCCACCAGTTCATCCAGTGGCCGCTGAGCCGAGGCGATCACCCGCAGATCGACCGGAATGAACTCGGTCGAGCCGAGGCGTTCCACTCCACGGCTTTCCAGCACGCGCAATAGCTTGGCCTGCAGGCTCAGCGGCATGCTGTCAATCTCGTCCAGGTAAAGCGTGCCGCCACTCGATGCTTCGATGTAACCCTCACGAGCACGGCATACGCCAGTGAATGCACCGTTGACCACGCCAAACAGCTGGCTCTCTGCCAATGACTCGGGGATAGCCGCGCAGTTCATGCCTACAAAGGGTCCGGACCTGCTCGATAGCTCATGGATACGGTTGGCAAGCGTGTCTTTACCCGTGCCGGTTTCGCCACACAACAGCAAATCCATGTCCAGAAAAGCACTGTTCATTGCAATTTGATGACCCGCCGATAATGCAGTTACGCCCCAACACTTCTGAACGTCCTTATCAATGTCTGTGCTCATCGATCACTCTCATTGTAGGTGGCAAGCGGACTATTAATACCACGTCTTACAAGGCACACATATAGTAATTTAGTTCCCCAACGAATGAGAAAAAAATCACAAAAATGAGAACCACTGTCATAGTATTCCCATCATACCAAGCCGGCGACGGTAGGCCCGAACTGAACAAAAACGATCGCACTTTTCTGTATTTATTACATAAACATCAAAGAGTTACCCGTAAAAAACCGCTCAAACCCTACTGTTTCCGGGGTAGTATTGAGCGACACGCCCTGTCCTGAACCCTGGCGCGCTTCCAAAACCACCTATTTGGAAAGTATAAAAAAATCATAATAAAGCACAACTTACTCATCGCAAATTTTCTGCCCACACCTATAAGCCTGACAATAAAAAAAACCAACTAATCGTCGTCAACAGCAACGCACACAACCTATTAATACTCACACACCAATCAACTGTTAAAACTCACTAACAGTTCACCAGCATTTACTAAAAGAACAGTAAATTAACACGGCTATTTTTTTGAAAAAAAAAAGAAGAGGCAAGGTTGACCGACCGATCAGATATTCACCTTACATATTCGGATTTCCGAACAGCCCTGCGCTTTGGGCCAGACCACATCCGGAAACCCCTTATTTTTCGGCCAAAACGGCAATAGCCTTTCGCCACATCTGCATTCGGCAATCCGAACAAGGCGCATGGCCATGCGCGCTCACAGAAAAACTGCGCCACTAATAACGGGCTGAAAGGTTTCACTGTAGGACAATCCATCAATCGCAGACCAGGCTCAGCCGATTTTCACCATCATCAGGTTTACTGATACCTCATCATCACTGAAACTGTTTCAAAATATTTGTAAGCCTCCATTTACAATTTCTTACAAAGTTTGAAAAAAATAGCTAACAAATAGAACAGATAATTCGTGGCCAACTGCCTGTTTTGTGATCCAAAAAAAAAGTAACCAGCTTCGGAAAAATGCTTGAAAAGACATTAACCAAGGCGAGCGTACGAGAGAAAAGCACCAAAAAAGCGCATTTTTCAGGTTTTCTTTACAGGAATAATGAAAAATCTGGTGGTTATTGGCGTGTTTCGCTGGCATAGACCACTACACGAGGACCAGCCGGCAGCTCGCGGGGGCCGGCACGGTACTCGGTGTCGTCCCGCTTGCGAGGCGACGAACGGTCATCCCTGATTCGCGTTGTTTGTAGCTTGATCGCCAGAGGGTCACGTTCAGGTGGAAGTGGGGAATCGGCCATAGCGACAGGGGCCGAGCGTTCAGCAACCTGATCAGAAGAGGGTGTCTCTGCTACCTGCGCCGGCTGTACAACTCGTGTGGGTTCGTTTGAAACCGACGGTGGAGACTGATCAGCTACTGACGTGGCGTGTACAGGTTTGGGAACCGGCGCGTGTTCAACTGCTGCCGGCTCGGAATGGACCGGTAAGGGTGTTGGAGCCCGTTCGGCAACGCGCATTGACGCCACAGGCCTGAAGGCCGGAAGCGGCGCAACTGCCCTGGTTTCATCCACCGGAGAGACTGTGCTCGTTACAGGGGGCTCACCGGTGATTCGCTCGATACCCGCGGTCAGGACTTGCTTATGGGCCTTGGGTATCAACAAGCGTCCGGGGCCATCCGGCGTCCTTTTCCGCAGGAACGCCGGGTTGAGTCGTATCAGTTGGGCCTCATCTACGCCAGTGGTGGCGGCGAGCTGGGTAAGGTCCACTGCGTGATTAAGCTCGACCACGTCAAAGTACGGCGTGTTGGCGATCGGGGTGAGCTTTACACCGTAGGCTGCGGGGTTGCGCACTAACAGAGACAGTGCCAGCAAACGAGGGACGTAATCCTGGGTTTCCTTTGGCAAGCTCAGGTGCCAGTAGTCAACCGGCAGGCCGCGTCTGCGGTTGGCTTCGATCGCTCGTCCGACAGCGCCCTCGCCAGCGTTATACGCGGCAAGGGCCAACAGCCAGTCGTTGCCGAATTGCGCATGCAGGCGCGTCAGGTAATCCATTGCCGCCTTGCTGGAAGCCACCACGTCCCGACGGGCGTCGAAGGTGGCGCTCTGGTGCAGGTTGAATTCGCGCCCCGTGGAGGGGATGAATTGCCAAAGGCCTGCGGCGGCCGCCGGAGAGTTGGCCATAGGGTTGTAGGAGCTTTCGATCATCGGCAAAAGCGCCAGCTCCAGCGGCATCCTGCGCTCGTCCAGACGCTCGACAATGAAATGCAGATATGGGCTGGCACGCACGCTGGCACCGCTCACAAAGCCCCGATTGCTCAGCAGCCAGTCACGCTGACGGATTATCCGTTCATTGACGCCCTGCCCGTCGACCAGCCGGCACCGTTCAGCGAGCCGCTGCCAGACATCCTCTCCGTTATAGACCGGCATGTCGGAAAGGGTCGGCAGTCCCACGTCGGCTTGCGCTTCCGCCGATCCCCCATACACCAGTCCGGCCACCAGACGCGGAGAACGATCGTAACGCGGCGAGGAATGGTCGACTGACTGACAGCCTACACACAGAGAGCCCAAGGCGAGGACGGCAATCTGAACCGAGCGAGCCAGCAAGCGAGGGCGGGAAATATTAGGGATGGCGGCTGGCATTGGCGGGAATGTCCTGTGCATGTCCACCCTACGTGGTGCGAACGCCGTTCCGGTTCCCTGCGCGGCATATATGGCCGGCGAAAGCCTGGCAGGTAAACCATTTCGTTAATCCTGTTTTCTGTGGAACCGCAGGCGCTCATCCGCCACCCAGTTGCTTAAGGATTTTTCAGGATTCACCTCGCCATCGCCAGGCGACAAAAAGGACAAGGAGATTCACAGTGCAGGCACCCACGGTAAACCGGAAAAACGGAAACGTTATTCAGACACAGGCGGCAGCGGACCTTCGTAACAGCTGCGACCTGCAGCAACGAAATGAACAGCCAACCCAGCGCTCTTCACTCTCGCTGGGGAGTGTGGGAAAACGGATGCTGAAAAGCGTCGGCAAAGTGTTTCAAAAATCCAGAGCACCGCAGCAGGCAGCGGCCAGACCGCCCAGCACCAAAAATGCCTCAAGCTCACGCCCTCTTCCCAATAATCATGAGACCGCAAAAAACGCCCCCCGTGAATCTCGTCTGGCGGCCACCGCCCGGAATAACCGCCATGTCAGGTTTGACATTCCGGGAGAGCGCCTGGAACGCACCACCTCTGTCGAAATGTCTGCAGTGCCGATGACTGATACTGATGAAGAAGCGACAGCCAACGCTGTTCGCGAATCCCTACTTCCCGGTAGCCGCCTGCAAGGGCCCGACGGCACGCGCCGGTCATTTCTGGCCACCCGGCCAAACGAGGCAAGCAGCTCCGGAACCAAAGTCGGCGATTCCGATGAGCCGGCACAAGGTCCACGCCTGAGACGTAGTGATGGCGGTCGTTTCGAACTGAAAGATGAACAGTTGGTACGCAACGCCCAGCCACAAGGCACTGTCCATCTGGATGCCAAAGGCAGGCCCGACTTCTCCACGTTCAACACGCCTGGCCTTGCCCCGTTACTGGACTCCATTCTCGCTAACTCCAAACAAACCTACCTGGCCCATGAAAGCAAACACGGCGTACATGGGCACCAGCTGCTAGAAGCAAATGGGCACCTTCTGCATCTGGCGCAGGACGACAGCTCGCTGGCGTTGATTCGCAGCAGTACCGAAGCACTGAATACAGAAGGAAAAAAACCGCTGGCTGTGCGCATGGAGCGCGAAGACAGCCATATTCATATCGAAACCGGCAGTGGGCGAAACAGTCTGGAATTGCCCGGAAAAGCCCACATGGCTCATATCACCAGCGTTCTTCTCAGCCACGATGGCGGGCGTCTGCGTGTGCACGAAGACCGGTTGTATCAATTCGATCCGATCAGCGCCCGCTGGAAGGAACCGGAAGGGATGGAAGGCATCGCGTTCAATAGTCTGACCACAGGCGGTAACGGCTCAGTCTATGCGAAAAGTGACGACGTCCTGGTGGACCTGTCGAGTCCGTTCATGCCGCACGTAGAAGTCAAAGACTTGCAGTCATTTTCGGTGGCACCGGACAACAGAGCAGCATTGCTCAGTGGCACAGACGCTCAGGCTATCCTGCTGACTGACATGAGCCCGGTGATTGGCGGGCTGACCCCGAAAAGAACAAAGGTACTTGAACTGGATAGCGGCAAGGCGCAGGCGGCAGCGGTCGGCCTGAGCGCTGCCAAGCTGTTTGTCGCAGATACTCAGGGCAGACTTTACAGTGCGGACCGCAGCGCGTTTGACAGCGAAGACCCGCAATTGAAGCTCATGCCAGAACTGGAAAGCTTCCAGTTGGCAGACCTGCCTCTTGGCGGCCACAACCGCGTCACCGGATTCATCAGTGGAGACGACGGCCGCATTCATGCGTTGATCAAGAATCGTCAGGGCGAGGTTCACTCGCATGCTCTCGACGAACAGGGCTCAACGCTGGAAAGCGGCTGGAACCTGACCAATGCCCTGGTGCTGGACAATACTCGGGGACTGAATGTACCCGCTGCACCAGACGCCGCTGACCGACTTAACCTGGATCGTGCGGGCCTGGTCGGTATCAGCGACGGGCGTATTCAGCGCTGGGATGCAACGCCAGAATGCTGGAAAGACGCCGGCATCAAGGACATTGATCGCCTGCAACGGGGTGCCGACAGCAACGCTTATGTGCTCAAGGGCGGCAAAATTCACAAGCTGACAGTGACTCCCGAACACCCCAATATGGCGTTCGATCACAACACGGCCCTGGCCCAGACGGCACGCTCGACCAAAGTCGCAATGGGCAAGGAAATCGAAGGTCTGGATGACCGCGTGATCACCGCCTTTGCGATGGTCAGCGACAAGCGATTTGTCGCACTCGATGAACAGAACAGGCTGACCGCGCACAGCAAGGATCACAAACCGGTCACGTTGGAAATTCCCGGACTGGAAGGCGAAATCAAGAGCCTGTCGCTGGATGAGAAGCACAACCTGTATGCACTCACCAGCAGCGGTGCGCTCTTCAGCCTGTCCAGAGAAGCCTGGCAATCGATAAAACTGGGCGACCAGCTGCGAGCCCGCTGGACGTCGGTTGCCGCCCCTGACGGGCAACCGGTCAAAGCGCTTTTCAGCAATGATGACAACCTACTGAGCGCCCAGATCGAGAACGCCGAAGGCCTGGGCCTCATGCAGCTCAAAGCCGGCAAATGGCAACCTTTCGAGCAGCGCAAGGTAGAAGAAAATGGCTTGAACGATGTGCATTCCAGAATCACAGGTTCCAACAAGACCTGGCGAATTCCAAAAACCGGGCTGACCGCCAGGCTGGACGTCAACGTGCTGGGGCGCAGCGGCATGGAGAAAAGCAAGAAAGTCAGCTCCAGCGAATTCATACGCGCCAACATCTACAAAAACACCGCAGAAAAGCCCCGCTGGATGAAGAACGTCGGCAACCATGTTCAGCATCGCTACCATGGTCGCGTAGGCCTGAAAGAGGTTTATGAAAGCGAGTCGATTCTGTTCAAGCAACTGGAACTGATGCATGAGTCGGGAGGAACGCCACCGGCGCCAGGCAAAGACCTGAAAGCGCGCATTGCCGCACTGGAATCAAAACTGGGACCTGAGGGCGCCCAGATGCTCAAAGAACTGGAGGCTCTACGCGACGAGCTGGAAAGCCACAGCTATACAGCGCTGATGTCTATTGGTCAGAGCTACGGCAAAGTGAAAAACCTCAGACAGCAGGATGGCATTCTCAATCAGCACGGAGAGCTGGCCAAGCCATCGGTACGTACCCAATTTGGCAAAAAACTTGCTGATCTGGGCGAGAAGCTCAATTTCAAAAGCTCTGGGCATGATTGGGTCAAGGAGCTTCAGGACGCGTTGAACCAGGTAGCTCCGTCTGCTGAAAACCCCACCGGGAAATTGCTCGGCACGCTCAAGTACCAGGGCCTGAAACTCAGCCACCGGAAAGCCAACATACCTTTAGGCCAGCAACGTGATGCCAGCGAAGAGCATGGTTTGACCAAAGCGCGTCTCGCTCTGGATCTGGTCACACTGAAAAACCTTGGCGCACTTCTTGACCAGGTCGAGCAGCTGCCGCCGCAAAGCGACATACGCCCACTACAAAAGAAGCTGACCACGCTACGGGATGTGGCTTACGGCGAAAACCCGGTCAAGGTGGTAACCGACATGGGCTTTACCGACAACGCAGCGCTGGAAAGCGGCTATGACTCCGTAAAAACGTTCCTGAAGTCGTTCAAAAAAGCTGACCATGCCGTCAGCGTCAATATGCGCGCAGCCACAGGCAGCAAAGACCAGATCGAGCTTGCCGACAAATTCAAGAGCATGCTCAAGCAGCTGGAGCATGGCGACGATGAAATCGGTCTGCAGCGCAGCTACGGACTTAACCTCACCAGCCCGTTTGCCATTCTTGCCGACAAGGCAACGGGCCCCTGGCCAACGGCAGGTGCCACCGGCAACCGTAATTACATACTCAATGCCGAGCGTTGCGAGGGTGGCATCACCCTGTACCTGATAAGCGAAGCCGCGGGGAACGTGAGTGGCGGTGTCGGGGGCGGCAAGGACTACTGGCCGGGATTTTTTGCCGAAAACCACCCGGCAATCAGCGTTGATGTCGGTCACAACCGCACGCTGACTCCCAACTTTCGGCTGGGTGTGGACCTGACCGCCACAGCCGCTGCCAGCCAACGTGCGGGCGTGGTTTTCAATGTTCCGGACGAAGACATCGACGGGTTCGTCGACGACCTGTTCGAAGGCAAACTGAATCCGCTGCAAGTGCTGAAAAAAGCAGTGGACCATGAAGCCTATGAGGCTCGCCGATTCACGTTTGATATCACGGCGGGCGGAACAGCCGACCTGCGCGCAGGCATCAACCTGACCCCGGATAAAAGCCCGACAGCCGACCCTGACAGCGACTCGTTCTCTGCGGTGGTACGCGCAGGCTTCGCTGCAAACATCACCGTTAATCTAATGACCTACACCGATTATTCACTGACCCAGAAGAACGACAAGACTGAATTGCGTGAAGGCGGCAAGAACCGCCCGCGCTTTCTCAACAACGCGACGGTTGGTGGGCAGCTTCGTGCTCAGATCGGCGGCACCCACACAGCCCCCACAGGCACGCCCGCCTCCGCTCCAGGGCCGACAGCCGCCTCACAATCAGCCGCCAACAACATGGGCGTGGCGGCCAACCTCAGCGTGGAGGCAAGAACCGTCAAGCGGGTCAAGTTTCGTTACAACGTAGCCAAACCGATAACCGCCGAAGGTTTGAGCAAGCTGTCCAAGAGCCTTGGCAATGCATTCAATGACAACACGACCAAAGCAAAACTGGCAGAACTGGCCGATCCGCTGAACGCACGCTACACCGGCAAGAGTCAGACGCAAGCCATTCAGGCACAACTCGACGGACTCAAGGAGCTTTTTGCCGACATACCCTCGCAGAATGTTAACGACGAGCAGTACAAGGCGTTACGCGATTTGAAACGCGCGGCAGTCGAACAGGAAGCATCCGTCAACAAGCACAGCGTGCTGGACAACGCACGTTTTGAAACCAGCAAAACCAACCTCTCCGGCCTGAGCAGTGAAAGCATACTCACCAAAATCATGAGCTCAGTGCGCGAAGTGAGCGCCCCGGGCAACGCGGCAAGGGTTGCCGAATTCATGCGCCAGGACCCGAAACTCAGCGCCATGCTCAAGGAAATGGAGAACAGCATAGGGACGTTGGCACGCGTGCGGCTGGAACCGAAGGATTCATTGATCGACAAAATCGACGAAGGTAGCCGCGACGGCACAATGACCCAAAGCGATCTCTCTTCCCTTCTGGAGGACCACAACCAGATGCGCATCAAACGGCTGGTGGTATTTCACACCGCGACTCAAGCTGAAAACTTTACCTCGCCATCACCCTTGATCAGCTATAACAGTGGGGCAAATATGAGCGTTAACAAAACGCTTGGGCGCATTAACTTCATTTATGGTGCAGACCAGGACAAGCCCATCGGCTATACGTTTGACGGGGAGCTGTCACGGCCTTCGGCAGAGCTGAAAACGGCTGCTGCGGAGTTGAAAAAAGCAGGATTCGAGCTGAAAAGCTGACATTGATACATCTGAAAGCGCCGCCTTGAAGCGGCGTTTTTTATTCAGGCGTTTAGAAACGTACGTGCCTCACGTGCCTGAGAAATAAAACCACGCGTCACGTCACAGAATGCGGACTCATCGAGCGCCACCAGCTCACGTTGTGCACACAGGCGCACATCGCCTTGATCGACGGCAAACCAGCAACCGTGCAGGCGGGCGACGTCGAAGTTCAGGCTCAGCAAACGCTGTAAATCGGCAGAGCGCTCCGGGCAGCGCCCTACACGACAATGAAAGATGACCATCTCGCTGTGCTCGGGCAACTCGATGACCGCAGCTTCGTTATCCTGGCCGTCGTACAGCGCGCACACGCCGTTCTGCAGGGTCAGCGAGATCCCGAGCTGTGCCCCCAACGAGCTGATCATGCGGGAGAAATCGGGTGGCGACGTTCTCATCGTTATAGTCCTTTAAGGAAAGCCGAAGCTGGCCAGGCACTGAGTGGCGTTTAAGCCACAACAGTTCCTTTGGGATCAGTCATTTCTCCACACCACGGAACCAGATCAGAAACACGACCACACACCGGAGGTTGATGGAAGCGGTAACTCAGGAGAGCTCGTTCGTCATACGCATCGCGTCTACCCGGAGACTCATTATGTTTAATAGAATTTCGTCCAGTTTTCATAACTATGGCAGCTCAAGCACGTCTGAAACCTCGCGAGCGTCTGGCGCGACGAGTGTTTCCAACTTGTCTTCTGCAACGCTTGGCTACACAGCTGCGTTCAAATCGAACCCGGAACGCTTTCTTAGAGACCACACTATCGATGCCAGGCACGTGTTAAAAATGGGAGATCGCCTGACCGATGAGCTGTTGAGCAACACGATTAAACAGGGCCACTTCGCATTGGTTCACGATGCTGATACCGGCAACTTTATACTGACCCACGTGAATGCTGCGAGTGCTGCTGATCGAGCAAAAGTTATTCATGCCCACTGGATACCGTTCAAAAGCGGAAATTCTACCCCGGGCTATGTGGACATTCCCAAAGACCCTCGGTATGCCACCGAGCAGGATTCGGCGCCGTTTGCCTTTACGCCAGGCATGAATGGTTGCTCGATCGAAGTCAGGGAGCACCCCAATAACGAGGCCTACATGCGTGTGTTCCATAACCAGCACCCGGAGAGCAGTACAGTAAATCGCCTGGTCAGCGCCATATCGGGCGACAAGATCAGCTCCTTCGACGCTGACGACTACCACGATGAGGACTCCAGAGCGCCCGTGGCCTTCAACATGATGCATTTCGACAGGAACTCAGTGAACTGGAAGTTTATAGGCCAGTCCCTCGAGTTCGATCCGTACAACAATCAGCGGCTGAGCAGGTCCAGAGCTGGAATAAGTACCAAAGACGCCACCGACTGATCCAGCACCGCGTTATTCAATCCCCCTCGCTGTTTTTGCAGGGTGACTTCGGAAGTGTCGCGAAGTTGCCCTGTACTTTCACGACCCAAGCCATGCAGCAGCCTGTTCTGGCGCGGTCAGTTCAACCCGCTTTTTACCCTGTCTTCGAACAGCCAGTCTGTTCGAAGACAGGTGACAAGTGCGGACCTGCCTGGAACTCATCGTCGCGCCCTGCCACTCACTTCGAGCACCTTCAAGGCAACAGCCTCATCGACCTATAGAACCGACAGGGACGCGGCGAACATATCTGATAAACCCAGACCATGACGCCGGTTCATATGTCCACCCAATCGAGGTATAGCACTATGAGCATCGGTATCCCCCCCGCCTCCTATCAACCCGTCTCGACTTCGCTGGATTTTTCGGCGCTGAAAGGCACAGGCGCGCAGCAAAACGCCTTGGCAGGGCAGAACGGTTCAGCAAATGTGGACGCTGAATCTCTGCTGTTCAGCAGCGACAAGCAGAAAGACGTCACCTTCGGCACATCAGACAGTACGGTGCAGAATCCGCAGGACAGCAGCAAGACCGGTGATAGCCAGTCCAATGTGGTCAAGCTGCTTAGCGCACTGATCATGTCCTTGCTGCAAATGCTCATGAATCCGATGAAAAAGCAGGACCCGAGTCAAGAACAGAATCGGGGGCAGGATCCGTATCAAGGCAATAACGGACTCGGAACTGCGCCATCGTCGGGCGGCGGCAGTGCGACTCCGCCCACAACAGGTCAGGCCCCTACTGATACACCGGCTTCCACAGGCGGCGATGAAGCGCCTTCCAATAAAGAAGGGACGCCGACCGGAAATGGCGATAACGGAACAACACCTTCTGGCACTGCGCAGCCAGCCGGGCCGCATGGCAGTTCAGGCACAGGTTCCGTGAGCACGCCCAAGGCATCCGGCGATCCGGTTGTTGTGAACCAGACCATCAAAGTAGGCGCAGACGAGGTCTTCGACGGCAAGGGCCAGACCTTCACAGCAAGCAGTGCGCTGGGTAACGGAGACCAGGGCGAAAACCAGAAGCCACTGTTCGAACTGGCTGAAGGCGCGACCTTGAAAAATGTGAACCTGGGTCAGAACGAAGCAGACGGCATCCACGTCAAAGCTGCCACCGGAGCTAAAGTCACCATTGATAACTTGCATGCAGAAAACGTGGGTGAGGACCTGATCACCGTCAAGGGCGAAGGAGGCGCGAAGGTCACTAATCTGGACATCGAAAACAGCAGCGCCAAAGGTGCAGACGACAAGATCATCCAGCTCAACGCCAACACTCACTTGAACGTCGATGGTTTCAAAGCCGATGAGTTCGGTACGATGGTTCGCACCAACGGCGGCAAGCAGTTTGACGATATGAGCATTGCGCTGAACGGTGTAGACGCTAACCACGGCAAGTTTGCTTTAGTGAAAAGCGACAGTGAGGATCTAAAACTGGCCACGGCCAACATCGCCATGGCTGACGTGAAGCATGCCTATGACAAGACAAGGGCTTCTACCCAACACACAGAGCTTTGACCAGATGCAAAAACTGGCCAAAGGAAGGGGGGCGTATTCTTGGGATACGCCCCCCTTCTCGTTACAGGCAGCCTGTCGAAATGCTTATGGCCCATGACTGCCATAAACGATGGCATGCGTCACAATTTTGAAGTGTTGTTTCAAGGCCATGTGACGCCATGGAGAATTAAGCGAGCTTTAAGGCTGGGTGCGTAAGTTTGCAGCGTGACAGGTTCATTGACCGCACACACCCTCTTCCACACCCGCAAAGGAGTGCCGAAAATGCTTGGTCCGTTTGAAAAAAAATGGCTGTGCATCAGCAGAACAGTCACTTATGTTGGCTGGTCGCTGTTTTGGCTGCTGCTCTGGGACGTGGCCGTGACCATGGACTTCATGCTGATACAAAGCACAGGGTTTGTAGATCTCCCGCTCATGCCACTGACCCTGCTGTGTTCGGCACTTATCGTGCTGATCAGCTTTCGCAATTCGAGCGCCTACAATCGCTGGTGGGAAGCGCGCACCTTGTGGGGCGCCATGGTCAACAGTTCACGCAGCTTCGGCCGTCAAGTGTTGACCTTGATCGATGATGAACGTGACGACTGCGACAATCCGGTCAAGGCAACCCTGTTCAAGCGTCATGTGGCTTACCTGCGGGCTCTGCGCGCGCACCTGAAAGGCAACGTCGGTACTGCAAAACTCGAAGGTCTGCTGTCACTGGAAGAAATCCACAACGCATCGCAGAGCAACAACTTCCCCAATGACATTCTGAATGGCTCCGCCGCAATCATCTCGCAAGAGTTTGCTGCTGGACGAATCGACAGCATCCGCCTCGCCCGACTGGAGTCGACAATGGTCGAGTTGTCCAACTGCCAAGGCGGCATGGAGCGAATCGCCAATACGCCGCTGCCCTATCCTTATGTCTACTTTCCAAGGCTGTTCAGCACCCTGTTCTGCATCATCATGCCGTTGAGCATGGTGACGACCCTGGGCTGGTTCACCCCGGCAATCTCGACGGTCGTCGGCTGCATGCTGCTGGCAATGGACCGCATCGGCACAGACTTGCAGGCGCCTTTCGGCAACAGCCAGCACCGGATTCGCATGGAAGACCTGTGCAACACCATCGAAAAGAACCTGCGCTCCATGTTTGATGCACCGGAAAAACAATCGATGGCGATTGACTCGCACGACTACGGAAGTGGCCAGTGGCAAACGCATCGGCTGGCCGTTTGAACGTCGCTTCCGCTCATCCTTACATGAGATCTAACGGCCAACCATCACTGAAGAACGAACAGGCATGTTCAGGTACTCGGGATTCTTTTTCATAAAGCTTTTAACGGCTTGCTCTTGCCGGTCAACCATACAGATGCTCACAGACGGGTAAGGCACAGAACACTCGCCCAGCGCCAGGAACCCGCAACTCATTGCGCCATATAGCGCAGTGGGTCGGGCCTCCAGCGAACAGCCATAAACCAGTTCGCCTACATAGTTCAGTTCGCCCTGCTTTACAGTGAAGCGCAGTGGCCTGTCATAGGCTCCCATTACCCCACGCCGTGACCCTAACCGGTAGAGTTCATACTCACCGGCAGGCAACCAGGCGGAATAATAGTCCTTGGCAGCCCAGCCATACGTTTTGCCGGTGTTCAGGTCACGCAACTCAAACCAGGTACCCCAGTCCCCGCCCTTGATAAGCGCGCCCACTATCAAACCCGCGTTTTGTGCGGAATATGTCTTGGAGTCCAATGCCATCTCTGCGGGCATTGATGAGCAACCCGCCATCAGGCCCGCCAGAACAACTGCAAGAAGCCGGTTTGATTTCAAACTCCATTACCTCTGTCATATTCACGGGTGTCCGCGCGCAGGAAAAGTACGCTGGACGGCGGTCAAGCCGTTTATTAGCATCACGGCCTTCGCCAATTATTTATCAGGGACGACACACTAACATGCGCAGCTACCCGCCTTTATATGCACTCGGTTTGCTGACTGCCATCACCGCCTCGCTCAGCGGTTGCAGCTTCAATGGCAGTTATCCAGACGCGACCGAAACCGATGCGGCGAAGCTGCGTTTTGTCAGCAATGTTGAAAATTCCACCCTTGACCTTTTCGACGCGGAACATTGCGGCGGCCGGAACACCGGCTTGCTCAACAACCTTTTTGCTGCTGATACCCGGCGCAGAGCCGACATGAGCGTCGCACCTCCAGCCGATGCGAGAGGCTATCTGGAAATTCGTCTGAAGCCTGAAAGCGAAGTGTTTTACAGGATCAACACCGTGGGCTCGGGCAGCGTTTGCGGTATTGCGTTTAACTTCGCACCGCAGCGCAACACCGAATACGAGGTAGTCTTTAGTCGTCGTGGCGCTGTCTGCAATGCATCGCTAAATAGGCTGGAAAACGTAAACGGCAAGGCCATCCGCTCTCCCATACCGCTTGTAGAAAAAGGTCTGCCGGCGTGTGCCGGGAGTAACCCGATTTTCCCCAAGGCTCTAGTAGCGCTGCCTTCAACCCCTGAGCGCGACGCGCTGATCGAGCAGATTATCAACGCAAGTATCGTGGCTGACATGAGGCCGGATCCTGGCGCAATCACCAGAGAAGTAACGGCTGAAAAAGTAGACAAGGTCGTCGAGGACCGTAAACACTTGATGGGCGTTACCCTGCCTGACGCCTATTGGACGGAGTATCGTCAGAACGTCAAACTCTTCGCCACCGAAGTCACGGGCGTAAAAGAACGGGCGCTCACGCTTTACAAGAATGTTTACCGGAGCCAGTTACAGTCATTGGATACGGCCCGGATAAAACAGCTGGTACCTGACAGCGATACAGCTGATCTGACTGCGGCACTGGCGCAGAATAACGCGATGATGGATTACTACCACTCCGCGAACCTGATAGCGCTCAAGGAAGCCGTTTCCAACAATCTCACTCGAATGGCCGACCTGGACAGACGCTTCAACGTCTGCAAGCAATATTCCGGCTGCTGGAAAAACTGACAGACAGGATTTGCCTTCAGGGGCGTGATGATCGCAAGTGTGAGCTCAGTGACACGCTTAACGTACCGAGGTGATCTGTATATCCAGCGGCTCGACAAAAGGACACGTCTTAATGCCTGTAGCGAAACTTCACCTCCTGTGCGGCAAGATCGCATCAGGTAAATCAACGCTCGCCAAGTCACTCGCAGTCGAACATGCAGCCATTCTGCTGAGTGAGGATGACTGGCTCTCAAAGCTCTACCCTGACGATATCAAGTCAGTGACAGACTACCTGCGACTTGCACATCGAATTCGTGATGTCGTAGGCCCGCTGGTTATCCGTATTCTGAAATCAGGCATTGGGGTCATTCTGGATTTCCCTGCCAATACTCCCGCTGATCGCACATGGCTCCGAAGTCTGGCAGAGGATGCTCAGGTTTCGCACTGTTTGCACTATCTCGAGGTTGACGATGATGTTTGCCTCGCCAGGCTGCACATTCGCAACGACAAGGCTGAGCATGATTTTTCAGCGACCGATACCGAGTTCAGACTGATCACCCGTTACTTTCGTATTCCGGATGCAAAGGAAGGACTGGATATTCAAGTGCACCCTTCGTGAGCCAGTTCAGGGCGCTAACACGATATTCAAGCTGATATCATCGCGAAAACTGCAAGCCGGGTAGACGACCATGAATCGCCGCAAAAAAATACAGCAACTGCTAAAAGCTCACGCTAAAAAAGCCAGCGCCAAACTCGCCCCGGCGAGCAAGTCCACCTACGTGAGCAAGGCTGACCGGTTGAAACTGGCGGCGGAATCGGCTCAAGACCCGGTTATTGCTACTGAGAGCTGATGGGTGAGGCTGGCGCGCTATTGGAGTTTTTGAAAGGAACGACTGGCACTTGCCTACGCAGGACACACCTCAAGTATCTTCAAGAAACCTGATGTGAGTCGCGTGCTGATCGCTCACGTGCTGGAAGCCGCAGCGCAAGTAGAACTCGTTGCCGCTCGAAGTATCAGTGAACAGGCGCACGACAAGAAAGTGTTCGGCAGCATGCTCAACAAGGCGATTGACCAGGGTCCTTCCAATGTTCTGGCCTCTGGAGGCACTCGCTACGTAAAGCCGGCGTAACCTGCCCACGTCCCCCTCCACAAACGGATCGCGTGTAAGACCTCCGATCCCCACCAGACAGCCGTCCAGAAACGCGGCTATCAGGCACTCTCCTTGCGCGTCGAATCGATTCTTCCCGCACTTCCACTCGTCAACAAGCCGTGCGACAAACCTGAAACCCTCCGCCGCTGCCTCATTTTCCAGCGTCGGAATCTGCGGCGGCAGCTCGGTGATTTTGTGAATCTCAACCTTTTTCACCGTGAAGCCCTTTGTCTGCCGGGGTGCGAGCGCAAAGGGCGATATAGGGCGTTAGCCACGAACCTACTTGGCAAACGAGTACTCACCGCCCTGCTCCAGCGCCTTGCGATACGCGGGTCTGGCCTGAAGTCTTTGTACCCATGCCGCAATGTTCGGGTATGGCTGGAGCATGCCCTGAGCCTTGGCGAATTCGCCGATGAAGCTCATCTGGATATCGGCGCCACTCAGCTCCTCGCCAAGCAGATAGGGTGTCAATCCTAATGCTTCATTCAGATACCCCAGGTAGTTCGCGAGCTCGGACTGGATGCGCGGATGCAACGGGGCGCCAGCGTCACCCAGGCGTCCGACGTACAGATTGAGCATCAATGGCAGGATGGCTGAACCTTCGGCGAAGTGCAGCCATTGCACGTATTCATCATAGGTAGCGCTCGCCGGATCCGGTTGCAGACGGCCTTCGCCGTGGCGGCGAATCAGGTAGTCGACGATGGCTCCGGATTCGATCAGCACATGGGGACCGTCTTCAATGACCGGCGACTTGCCCAATGGATGGATGGCTTTGAGCTCTGGCGGCGCAAGGTTGGTTTTCGCGTCGCGCTGATAACGTTTGATCTCATATGGAAGGCCAAGCTCTTCAAGAAGCCAGAGAATACGTTGCGAACGAGAGTTGTTGAGGTGATGGACGATAATCATATGGGGCTCCGCTGGGCGAAAGTGGGGTATATAAGAAAAAGACTGCCATGCCGCCGGGGAGTGCCCTGAAATGAATGTCAGTCGATGAGCGTGCAACAGAACTCAGACTTCAGATGCTTCTGTCGCTGGACGCAACCACGGGCTCGCCGCCGAGTTCGCGCTCCACTGCAGCTTTGTCGATCACTGACCAGACCGCAACGACCTTGCCTTCGCTAAAGGTATAAAACACATTCTCAGAAAAGCTGATGCGCCGGCCTTGCGCCTCCAGCCCCATGAACCGACCTTGTGGCCAGCAATCGAATAACAGCCGGGCAGCAACCTGCGGTGCTTCCACCACCAGAAAATCGATAGTGAAACGCAAGTCGGGGATTATCCTGACGTCGTTTTCAAGCATCGTCAGATAACCTGACAGGCCGATGCGCTCACCGTTGTAATGCACATCGTCGTCGACGAAGTTACCCAGGTCGTGCCAGCGGCGCTCATTAAGGCAAGCAATGTAAGCGCGGTAGTGTTTAGCCAGGCTCATGCTCTCCCCTCCTCGATGAAGAATACTCACCATAGACCCATGGGCGCGCATGCGTACATGAACATTGCCGGCACCGAAACCCGCAGTAATTCCATACCCGACTCTGTTTGTAGGGAACTAGCGCGGCCGACGTCGCCCTAAGCCTGACATCTATGTACTGGCGCGACGCTGGTTTCAAGCGAAGGACTTCAGGTTCATGTCTTCAAGTAGCACCTCATCAGCGGCCGATCGACAAGGTCGGCAAACTGTTTCAGCGAATCGACTCATCTTCATCTCCGTGCTTGTGGCGACCATGGGCGCGCTCGCGTTCGGTTATGACACCGGTATTATCGCGGGCGCACTGCCCTTCATGACGCTGCCTGTCGATCAGGGCGGGCTGGGTCTGGATGCCTACAGCGAAGGCATGATCACGGCCTCGCTAATCGTCGGTGCAGCGTTCGGCTCCCTGGCGAGCGGCTACATTTCCGACCGTTTCGGGCGACGTCTGACCCTGCGCCTGCTGTCGGTGTTGTTCATTGCAGGCGCGTTGGGCACCGCTATTGCGCCCTCTATCCCGTTCATGGTCGCTGCGCGCTTCCTGCTGGGTATCGCGGTGGGCGGCGGTTCGGCAACGGTGCCGGTGTTCATCGCCGAGATCGCCGGCCCGTCGCGTCGTGCGCGACTGGTGAGCCGCAACGAACTGATGATCGTCAGCGGCCAGTTGCTCGCCTACGTGCTCAGCGCGGTCATGGCCGCGTTGCTACACACGCCGGGTATCTGGCGTTACATGCTGGCCATCGCCATGGTGCCGGGGGTGTTGCTGCTGATCGGAACATTCTTTGTACCGCCGTCGCCTCGCTGGCTGGCGTCCAAAGGCCGCTTTGACGAGGCGCAGGATGTGCTGGAGCAACTGCGTACCAACAAGGACGATGCGCAGCGCGAAGTCGACGAGATGAAAGCTCAGGACGAGCAGGCACGCCATCGCCCGAAAGCCAGGGAGTTGCTGCGTCAGCGCTGGGTCATCAAGTTGTTGCTGATCGGTATCGGGCTGGGCTTTACCGCGCAGCTCACCGGCGTAAACGCGTTTATGTATTACACACCAATCATCCTCAAGAATACCGGGATGGGCACCAACGCTGCGTTGACTGCCACTATCGGCAACGGTGTGGTATCGGTCATCGCGACCTTGCTGGGCATCTGGGCCATTGGCCGTTACGGGCGTCGGCATTTGCTGATGACCGGCCTGGTGATCGTGATTCTGATGCAAGCCGCGCTCGGTTGCGTGTTGCAGTTCATGCCGCAGAACCTGACTCAGAGCTACAGCGCCCTGGCCTGCATTCTGGTGTTCCTGCTGTTCATGCAGATGTGTATTTCGCCGGTGTACTGGCTGCTGATGTCGGAGCTGTTTCCGATGCAGGTACGCGGCTTGCTGACCGGGACGGCGGTGTCGATGCAGTGGCTGTTCAACGCGTCGGTAGCGTTCACCTTTCCGATTGCAGTCGATACTATCGGCAACCCGACGTTCTTTATCTTCGCGGCCATCAATGTCGGCTCGCTGATCTTTGTGTTCCTGTGCCTTCCGGAAACCAAGGGCAAGTCGCTTGAACAGATCGAGAAGCATCTGAAGAAAGAGCTCTGATTTACAACAACAGGATGAGGCCATTGGCGGCCTCGTCCTCCTCTTGAGCTCCTCAGCGAACCAGCATGGAAGCCGCTGCCGCGACCATGATCGCCGCCGCGCCGCGAAACAGTTTTCTCTGCGCGCTCTCGCTCGACAAAAGATGCCGGATGCGCAGAGCAGCGAAGATGAACACCGCGCCTACGGCAAGCAGCACAATTACAGTCAGCGGCACTAGAACCAGACCCCAGGTTTGCAAAGAGACCGTTTCCAGATTGATGACCAATGGTAAAAGTGCCAGATAAAAAGCAATTGTCTTGGGGTTGCCCAATGTAATGGTCAGTCCGGAAGCAGCCGCCGAAAGCAATTCTTTCTTCTTCGCCGGCCTGCCCACCTCTATGGCTTGGTGATCTGCGAACCAGAACTGCCAGGCCAGGTAACACAGATAAATTGCAGCCCCCCAGCGCACCACCTGAAACAACGCGTTGAAGTGCTCGGCGATCATCGCCAGACCGAAGACAGCAAATGACAGGTAGGTCAGATCACCAAGAATCAGCCCGGACAGCAGGCAAAAGCCTGACAGCGCACCACCACTGACGCTTCGCGCGACCAGCGCCGCCATTCCCGGGCCAGGGATGGCCGCCGCGATGCCAAGTGCTGCCGAATAAGTGAGAACCTGTGTCAAATCAAGCATGTCGCACTCCTTGAAATAATTATCAGTGCCTGGCGAATAGTGCCGTGTGTCAACTAAATCGCGAACGTTTAACGGGACGCGATCCACTGTCGGATTATTTCCCGAGCGAACACCAGATCCTGCACAGCCATCGAACAGCCCTGAACAAACTGTGGTCTCACTGTTAATGTCGATATCAACGACCTGCCAACTGGCAATCTTCTGCCACTTGAGAACACCATCCTGATGATTCGGGTGAATAAGAAAATCTGAAAGTTCCTGCTGACTGTCGAACAACCCCATGACCACAAAGTCCATGGCTCGTTTACGAACGCTGATATTCCGTCCGCAGGCCCAGCCTGCAATCTCGTTGAGATGGTGTGGATGCTGGCGGCTTGCCGATTCCGCCTCGACAACTTCACTGTCGCACCATTGAAAGCGTTCATGAAACTTGAAAAAACCAAGTGGAGAATCATGCAACGTCCTTGTTTTCACCGCACACCTTTACACGTTTATTGATGAGCGGAAGTGTCCAGATTTACCTTTTTCACGATCCTGCTGAACACACTTCGTGTATTCATGAGCCGCTTGCCAAGACTCGTCTGAAAAAAATACTACGCTCTTTAAACAGGAAAAAATTATCTATTATGACTGTCAGCGCGCGCAAAACAGGTAGAATTTTCCTCTTCTACAAGGAGTAAAGAAATTTATGACCTATCAGACGTTGAATTCGACTGATATCAGGATCCTCACGGCGCTGCAACAAGACGGCCGTGTTACCAATCAGACACTGGCAGACCAGATAGGTATGTCTGCCTCACCGTGCTGGCGACGGGTTAAACAACTGGAAGAACACCGTTATATCCAGGGCTACAAAGCGGTGCTGGATCGCCGAAAGATCGGCTTGGGTGTCATGGTGTTCATCCGGGTCAGCATTGATCGCCATAGCGAGGCCGAGGCCAGAAAATTCGAGCAAGAGGTCATGCAACTGGAAGATGTCGTGGCGTGCTACAGCATCGGCGGCGATGCCGATTTTCTGCTTCAGGTCGTCGCGCGCGATCTGGATTCGTTTGCCGATTTTGCGATGACCGTGGTCAGGCGATTACCCGGAATCAAGGAGATGCAGAGCATGTTCGTCCTGAAGGAAATAAAGCCTTTCGTGTCGTTCCCGGTGAAACAACCGCTGCCAGCAGCATAGACTGCGGCCGGCGCGAAGGCAGATCATCTGCGGCCGTATCTCCTCGGCCACGACTCAGAATAAAGGAATAGCGATGTCTACAACCGAGCAAGCCACTGTCACGTTCAACAGTGCCATCCCGATACTGCGGATGTTCGATGAGCGCAAAGCGCGCGAGTTCTACCTCGACTTTCTCGGTTTCAGCGTCGAATTCGAACACCGCTTCGAGGCTGCTTTGCCGTTGTACCTGGGGATCAGCCGCAACGGGCTGCACCTGCACCTTTCCGAGCATCACGGTGACGCCTGTCCGGGTGCAGCGGTGTTCATACCCACTCAGAACATCGAGCAATTGCGCGATGAGCTGATCGGCAAACAGTACGGTTATGCGCGACCGGACATCGTTCAACAAGGCTGGGGTAAAGTGCTGGAAGTGTGTGACCCGTTCGGCAACCGGATCAGGTTCTGCCAGAGCTGACAAAAGGCCTCAACGCGTCAGCCGGTGACCAATCAAGTCGGCAACCCGGCAGGCGCGCCCTCCCCAATGGTGGACCTTGCGCCCCATCGTTGGGCAACCTGACACTTTCTGGCGCAGCCATGAAGCACAATCCCCTCGAAAAACCAGGCAAATCGCTTCTCCTCCTCAGTAAATAAGCGTCAGGCAGAGATTGGCCCATTAAGTGCAACCGTGCTGATTCATCTTGTATACATGAATGAACACCACTATGACCGCACTCGATATTTCCGAATTACAGTCGGCTTTACGCTCGGGTCATCTGACCTTGGCGGCACTGGTAAACACCCTGACGACGCACATTGATGCTGACGAGCGACCGGAAGTCTGGATTCATCGAGTGCCCGTTGCGGAGCTTCTCGAAAGGGCTGCAGCACTGCAAAGCACGGCTGAAGCGCTGGGCGAATCGGTTTATGAGCAACTGCCGCTGTTCGGCGTACCGTTTGCGGTCAAAGACAATTTCGACGTAGCAGGAATGCCGACCACGGCAGCGTGCCCGGCCTTCGCCTATGTCGCCAAAGAAAATGCTCATGTGGTGCAACGGCTGCTCGACAGTGGCGCACTGCTGATCGGCAAGACCAACCTTGATCAGTTCGCGACCGGCCTGGTGGGCGTTCGCTCGCCCTATGGCGCGGTGCGTAACGCTCACGACCCTGCTTATGTCAGCGGCGGTTCCAGCTCGGGATCGGCTGTTGCGGTAGCGCGCGGTTACGTCAGTTTTGCGCTGGGCACTGATACCGCAGGCTCGGGACGAGTGCCTGCCGGCTTTAACGGCATCGTCGGGCTCAAGCCGAGCCTCGGGCTGTTCAGCAGTCGAGGGGTTGTGCCCGCCTGCCGCACACTGGACTGCCCGTCGATATTCGCCAGGGACGTCATGCAGGCCTGGCAGGTGACGCAGGTCATGGCGGCTTACGATCCGCTGGACCCTGGCAGTGTGGCGGTAGCAGCGCTGCCGGTGCAGCGACGGACGCGACGTGTCGCCGTTGCAAAACAGTGCGAATTTTTCGGTGACGAGCAGGCGCAAGCGGCGTACCTGAAAACACTGGAGGCCCTGCAGAGCGATCCTCTGGTGACCCTAAAGCCTGTCGACTTCGAGGTTTTTGCCGAAGCTGCGGCGCTGCTGTATCAAGGCCCGTGGGTGGCAGAACGCCGGGCAGCGATTGGCCGATTCTTCGACACCAATGTCACCGACATCCATCCCGTGGTGCGCGGCATTGTGCAGAGCGCTGCCTCGTTCGATGCCGTGGACACCTTCAATGCCCGCTACCGCCTGGCAGAACTGACTCGCGCAGCGCAGCAACTGCTGGCGGATGTCGATGTGCTGGTGGTGCCGACCGCCCCCTGCATGCCGACCATCGACGCGGTGCTGGAAAAACCGATCGAGCTCAATTCGCAGCTCGGTTATTACACCAACTTCGTCAACCTGATGAACCTGTGCGCTATCGCTGTCCCGGGACTGCGACGGGCTGACGGGCTGCCCGCAGGCATCACGCTGATCGGGCCGGCGGGTGCCGATCAGCGTCTGGCAGAAATGGCTGCGGCCTGGCAACCGCTGTTCGGCCAGGCGGACCAGAGTGACGCCGTCGCGATGGCTCCCCTGCCCTGCAACAGCCCGACCGTGCAGGTCGCAGTGGTCGGCGCGCACCTGATCGGCCAGCCGCTCAACTGGCAACTGCTTGAAGGGGGCGCTCGCTTGCTGCGTACCACAACCACCAGCGCGGATTACCGCTTGTATGCACTGGCAGGCACTTCTCCGCCAAAACCGGGGCTGGTGCGCGTGCTTGCAGAAGGCACGCGCATCGAGGTCGAGGTCTGGGAGATGCCGCTCAGCCAGTTCGGGGCCTTCGTCGCCGCCATTCCCGCACCACTGGGCATCGGCTCGCTGCAATTGGCCGACGGTCAGTGGGTCAAGGGGTTCATCTGTGAGCCTGGCGGCCTTGAAGGCGCGCTGGACATCACTGACTTCAAAGGCTGGCGCGCCTACCGCGCCGCGCAAACATCTTCTTCCATCGCTCATTGATCAGGGGTAGCAGCATGTCGAACGTTGATCGTCGCAGTTTCATCAAGTTGGCGGGCATTATCGGCCTGAGCGCGGCGCTGCCTTTTGGTCGCGCCTATTCAGCCGACGCACCGTTGGTAGTGGGTTTTATCTACGTCGGCGCTCGCGACGATTTCGGCTATAACCAGGCTCATGCCCAGGCAGCCGCGATCATCAAAACGCTGCCCAACGTCAAAGTCATCGAAGAGGAAAACGTCCCGGAAACCGTAGCGGTACAGAAAACCATGGAAGCCATGATTCGTCAGGACGGCGCGACGCTGATTTTCCCGACTTCGTTCGGCTACTTCGAACCGCATGTGGTCAAGGTCGCCAAGAAGTATCCGGACGTGCGTTTCGCGCACTGCGGCGGCCTCTGGCAGAAAGGTCGGGACCCGATGAACGCAGGCAGCTTTTTCGGTTACATCGACGAAGCGCAATACCTCAACGGCGTGATTGCCGGGCACATGAGCAAGAGCAAAAAGCTCGGTTTCGTCGCCGCCAAACCAGTGCCTCAGGTGCTGCGCAACCTCAACGCCTTCGCCATGGGCGCGCGCTCAGTTGATCCGAGCATCGTCACCACCGTTATCTTTACCGGTGACTGGTCGTTGCCGGTCAAGGAAGCCGAAGCCGCCAACGGCCTGATCGATCAGGGCTGCGACGTGCTGACCTGCCATGTCGATGGCCCCAAAGTGATTGTCGAGACCGCCGAGAAACGCGGCGTCATGACCTGCGGTTATCACGCCAGCCAGGCTGCACTTGCCCCCAAAGGCTACCTGACCGGGGCCGAATGGAACTGGGAAACACCTTATCGCGCCCATGTCGCGGCAGCCCAGAGTGGCGCGCCAATGATCAACTTCCTGCGCGGCGGGCTCAAGGACGGCTTCGTCAAGACGTCTGCCTATGGGCCGGCCGTCACAGCCAGTGCAAAACAACAAGCGGACGCCATCAAGGCGCAGATGCTCGCGGGTCAGTTCGTGATCTTCAAAGGCCCGCTCAAGGACAACAAAGGGGCCGTGGTGATCGCTGATGGCGTCGTACAAACCCAGACCGATATCGCTTTGGAAAGCATGAATTATCTGGTCGAAGGTGTACTTGGCCAGATCTGAGGAGCGTACATGAGCCCATCCAAAAGTCTTTGCCGTCTGGCCAGTGCGCTACTGCCGGGGCTGCCTACGCTGCTGGCGGTCTGTTCCTCGTGCGTGCTGTTCGGACTGTTTCTGGCAGTCCAGGGCAAACCTGCCTGGCAGGCACTGCACCTGGTCGGCGAAGGCGCGTTCGGCTCGTGGTTTGCGCTGGAAAACACCTTGCAACGCGCCGCGCCGCTGATGCTGACCGCACTGTGTGTTGCCCTGCCTGCGCGGGCCGGGCTGGTAATTATCGGCGGCGAAGGTGCGCTGGTACTGGGCGGCCTGGCTGCGGCAGTGACACCCTTGTGGCTCAGCCATCTGCCAGCTGGTCTGATGCTCGCCTGCATGGCGGTCGCAGCAATGACCGTAGGCGCACTGTGGATCGGCCTGAGTGGCTGGATGCGCCAGCGCCGTGGGGTCAACGAGACGATCAGCAGCCTGCTGCTTTCCTACATCGCTCTGGCGCTGTTCCGGCAGTTGGTGGAAGGGCCGCTACGCGACCCGGCAAGTTTGAACAAGCCTTCTACCCCGCCACTGGACGATGCCTATCTGATCGGCACCATCAGCGACAGCTTTGAAGTGCACTGGGGGCTGGCGGCTGGCGTGGTCGCCTGTCTGCTGGCTTATGTGCTGGTGCGCCACAGCGTCAAGGGCTTCGCGCTGGCGGTGGTCGGCGGCAACGTGCGTACCGCACTGATGATCGGTCTGCCGGTGGACCGCCTGATCCTGCTCAGTTGCCTGCTGGGCGGTGCGGCGGCGGGGCTGGCCGGCATGTTCGAAGTCACGGCCGTGCAAGGCAGCGCCAACGCCGCGCTGATC
This sequence comes from Pseudomonas syringae CC1557, assembly GCF_000452705.1. Taxonomy (NCBI): domain Bacteria; kingdom Pseudomonadati; phylum Pseudomonadota; class Gammaproteobacteria; order Pseudomonadales; family Pseudomonadaceae; genus Pseudomonas; species Pseudomonas syringae. The sequence continues at coordinate 4,388,253 of NZ_CP007014.1, forward strand.
GCAGGTTATGGCACCAGCGGCATTCTTGTCGCCTTCGCCGCTCGCCATCACCCGCTGGCCATTATTGTCTGCGCCATATTACTGGGCGGGCTGGAGGCCAGCGGCGGATTGCTGCAACGGCGGCTCGGTCTGCCAGACGCCACTACGCTGATTCTCGAAGGCTTGCTGTTTACCAACCTGCTGCTCTGGGAAGCCCTGGGCGGGCGCATCGCGGCCTGGCGGATAAGGCTGCACGCGCCCGATACGCAGGTCGCTACGCCTGTAGATAAGGGAGCGCTGCACCATGGCTGATATCGACCTGGGTACCTTTTTACTCGCGCTGCTGGCCGGTGCGATCCGCGTCGGCACGCCGTTTCTGTTCGTCAGTCTGGGCGAATGCCTGACCGAGAAAAGCGGCCGTATCAACCTCGGGCTGGAAGGCATTCTGGTAGCCGGGGCGATGTCCGGCTATGCGGTGGCGTGCCTGAGTGGTTCGGCATGGCTGGGCGTCTGCGCGGCCGCAGGAGTCGGCATTCTGCTGGGCCTGCTGCATGGGCTGGCGTGCTCGCTGCCGCGGGTCAACGACATCGCGTTCGGCATCGCGCTGATCCTGCTCGGCACCGGGCTGGCGTTCTTTCTCGGTAAAGCCTTTATCCAGCCGCAAGCGCCCATGCTGCCTTCGCTGGCGCTGGGTGCCTGGAGCGATGAGGAGCGCGTGCGTTCGGCGCTGAACATCAATGTGTTGTTCTTCGTCGGCGCCGCACTGGCGTTCGTTCTGCACTGGGGGCTGCGCACTACCCGCTGGGGGCTGATGCTGCGGCTGGTCGGCGATCACGCCGAAACCGCTCAGGCGCTTGGCTATAAACCCCTGAAGGTACGCATTGTTGCCACAGCGGTCGGCGGCGGACTGGCCGGAATCGGTGGTGCCTACCTGTCGCTTTACTACCCCGGCAGCTGGAACGAAGGCTTGTCCAGCGGTCAGGGGCTGATGGCCGTGGCGCTGGTGATTTTTGCCCGCTGGCGGCCGTTGGCCTGCCTCTGGGCCTCGCTGCTGTTCGGTGCTGCTGGCGCCATCGGCCCGGCGCTCCAGGCCGTGGGCATCAGCGCCGGTTATTACCTGTTTGCCGCAGCGCCCTATGCCCTGACGCTGGTGGTGATGTATGCCACCTGCCGCCGGGGCCGCACGTTGAATGGCGCGCCCGGCGAACTCAGCCTGACACGATGAACTGATCTTTTCGAGGAGGCATGACATGGCCAGTGGTCTTGGTGGTTTGAACAAGTCGCCCAATGGCGTGGTGATCGGCCTGGCGCAACTGGCGCTGCCTGATCCCCACACTCGCGAGGCGTTGTGGGCGCAAACGCAAAAAGTGGTCGGCATGGTGGCCAAGGCGCGACGCAGCAATCCGGGCATGGACCTGATCGTGTTTCCCGAATACTCGCTGCATGGCCTGTCGATGAGCACCGCACCGGACATCATGTGCAGCCTCGACGGGCCGGAAGTCATGGCGCTGCGCGAGGCATGCAAAGCGCACCGCATATGGGGCTGCTTCTCGATCATGGAGGCCAACCCGCACGGCAACCCGTTCAACAGCGGTCTGATCGTCGATGATCTCGGCGAGATTCGCCTGTACTACCGCAAGCTGCACCCGTGGGTCCCGGTAGAACCGTGGGAACCTGGCGATCTTGGCATTCCGGTGTGCGACGGGCCGCGCGGCAGCAAGCTGGCGCTGATCATCTGCCATGACGGCATGTTTCCGGAAATGGCCCGTGAGTGCGCCTACAAAGGTGCCGACATCATGCTGCGCACCGCCGGTTACACCGCACCAATCCGCCACTCGTGGAAGATCACCAATCAGAGCAACGCCTTCACCAACCTCATGCAGACCGCTAGCGTCTGCATGTGTGGCTCCGACGGTACGTTCGATTCCATGGGCGAAGCCATGTTTGTCGATTTCGACGGCACGATTATGGCCGAAGGTGGTGGCCGGGCTGACGAAATCGTCTGCTGCGAACTGCGCCCCGATCTGGTCCGCGAGGCCCGTGTGCATTGGGGTGTCGAGAACAACATCTACCAGTTCGGCCATCGCGGGTATGTGGCGGTCAAGGGCGGCGCTCGCGATTGCCCTTACACCTACATGCACGATCTGACTGCTGGCCAGTACCGCCTGCCCTGGGAAAACGACGTGGTGCACACCGATGGCAGCGCGTGCGGTTTTGCCGCTCCTGAACGCGAATTCAAACCCACCCCCAGCAGTTGGAAGGAGTAACGGCCATGAGCGAACGTCACCTTGCTTCGGCGCCCTACCTCTGGCCCTGGAACGGCCAGTTGTATGCGCACAACACGGCGTTGATCGTGATCGACATGCAGACCGACTTTTGCGGCGTCGGCGGTTATGTCGACAGCATGGGCTACGACCTGGCGCTGACCCGCGCGCCCATCGACCCGATCAAAGCGCTGCTGGCCGTGATGCGCCCACTCGGTTTCACCATTATCCACACCCGCGAAGGCCATCGCCCGGACCTCAGTGATCTGCCCGCCAACAAACGTTGGCGCTCGCAGCGCATCGGCGCGGGGATCGGCGATCCCGGCCCGTGCGGCAAGATTCTGGTGCGCGGCGAACCGGGCTGGGAAATCATCGACGACCTCGCACCGCTGCCCGGCGAAATCGTTATCGATAAACCCGGCAAAGGTTCTTTCTGCGCCACCGATCTGGAACTGATCCTGCGCACGCGCGGCATCGACAATCTGATTCTGACCGGCATCACCACCGACGTGTGCGTGCACACCACCATGCGCGAAGCCAATGACCGGGGCTTCGAATGCCTGCTGCTTGAAGACTGCTGCGGCGCAACCGACCCGGCCAATCACGCCGCCGCTCTGAGCATGATCAAGATGCAGGGCGGCGTGTTTGGCGCAGTCGGCCATTCTTCGATGCTTCGCGATCTGCTGGAGGCATGAGCATGCGCGCCCCGAGCCTGGAAACGATTGGTGCCAGCAAATATTTCGGCAGTTTTTGCGCGCTCGACGAGGTGTCGTTCAAGGTCCGCGCCGGAACCGTACATGCCCTGCTCGGCGAAAACGGGGCGGGCAAGAGCACGCTGGTCAAAGGCATCATCGGCTACAGCCCGCTGCAATCGGGCAGCATTCTGGTCGACAACCGCGAGCACGCGATTCGTACCCCGCGTGACTCTCATCAACTGCAGATCGGCATGGTGTATCAGCACTTCACCGTCGCCCCGGGCCTGAGTGTTGCGGAAAACCTGGTGCTGTCACGGGGTGACTTACCGTGGCGTATCAATTGGGCCAGCGAACACCAACGCCTCGAAGCGTTCATGGCGAAAATGCCCTTCCGGCTCGACATCCATCGGCCGGTCAGCAGCCTGGCTGCCGGTGAAAAGCAGAAGCTGGAAATCCTCAAGCAGCTGTACCTGGAGCGTCGGCTGGTGATTCTCGACGAACCGACCTCGGTGCTCACGCCGCAGGAAGCCGATGAAGTGCTGGGGCTGATGCAGACGATGGCGCACCGTGGTGAATTGACTGTACTGATGATCACCCACAAATTTCGCGAAGTCAGTACCTACGCCGACGACGTGACCGTGTTGCGCAAAGGCCGTTGGGTGGGCACGGCGGCAGTGGCCAACACCACGACTCAGCAGATGGCCTCCTGGATGATGGGCGAAGCACAGGTACGCAGCGTCAGCAGTGACCGCCCGACCTTATCAATGCGTGCGCCGCAGTTGCAGGTAGACGGCCTGGACGTGCCAGGCGACAAGGGCACGCTGGCAGTAAAAAACCTGTCTCTGGCGGTACATCCGGGGGAAATTGTCGGGATCGCAGGTATCTCCGGCAACGGGCAGCGCGAGCTCACCGAAGCCCTACTCGGCCAGCGACCGTTCAGCGCCGGGAAGATCGCGGTCGACGGTCAGCCCTACCACGCACGGCGCGAACAAATGCAGCGCTTGCGGGTGTTCAGTCTGCCGGAAGAACCGCTGCGCAACGCATGCATCGGCGCCTTCAGCGTTGCCGACAACCTGGCGCTACGCAACTTCGACCTGCCGCCCCTTTGCCGGCAGGGCTGGCGTGTTGATCGACGGGCAATCGGCGCTCAGGCAGAAACGCTGATCAAACAGTTTCAGGTCTCGCCCAACGATCCGAACCGGCCGATCGGCACCTTGTCGGGCGGCAACGTGCAGCGCGCAGTACTGGCCCGTGAACTGACCCACGACGTCACGGTGCTGATCGTCGCCAACCCGGTTTTCGGCCTGGACTTCGCCAGTGTCGCGCTCATCCACCAGCGCTTGATCGACGCGCGCAACAACGGCACGGCGGTCCTCCTACTCAGTGAAGACCTCGACGAGCTGCTGAGCCTGGCGGACCGGATCGTAGTCATTCACGACGGTGAGTTGGTATTTGAAACCGACGCAGCGGCCGCCGACCGCACCGAACTGGGTCGGCACATGGCCGGAGCCGAACAGCAGTCGGAGGCGTTGGCATGATCAGCCTCAGTGCGCGCCCCGACCCTTTTACCTTCGAGCCGTCGTGCACTGCGGTTGTAATCATCGACATGCAGCGCGACTTTCTCGAACCCGGCGGGTTTGGCGCAGCGCTGGGCAACGACGTCGCGCCGTTGCAAGCCATCGTGCCCACTGTGCAGCGACTGCTGGCATTGGCGCGCAATCAGGGTCTGGCGGTGATCCACACCCGGGAATCCCACCACCCGGACCTGTCCGATTGCCCGCAAGCCAAACTCGACCATGGTTTACCGGGACTGCGCATCGGCGATCCGGGGCCGATGGGACGCATCCTGATTCGCGGCGAGCCTGGCAATCAGATTATCGACGCCCTGACACCCATTGCTGGTGAATGGATTATCGACAAGCCCGGCAAAGGCATGTTTTACGCCACTGATCTGCACGCGCAGCTGGCCGAAGCAGGCATCACTCACCTTATTTTTGCCGGCGTCACCACTGAAGTCTGCGTGCAGACCAGCATGCGCGAGGCCAATGACCGGGGTTATCGCTGCCTGCTGCTGGAAGACGCCACTGAAAGCTACTTTCCCGCGTTCAAGCAGGCCACGCTGGACATGATCACCGCGCAAGGTGCAATTGTCGGGCGGGTTGCGTCACTGGCGGATCTGGAGCAAGCGCTGCACACAAGGAGCACACACTGATGGACATCAACCTTCCCCACGTGGTCGCCGAAGTGACCCACGCCTTCACCGACTACGAACGCGCACTGCTGGCCAATGAACTGACCACGCTGGATGCGTATTTCTGGAACTCTGGACAGACCATTCGCTACGGCGTCGCAGAGAACCTGCACGGTGCCGACACCATTGCGCATTATCGGCGCCAGTGTCAGCCGGTCGGACCAGGGCGTACGCTGATGCGCACCGTGATCAGCACCTTCGGCGAGGACTTCGCCACCGTCAGCACCGAGTTCCATGATGGCGTGACTCAACGTCTGGGAAGGCAAATGCAGACCTGGGCTCGCCTGGACGGCGGCTGGAAAGTCGTTGCTGCACATGTCAGCATTGACCTGAGCAGCCTGGAGCCACACCCTTGAATTCTCCGAACACCACCAACGCGCTGGCAGAGGATGTCTATCGTCGGCTCAAGCAGGAGATTTTCGACTTCTACCTGCTGCCCTATGACCGGTTCACCGAAACCCAGCTGGCAGACCGTTATCAAGTCTCGCGGACCCCGGTGCGCGACGCGCTCTACCGCCTTCAACGCGAAGGCTATCTGGACGTCGAATTCCGGCGCGGCTGGTCAGTCAGGCCGCTGGATTTCAACCAGATCGACCAACTCTACGACCTGCGCATCGTGCTTGAATGCGCGGCGGTCGAACGCATCTGCGCATCGGCCGACGTACACCCGGAGCTCAACGTACTGCGAGAACACTGGCTGGTTGATCCCGCTCACAGGCAGATCGACATGCAAGTCGTCGCCGACCTTGACGAACAATTCCACACCCAACTGGTAGCGGCCTCGGGCAATCTGGAAATGGCCCGGGTTCACCAGGAAGTCACCGAGCGCATCCGCATCGTCAGGCGACTCGACTTCTTCAAAAGCGCGCGCATCGAACACACCTACCTTGAACACGCCGCCATCCTCAACGCACTTCAGGCACGCAAGCGCGACGAAGCCCTGTTATTGCTACGCTCTCATGTGGAAATCAGCAAACTGGAAGTACGCAAACTGACGATATCCATGCTCACCGATGCGCGGCGGCGGTATGAGGCGTGAGGCTTTAGTGCTTCACCGCTCAACTGCAAGGAAGACAGAAAATGCGTGAACGCAAATCCGCACGATTACTGGTAATAAGCCCGCCAGGAAACGTGTTGCTATTCAGATTCCAGCATAAAGAAGGCGCGCTGGCCGGCCACAACTATTGGGCAACGCCTGGCGGTGGCGTCGAGGACGGCGAAACATTTGAAGCCGCAGCCATGCGTGAATTGCGCGAAGAAACCGGTATCCGGGTCAATTCGATCGCGGAGCACATTGCCGACAGAAGTTTCCCGATGCTCCTTCCTTGCGGTGAAACCGTACTCGCTGTTGAACGGTATTACATTGTGCACGCAGAGAATCAGGCGCTCTCTCGATCAGAATGGACCCAGCAGGAAATTCAAGTCATGACAGAGCACCACTGGTGGTCCGCTGAGGAACTGAAGTCGACAGCGGAAACCGTATGGCCAGAAAGTCTTCTACAAATGCTTAAGGATGTGGAGGCTTTTTGGCAGAAACTCTCGTAGGCGACCAAGTCCGGGCACTGTTACCAATCATGAAAAAGCGAAAATTCTGGCACTGTTATAAGACGGTATAAAAACGACCTGCCGAACCCTGGCGTACTTGACCCCTCGTGACATGCGTCACAGATGCAAAAATACATAGTCGTAAACCAGGATGCTGCATTTTTGGTGCAGATGTGTCCACACGACCTGCCAACTCCAATCTCATGCAACCTTTCGAAACCCACTCTGTCGTAACAATTGGCGAGTAATGGCACTTGGGTATCATCGCGCATTCACATCATCGACAACATAAGCCATCCCGGCAAGTGCCGCGAACGATTAACAGTCGGGCGCAGTGCCGCAGGCTGGCCGTTGCCTGAACGAAGCGTCAGGCAGGGACGTTGGGTCTTTAGAAAACAGTTGGATCAAATCAGACCTTCTCCCCGCGCAACAGGAAGAAATTCAGGGAACGGGCCAACAACTGACGCTCCGCCGTACACGATTCAGACATTCATGCAGCCATTCAGGAATAGCGACCGATGAACCCTCAGGGCTATGAGCACGACCACGTCATACCGACGAATAATAAAGATGTTGAAAAGGTATTGCAGGCCGCTGCTCATTCAGTCCTGTGTACCGATGGCTTGCTGATGGTCTCCAGCGCGACAGGCTGGGAACAGATCGCCAGCTTCGGCGCGCATTGCCCCGAGGCGGATGAAGCAGGATTGAGGACGGTTTCATCCTACGGTGACGTCGTACTTGTCGGTCAGGACAGCCCGGCGGGTGCGATGCAAGGGTGTTCCAGCGGGCGCACTTTGATCTATGTTGCCATTCGCGGCTTCAGGCAAGAGTTGCTTGGGGCAATGTTACTCGGCAACAGCGATCCCGACAGTGGGTTGAGCGCTGCGCAACGTTACGCTCTGCAGGCGCATGCCGCTCAACTGCTCACGTGTCTGCAACCGGAACATGAGCATGACGCTAACGACCCGCGGATGGGCTCTTTCGAACGCCTGCGCTTGCTTGAATCCGTGGTCATCAATGCCAATGACGCGATTCTTATCACTGAAGCCGAGCCCATTGACTTGCCGGGCCCGCGTATCGTCTATTGCAACCCGGCATTTTTGGCGATCACCGGTTTCACTGAAGAGGAAGTCATCGGCCGCACGCCGCGGATACTTCAATGTGAGGACACCAGCCGCGCAACGCTGGACGTTATTCGCGAAGCCCTCAGCCACTGGAAGCCGGTTGAAGTAGAGTTGCTCAATACCCGCAAGGACGGTAGCCAGTTCTGGGTCGAGTTGAGCATCGTGCCGGTGGCCAACGAAAAGGGCTGGTTCACGCATTGGGTTTCCGTGCAGCGCGATATTACCGAGCGCAAAGAGTCCCAACAGCTGACCCAGCGGGCCCGCCTGGAGCGCGAAGAAAAACTCGCGCTACAAAGCCGGCTGGAGGAGCGCGAGCGCATTTCCGAAGAGCTGACCTACATAGCCTTTCACGACGAACTGACGTCACTGTTCAACCGTGCCTATCTCATGGACGAGTTGACCAAGGTATTCGAAAACGTTGACCCTAAGTACGAGCGTGCGACCGTGCTCTTTCTGGATCTGGACGGGTTCAAGGTTGTCAACGACAGCATGGGCCATCTGGCCGGCGACCAGTTGTTGAAGCGGGTCGCAAACAGATTACAGACGTGCGTTCGCTCGAATGATGTGCTGGCGCGAATCGGTGGCGACGAGTTTGCGATCCTGCTGGTGGGCAAGGATCAACCGGAAACTGCGGTAAAAATGGCCAATCGCATCGTCAGTCAATTGCAAACGGCCATACAGATCGAAGGCCAGGATATTTTCATATCGTGCAGTATCGGCATTGTCACTGCGGGTGAAAGCCACACAAAACCCGAAGAGTTGCTGCGTGATGCTGACGTCGCCATGTATTCCGCCAAGAAACAGGGCAGAGGGCGCTGGAGCATCTTCAATGCTTCAATGCGCGAAGCGGCGATTGATACGCTGGTCATTCAGAACGCGTTACGCCAGGCACTCAAAGATAAAGACTTTCTGGTTTTTTATCAGCCGATCTACAGCGGCAACAGCGAACATCTGGTCGGCGTCGAAGCGCTGGTGAGATGGGATCACGCCACCATGGGGATTATTTCTCCCGATGCATTCATCCCGATAGCCGAAGACCTCGGGATTATTCATGAGTTGGGTGCCTGGGTCATGCACAAGTCGTGCAGCGAAGTGCAGGCCTGGCGAAAAAAGTTCTCTCATCTGGACCTGAGGCTCAGTGTGAACGTCTCCGGAAAAGAGCTGAGTCATCCCGGATTCGTTGAACAGGTGACCCGGATAATCGCCTCCACCGGTTTACCCGCGACGCAACTTCAGATCGAAGTGACCGAATCAGTATTCCTCTATCAGCCAGACGCGATTGCAGAGGTTCTCAGGCAGATCCGGCAGTTGGGCGTGCGGGTGGCGCTTGATGACTTCGGTACGGGTTACAGTTCGCTCGGTTATATAGACCGTTACCCGATTGATGCGGTGAAGATTGACCGCTCGTTTGTCTCCCGAATGATGACGTACGAACGCAGCGAAGCCATTGTCAGCAGCATTCTGTCGCTGGGGCGCGCACTGAATCTGGATATAACGGCAGAAGGTGTGGAAACAGCAGAACAATACAACCGGCTGCGGAAAATGGGCTGCCCGTATTTTCAGGGTTATCTCCTGAACAGGCCGATGAGATCAGAGGCGTTGTTGCACATCATCAAGTCTGCTGCCGAATGCAGTGTCTGATTCACACCAGACTTGATGTACCGGGATAATCTGCAGTAATCCGCTCTGGCTGCCATGCTGTTCGAGCGGTGCAACAGCACCACTATTTGCGCAAGGCGCATGACAAACCGCTGCAGTTCACGCCAGCCAGTGCCACAACAGCAAGGTCCCGATCAGCCCGACTACCGACACGCTGGTCTGCAACACCGACCAGACCCAGAGCGTCTGTTTCAGTTGAAGACCGAAGTACTCACGGACCATCCAGAAGCCGGCGTCGTTGACATGGCAGAAGAACACCGAACCGGCACCGATCACCAGCGCGATCAACGACGCCTGAACCGGCGCCAGACCGGCCATCATCGGTGCGAGGCTCTTACGCAGGGTCGTGCCGACATGATGGCGAGACAGACCATTGGCCCAGCCCAGACAAACGGTTGCCGCCAATACTGCGATGCCCAACGCCACCAGCGGTTCGCCGAGAAACTTCAAGTTCAGCGCGACATTGCTTTCAGGTTCCAGGGCAACCATGACACGACTTTTGGCCGCCGGGGCTTTCTGGCTGGAGCAAAAAGCAACGCCGGATCAGGCCCGTACAAGTACCCCTCGACTGGATGCACCACCCGGCCTATATGGGTATAGTTGCCACTGCAACGAGTGTTCAGAGCATGAAGTTCGAACGACAGCATCTGCTGCTCATACGGCATTGCGTCATGCAGTATTTGATCAGAGCTGCGGTCAATCACAGGTTCACTCGACGAGAAATCAGATGACCTCATCCAGTCAGCGTCTGGCCTTGCTCGAAGCTGTTGTAGAGCAATCATTCAACGCCGTATTGATCACCGATGCCGACTTGACCGGTGGCGGCCCGTTTATTGTTTACGTCAATCCGGCGTTTTGCGCGATGACAGGTTATGCCGCAGAGGATTTGATCGGTGCGTCACCGAAGATTCTGCAGGGACCGGATACCGACCCTCAGCTCATTGCGCGAATGCGCCAGTGTTTGAGCGAAAACCTGTTCTTCGAAGGGTCGACGATCAACTACCGCGCAGACGGAAGCCCGTATGTCGTCGAGTGGAAAATCTCACCGGTACGCGACGAAGCGGGCACTGTCTGCAATTTCGTGTCGATCCAGCAAAATATCAGCCCGCGTATTCGTGCGGAACGCGAGCAGCACCTGCTGGCCCAGGCGCTGAACGCGGCGCTTGATCCGATCATCATCACCGACCGCAATTCGGTCACCGTATTTGTCAACGAAGCCTTCCAGAACATGACCGGTTACGGCGCCACCGAGATCGTCGGGCAAAACCCGGGGATGCTGCGTTCGGGCAAACACGACGAGATCTTTTACGCGCAGTTCAAAGAGACGCTGGCGAGCGGCGAGCCCTTTCGTACCACGTTCATCAACAAGCGCAAGGACGGTTCCCTTTTCTACGCAGAACACAGCATTTCCCCGCTCCGTGATCTACAGGGGAAAATAACCCATTACGTAAGCATCAGCCCGGACGTCACCACACGGATGGGGCGCGAACAGCAGTTGCTGGAGTTCGCCCACAGCGATCCGCTGACCGGACTGGACAATCGCAGGGCCGCCGAACATACGCTGGAGCGTCTGATCAATGCGACTCGCATATCGGGTCGCCCATTCAGCCTTATTATTTGCGATATCGACCACTTCAAACGAGTCAACGACCGCTACGGCCATCCTGCCGGAGACAGCGTATTGAAAAGTGTCGCGGCCATCCTCAAACATCAGGTTCGGCTGTTTGACGTCGCTGCGCGCTGGGGAGGCGAAGAGTTTCTGGTGCTTGTGGCCGACAGTTCGTTGAACCAGGCGGCCGAGCTGGCCGAGCGCTTGCGCAAAGGTGTTGCCAGTCTGGAGCTGACGGAAACAGGCTCCATCACGATGTCTCTGGGCGTCGCGGAGCTCGGCTCAGGGGAAACCGCAGCAAGCCTCATTCAGCGCGCGGACAAGGCGCTTTATCAAGCCAAGCGCCTTGGGCGTAACCGGGTAGAGCGCGCAAGCTGATCCGCCAGCTCATGCAGGGCTTTCAGGCGCGGTTGTCAGGGCCGACTGCCTTTGACCAGCGTTGGTACTCTCAACACCTTGTTCGCCGCAGTGATGTACACCCAGTGCTGTGAACCGGTCGAACAAAACGCGAGGTTACCGGTGTCTTTGGCAGCGACCAGCAATTTGCCCAGCAACTCCCCTTTGGCGGAAAACACCTGAACTCCCTCTTTGCTGCCGCTCCAGACATTGCCCTGTGCATCGACCTTGACGCCATCCGGAATACCTGGCGCGACCTCGACAAACACTCGGCCTTTGCTCAACGCGCCGTTGCTCACCTGATACACCATGATTCGATGTGCCAGCTTCGGGTTCTTGAAGTCATGTGCCTGTTGCGAATCGGCAACGTACAACAAACGCTGATCGGGTGAAAAGGCCAGTCCGTTTGGCGAATGAAGCCCTGGGGTATCAAGCCTGACCAGTTCGTCCCGCTGCGGGTCATAGCGATAGAGGTATTCACCATCCTGCTCTGGCTTTCCGCCATAACTCTCCGCCTTGTTCAGCACGCCGAAGGTCGGATCACTGAACCAGATGTTGCCGCTGTCATCGACGACAACATCGTTCGGACTGTTCAGGCGCTTGCCCTGATATTTGTCAACCAGCGTGCGCCATTGACCGTCCGCCTCTTGGCGCACGATGGCGCGTTCGCCATGGGACGCCGCGATGACGCGCCCTTCGGCATCCCGTGCATGCCCATTCTGGTAATGAGCAGGATCAAGCCAGGTGGTGACGCCGTCACCTTCTTTCCAGCTCATGACCTTGTTCGCCTTCACATCGCTCCAGATCAGTCCTCCATCTGGGAGACAGAGCGGGCCCTCTGCCCATTGCGCATCGGCGGTCAGCACCTGCGCCCTGGCACCGGGCGCGATCAGCTTCGCAAAACTGGCGCTGTTGTCCACGATCGAAATCGGCAACGCCGGCTCCGATGCCTGCGCCGCATTGGTAATCAGAAACGCACTACCCAACAGCAGTGCGGAGGTTTTTTTGCCGGGTCGACCAAAGACTCTATTCATACAGGTGTCCTGATATCAATACGCACACGCGCCATGGGTACGTTTGGCAGCAGCTTCAGGTTTGAGTTTCACGATCAGTTGTACGTTGGGCTGATCACCCACCGTGCGGCTGAGGTGCCCTACCCGATCATTGTCAGGACGCGCTCTGGCATTGCTGTCGGCGTTGAACTGCATCTCTCCCGGTCCCTGAACCAGGACCGTGCCATCGGTCGTTTCCACCGACCATTGACCCTGAAGCGTGATGACCCACTGCAGGCCCGGGGCATGATGCCAGCTGCCTACATAACCTGGTGGTAGAACGGCGTAGGCAATGCTCTCGATCTCATCGGGCGACACGCCGATCCATTGCGGCTCCGCTGGCGGTGCATAGCTTTTGAATTCAAGCCATCCGATCTGGCAGTGGCGCTGCATGCCGTGCATGTAACGACGCCGGTGAGGGCTAGGGCGAAAAGCGTTTTCATTGGTAATCCTTATTCACAAGAAACCGGGCGCAAAAAACGCTTCGGTCCTGCCACGTCGGCTCGGATCATCCGTTATTAAAGGACCCGCCATGACGGCAGGTCCTGATGACGCATTACAGTTTTGGCAACTGACCGATACGACTCATCATTTCGGTCACGACTTGCAGATCCAGCAGGAATTGCCCGGTGGTCTTGAACTCGCTGTCGGTATGCCCGGTGTATTTGACGTCCGGTCTGGCCAGACCAAACTGCACACCGTTAGGCAATTCATGAACCGAAGTAGCACCGGCCGATGTACCGAACTTGTGCTCCATACCCAGATTCTCGCTGGCGACGGCCAACAGCGCCTTGACCCATTCGCCGTCAGGATTGCGATACATAGGCTCGGCAATCGAGTAATCGAACGCTGGCTTGATAGCGGTTTTCCTGCTCCAGGCCGCCAGCTTGTCGGCGATTTCAGACTTCAGCACTTGCGGAGACTTGCCCTTTGGAACGCGCAGATTGACGGCCAGTTTGAAGACTTCGTCATCCAGCGCAACGTAGGTCAGCGATGCGGTCAGCGGGCCCATGAACGCGTCGGAGAAACCAATGCCCAGTTTGCCGCCCAGGTAATCCAGCCCCCAATTGTCCGCGGCATATCGCGCAGCATCAGTAATGTGGTTGTGCTTGAGCGGGATGTTGCCTTCCAGGCTGTTGATGAAGTCCAGCATTCGCGCAACCGGGTTGACGCCGGACTCAGGGTCGGATGAGTGGGCGGAAACCCCGGTAATCGTCAGTTTGACGTCGTTGCCCTCGACCTTGGCAGCCACCTCAAAATTGCCGCCATTACGCTTCACGTAATCAGCACCTGCCTGTTGCAGACTTGCGGCCAATTCCGCTGGCTTATCCGTCACCAGTGTGGCAACCGACTTCGACGGAATCTGGTTAGTAGCCATGCCGCCGGTCATCGAGGTAACTTCCGCGCCCTCGCCTTCAGCAGTTCTTCGGCTAAAGCTGGCCATGACGGTGCCATAGCCTTTCTCGGCGATGACAACCGGATAGTTGCCGTCCAGCGCCAGATTGTAGTTGGGCGTCGGATTGCGTTCGAAGTAGTAAGGTATGGCGTCGCCAGCGGTTTCTTCAGTCGTGTCTATCAGCAACTTGAAGTTTCTGGCCAGCGGCAGCTTCTCTTCCTTGATCACCTTCATGGCATACAGCGATACCACGATGCCGTTCTTGTCATCCTCGGTACCACGGCCGTACATACGGTCACCGATCAATGTGACCTTGAACGGGTCCAGTTTTGTGCCATCCGGCAGAACCCAGTTTTCCGGCGTGACAGGCACCACATCGGCATGAACATGAATGCCCACAACTTCATCACCGGCACCCTCCAGCGATATTTCGTAGACGCGGTTATCGACGTTACGGAACTTCAGGTTGAAGCTTTCGGCAAGACTCTTGATCTTGTCGGCGATCTTGATGAATTCCGGGTTGTCATGCTGCGCAACGCCCTCCACCCGAACGGTTGGTATAGCCACCAGCTCGCGCAAGGTTTCGGTTGCCGCACTGCCGTATTTCATCCGGGTATAAAGACCGAGCAAACGATAGACCTCGTTTTGCTGTTCTGCGGAAAGCTTTTTGTTATCGAGAAACGCCTCGATCACAGGCTTCAGGTGTGCGCTAACGGCGACATCGCTTTTACCCAGACCTGACAGGAACTGCCTGAAATCGGTCAGCGATGTATCACTGAATGTCTTGAGAATTGCCGCGCTCTGTTGCTCGGTGATATTGGCATGCGCAGCGCCGGTAAACGCTGAAAGGCTGGCCAGCATCAGCGTCGTCGCGGCGAGTTTTTTAAGTGCAAAGTTCATTGTAGCGAGCATTCCCTGGCGAGAGTCTTGAAGAAATCTGATCGTTTGATCAGGAAGCCTTCAAACTTACACCACGAAACAATGATGCGGAAAGCCCGTGTTGAAATCCTGCGCGCCTCTATTCAGCCAATGACTTCAATAACGTGTGACGACGCCCATTTGCATCATTAAGACGCGCTCAAGAAGAACTGAGCCTGCCCACACCGTGTTGAGGTGCGGGCAGAACACATCAGATCACCCCGCAAGCTGCGCGATCACCACCACCGCCCAGCGGCTTGGGCATATCGGCGTGGTTATCACCGCCCGCGTGGACCATCAGCGCGTGGCCTTTGATTTCGGACAGTTTCTTCAGGCGCGGTGCCAGTACCGGATAGTCCGCCTTGCCGTCGGCCGTGACATAAAGGGCAGGCAGGTCACCCAAATGGCCATCTGCGTAAGGGCCGAGGTGTTTGCCGGTCTTGGCTGGGTCGAAGTGCCCGCCTGCGGCCAGCGCTGCAACCTTGACGCCGTCCTTGGTGCCCGCTTCGCAGCTGCCGTTTTCATGCACATGAAAACCATGGATGCCCGCAGGCAGACCGGTCAGTTTCGGGGTAAACAGCAAACCGTATTCGGTTTCGCTGACAGTCACGCTGCCGATGGATTTGGGCGCGCCGTCGGCGCTGACCATATCGATAGGCACGTCCAGCGATGCCGCCTGCGCACTGATGGAAAAAGCGCCGAGCAGGCCCAGCCATAGATGAGTTTTCATAGGTTTCGATGCGTCCCTGTTCCGGTAATCAGATTGAACGTCGCCTTGGCAGCGTAAATGGGCGCGCCGCACAACGTCCGCGATGTCACAGGGGATGTGACCACGGCCAGCCGGTTTTTGGTGCAAAAGAATGCGAGCGAATCGCGAGGGGAATTGATTCAAAACGTCACAACCGGGATGCCGACACAAGTGTCGACACCCCGGCGAAACAGCGACTCAAGAAGCGGGAATCAGATATCCAGGCAGATCTTGCCGAAGTGCTGATTGGTTTCCTGATACTTGAACGCGGCAACGATGTCGGTCATCGGGAACGAACGGTCCATGACCGGACGCATGCCGTTGGCGTCGATGGCGCGGATCATGTCCTGTTGCTGGGTGCGGCTGCCGACCAGCACGCCCTGCATGCGCAGTTGCTTGACCAGCGCCGGAACGAATTCCAGTTGACCGGCGACACCGCTCAGAATGCCGATGACCGAAATGTGGCCGGCCACTCGTGCAGCGTTCATGGAGTGCTGCAGGGTCGATGGGCCGCCGACGTCGATAATATGGTCAACACCGCGCCCGCCGGTCAGCTTGCGGGCAGTCTCACCCCAGTTGCTGTCCTTGCGGTAGTTGATCAGATGGTCAGCACCCATGGCCTGCAGACGCTCCAGTTTTTCATCACTGGATGAGGTGGCGATCACCGTAGCGCCTACCATCTTGGCGAACTGCAAGGCGAAGATCGATACGCCGCCGGTGCCTTGTACCAGCACGGTATCACCGGCTTTCAGCGAGTCATCGACCATCAGTGCGCGCCAGGCAGTAAGGCCCGCAGTGGTCAGGGTAGAGGCCTCGGCATGGCTGTAGCCCACAGGCGCACGGGTAAACGAAGTTGCGCGGGCAGTGACCTGCTCACGCGCATAGCCATCGACGCCATCCCCGGGCACCGTAACAAAGCCTTCAACCAGCGGCTCACCGCTGATCCACTCAGGGAAGAACGTGCTGACCACGGAATCGCCAACCTTGAACTCGCTGACGCCCTCGCCTACGGCTGTGACAACACCTGCGCCATCGGCCATGGGAATGCGCTTTTCAGTCGGCGCCCACATGCCGGTGACAACGGCGAAGTCATGATAGTTGAGCGAGTTGGCATGCAGACGCACGGTGATTTCACCGGCTTTTGGTGCCAGTACGTCGCTTTCGCCAACGCTGACCTGATCGTAGCCGCCGCCGGCCTGCACGTAGATGGTGGTATTGCTCATGATCTATCTCCTATCAATTCAACATTACGCAAAATGACGAAATGTATAACTAAAACGTTAGAGCTCTTTCTTGAGCCGATCAGCAAACCGGTCGATGGCCAGTTCGTCACGACGGAAGTAAGTCCACTTGCCTATTCTGGTCGCCTGAACCAGCCCGGCGCGTTGCAGGATAGCCAGATGCGCAGACGCGGTGGACGCCGACAGGTTGGCCTTGGCCTGAATGTGCGACACGCACACGCCTATCGCCGGATCACCGTGGTCCTGGGGAGGGAAATGGGCTTGCGGGTCTTTCAGCCACTCCATGATCAACATGCGAGTGTCATTACCGACCGCTTTGATTTGCTCAAGAATCATGGGGATCAACATTACGCTTTTTTACGAAATGTTCAACCCTTTATTTGAAAACTACAGCTGGCACAGCGCTTGATTGCCGCTTCACATCGGCATGCCAAATAACGCACTCTGTCGACACTTATAAAATCAAATGCACAGTCGCGAGCACCCCGCCTCATGATCAATCTGAAATACAGCGTAATGACCGCCCTGCTGCTGGGCATGACAGGCATGGCTCAGGCTCAGGAATCAACCTCGCATCTGGACAAGGTTTTGCAGACAGGCCAATTGGCGGTCTGTACCACGGGCGATTACAAACCCTATACGCTGCTGCGTGAAGACGGTGAATACGAGGGGATCGACATCACCCTCGCCCGCTCGCTGGCGAAGAGCCTGGGGGTAACCGTGCAGTGGGTGCCTACAACCTGGAAGAACCTGATGCCGGACATGGTGGCCGGGAAATGCGACATCGGCATGGGCGGTATCTCGGTCAGCCTGGAGCGGCAGAAGAAAGCCTTTTTCAGCAGCACGCTGGACATCGACGGCAAAATCCCGCTGGTGCGTTGCGAGGATCAAGCCCTGTATGAAACCGTCGAGCAGCTTAACCAGCCTTCCGTGCGCCTGATCGAGCCTGCCGGTGGCACTAATGAGGCGTTCGCCCGCGCCCATCTGCCGAAAGCATCCCTGGCCTTTCACGACAACAAGACCATCTTTCAGGAGTTGCTGGACAAGAAAGCTGACGTAATGATCACGGATGCTTCCGAAGCGCTCTATCAACAGAAGCGCATGCCGGGCCTGTGTGCCGTTAACCCGACCCGCTACATGCAATACGGTGAAAAAGCCTATTTATTGCCACGCGACGATGTCGCCTGGAAAGGTTATGTCGATCAGTGGCTGCACCTGAGCAAGGCCACCGGCGAGTATCAGCAGGCGCTGAGCGAGTGGCTGGCAGTACCCGCCGAATAAGCTGTTCAAATGAACGACGGGATCGGTAGGCCGATCCCGTTGAGCAATGGTTGCAAGGCGTGTCCGGGTGAAATAGCGTGTTGCAGGATTATTCCTGGAAGGCAGACAAAGAGCATGAAGCCCAACAAGCCCATCACCCGCGCATTCTGCGTTGAATTGCAGCAAGAGCTGTCGATTGCCGCTGCCCGACGCGAATACTTTTCCCAGGAGCCACCACGCACACGCTTCGAGTTTCTCTGCTCGAACGAGGCCTGTCGGACGCTGGGGGCCAAAGTGACGGGCGTGCGCTACGACGTGAAGCCTCAGGACAACCCGACCTTCGTCGCCGCGCACTTCCGTGCCAATCCGCATTACGAGCACCATCCGGGCTGTGAATGGGTGGACGAGGACGCAGACGAAAAAAGCCCGGACCCCATCGAAGAAACCGATATCCAGACGCGCCTGCGCAAGGCCAAGCGCAAACTGGATGATTACATCGACGTTTTCGACCCGACGCTCAAGGAGCCGACCAAGGAAAAGTCCGGCCCGGAAAAGGCAGGCACCCCGGAGCAACGTCCACCCGCTGCCAATCCGCCAATAGAACCTGCCACGCCGAAGGTGCCCCGTTTCAGCGAGACCCGCACCAATAACCTGGAACGGTTGGTGGACAGCTATCGCCAGGCCAAAGCAGAACTGTCGCTAGAAGACTTCAAGCTGCTGAAACTGAAGATTCCCGGCCAGGGTGAAGTCTCCTTACGCTCGTATTTTCGCCATATCAAATACACGCAGCCGGGTGACAACGGCCGCGTCCTGTTCGGCGGCGGCCTGGTGGAGCAGCGTTACGGGCTGGGGTTCAAGTTCAAGTTCTTCGACCGACTGGAAGGCAAACTGGTGACGCTGTACGTATCACCCGCGCAAATGCAGGCTTATCGTTCAAGCCGTTACATCAGTGAACTGTTGAGCCATGCGCAAGCGGTGAGATTCTTTACGGTGTACGCGCTGGGTACGCTTACTCAAAGCCCGTCGGGCAAGAGCTACAGCCTGGAAGTCGATGACTTGCGGCATCTGGCGATTGTGCTGGGGCCTGCGAAAGAGCCGGCGGAGGAAGAAACAGTGCCTGCGCCCTGAAGGGGTGACGCAGAGCATCGGCACGAAGTTACATCTCGTGCCTCACGCTCTGCGCTGAGCCCGTCAGGTCAGACCTTGACGATCCAGCCTGCTGGTGGCTCGATGTCACCGGCCTGAACGCCGGTCAGTTCCTTGTACAGACGCTGAGTCACCGGGCCGACTTCGGTCTGGCTGTAGAACACATGCAGGTTGTCCTGGTAGGAAATTCCGCCGATCGGTGTGATTACCGCCGCAGTGCCGCAAGCGCCCGCTTCCTTGAAGGTATCGAGCTGGTCAATGAACACATCGCCCTCTTCGACCGTCAGGCCCAGACGGGATTTAGCCAGTTCGATCAGAGACAGACGCGTGATGCCCGGCAGCACGGATGGCGACTTGGGCGTCAGGAACACATCGTCCCGAGTGATGGCAAAGAAGTTGGCCGAACCCACTTCCTCGATCTTCGAATGGGTTTGCGGATCAAGGTAGATGCAATCCGCGAAGCTGTGTTTCTTGGCCTCGGAGCCAGGCATCAGGCTGGCAGCGTAGTTGCCGCCGACCTTGGCAGCGCCGGTACCGTTTGGCGCAGCGCGGTCATAACCGGAAATCACGAAGTTGTTCGGCTT
Source organism: Pseudomonas syringae CC1557 (assembly GCF_000452705.1). NCBI lineage: Bacteria > Pseudomonadati > Pseudomonadota > Gammaproteobacteria > Pseudomonadales > Pseudomonadaceae > Pseudomonas > Pseudomonas syringae. Next base: position 4,408,120 of record NZ_CP007014.1, read on the forward strand.
CAGGCCGCCCTTGAAATAGGCACCAACCGGAATGCAGAAGATCGAGAAGATAAACTCGGGGGCCGTTCGCACGCCGATGTTGTCGCCGACACCGATCACAAACGGACGCAAGTACAACGCACCGCCGGAGCCATAAGGCGGGATGAAGCGTTCGTTGGCTTTGACGACCTGCTTGCAGGCCTCGATGAACACATCAGTTGGCACGTGCGGCATCAACAGCCGAGAACAGCTGCGCTGCATGCGCTCAGCGTTCTGATCAGGACGGAACAGGTTGATCGAACCATCTTTGCAGCGATAGGCTTTCAGGCCCTCGAAACACTGCTGACCGTAGTGCAACGCGGTAGACCCCTCGCTGATGTGCAGCGTGTTGTCTTCGGTCAACGAACCTTGATCCCAGGCACCGTCGCGCCAGTGAGAGAGGTAACGCTTGTCGGTCTTGATATAGTCGAAACCCAGAGTGTCCCAGTTGATGCTTTCTTGACTCATAACGCCCTCTATCATTTTAGCGACTGCCTGGACGAGTCAGGCCAATGCCATATTCTGCCAGATCATTCGGAGCCTGAGGTTTGAAATAATTGCAAACTGACATGGCGTTTCTGAAGCAGGCCCAAAGGCAGGCGCGGCATGAGCCCAGTGGTCACTGAGTCTGGAGCGGTGGCGATACATGACGCTGGCGGATGTAGTCAATAAACGCATCCATATCCGAACTGCACAATGTTCGTGCAACGGACTTGACCTCTTCGACGGGCCAGTCCCACCACGCCGCCTGAAGCAGCAACTGACGAATATCCTCGTCGAACCGCCAGCGGATGAATTTGCAGGGATTGCCGCCCACCACTGAATAGGGGGCCACGTCCCGAACCACCATTGCACCGGCCGCGACAATGGCTCCATGGCCGATGGTGACACCCGACACAATGGTTGCATTGGCACAAATCCAACAGTCGCTACCGATCACCACATCGCCCTTGCTGGGCGCGTAATCCAGAATATCCGCGACTTGCTCAACCATCGCCGGGAACGGATAAGTCGTAATCCAGTCAGTACGATGCTCACCACCCAGTAGAATTTTTACCCCCTCCGCGATGGAGGTGTAAGCACCGACCCTGAGCACCGAGTCGTCACCAAAGTCGACAATATCCGGAATACCATAAGTCCCCACGCCTACCTGTGCACGCGGGTATTTCAACCTGATTTTTTCAGCATGTCTGTCAAGCTTGTCCATTTTGCGCAATTGCTTGCGCACTTTCCTTGTTTTCAGAAGCTCTAAAAATTTCATGGTTACCTTGGATCAGATCAATTTCCGAACAGACTGGACGCGCTTACCGATAGCTCAGGAGCAGGCGTTTGCAGCGACGCAAGGTTGTCCGATCGACGTACTTGAACGGGATAGAGAGCAGCAGGTTCCAGGCGTATCGCTTGTCTGCAACTGCTGCGTATTTCAAAGCCTTGTTGATGAGCACAGTCCGCCCCCGCTGATACTCGCGGTGATTGCGGTAAGGCTCGATGCTCTTCAGATCGGCCTCGAGCAGAATCTTGTACTTGCGTGAAAGGTTGTCCGGGTGCCGACGGTAGCGCGTCACTACCTCGGGCAGAACATGAATCTCGTAGCCCAGGGAAGTAATTCTCAGCGTCGCCTGAAAATCCTGAACCTTTATTTCCGGATCATAACCATTGGCCTCTCGCATGGCTTGCATCCGGTAAAGAGCGACTGGCGCCCCGACAACGACTGCACCACGCAGCACATCGTCGAATGTCAGCCGTTCGATGTAGTCGCGCGACTGGCATTTGGTCTGGTTACCGTCACAGTCCATGTAACTGACAAGCGCACCGACGCAACCCAATTCGGGATGCTGATCCAGGTACTCGGCACGAATACGCACCGAAGAAGGCAGCATGATGTCATCAAGATCCGGAGTGGCGAGGTAGGTACCCTTCGCATAACGGAGCCCATGATTGAGGGCGGCGCTGACGCCTTGATTGGCTTGGCGGTAGAGCTGAAAAGGATAGCGCTCCTGCAGCGACTCCAGCATCGCAATGCTGTTGTCAGTGGAGCCATCGTCGATAATGATGACCTCAAAATTCTCGTAATCCTGAGCAAAGATGCTATGAATTGCCGCTTCGAGAAAGCGCTCAGCGTTGTAGCAAGGAGCCAGGATGGAAACCAGAGGCTTGGGCTTGAGAGCCTGACTTGCTGGAAAAGTCATAGGTGACTGCCGTAATAAAGATCGGCCCTGAAGGGCGGGAACCAGATACTCACAAGAGATTGTGTAGACAACGGTACATGATGCTGCAACTGCACACATTTTTCCATGCACCGACTCTTTCATCCTCCAAAGAGGCGTGTATGCAGTATCCCGATAGCCTTCTGCCTCCTCGCTCGACAGGGTGAATACACATAAAAAAACCCCATTCTTCGCAGAACGGGGTTTGGGTATTGCGCATCAGGTTGAATCAGAAGGCGTAAGTCACCAACAATTCTTTTGTCACCTGAAAGTCCACAGACATCATTACGCTCAGTGCGGTGATGGTGAAAATGGAGAACACGAACAGCTTGCGAGCCCAGACTGTATCGTCTACGGCCTTGTAACCTTTCCAGGCCATGTACAACCAGTACATGCCCATACCCGCCGCGACAGCGAGGTAGTTCAGACCCGCGTAACCGCCTACGGTCAACATCAGGGTCGCTACAAGGAACGCCAGAATGTAGAGCAGGATGTGACGCTTGGTGACCAGAATGCCGCGCTTGACCGGCAAAACCGGAATCTTCGCTGCACTGTAGTCGTTGAAACGGAAAATCGCGATCGCATACGAATGCGGCATTTGCCAAAGGCTGAACATCACCAGTAGCGTCAGGGCCGCGAAATCGAAGCTGTTGCTCACTGCGCAGTAGCCAATGACCGGAGGCATGGCCCCCGACAGACTACCGACCAGCGTGCCGTGAACGGATCTGCGTTTCAGGTACAGGCTATAGAAACCGACGTAGATCACAAACCCGATCACTGCGAATAATGCAGCCAGTGGATTGGCCTCGGTGTACAGCAGGGCAACCCCTGCAACACCCAGTATGGTCGCGTAGAGCAGGGCCAGCCTCAATGAAACCAGACCCTGCACCAGAACCCGGTTACGGGTCCTTTCCATTCGCTGATCGATATCACGATCGATGCAGTTATTGAACACACAACCTGACGCAACGACCAGGGAAGTACCGATGATTGCGGCCAAAAACACGCCGAAGTCGATATTCCCCTTGGAAGCCAGAAAAAAGCCACCTGCCACCGAAAGCACGTTACCGAAAATGATCCCCGGCTTGGTGATTTGGATAAAGTGCTTCAGTGACATCTGGTATTCCTCAATGCGCCATCATTTCGCGGTGGACGCTGAAAATAATCCACAACGACAAGCCGACCAGCAGAACGATAACCATCGTGGTAAAGGCGAAGGCCATCACGTTGTTGCGCTGCACACTCGTGAAATCCAGGTGCAGGAAGTAATGCAGATGCACCAGGATCTGGATGATCGCGAAGACCAGAACGATCGCAATCGTCATGTCCTTCGGCAACGAAGGCGACATCACCAGAGCAAACGGAATGGCAGTCAGAATGACCGACAGTACGAAGCCGATGATGTACGACTTGACAGAGCCGTGACTATTGTCTTCAGCGGAGTGATGTGAATTCGACATTACAAAGCTCCCATCAGATAGACAACGGTGAACACGCCGATCCAGACAACGTCCAGGAAGTGCCAGAACAGACTCAAGCAGCTCAGACGGGTCTTGTTGGTGTTGGTCAGGCCCTTTTTCTGGACCTGGAACATCATGATCGTCATCCAGATCAGGCCGCTTGTCACGTGGACGCCGTGCAGGCCGACCAGTGCAAAGAACGCCGACAGGAAGCCGCTACGGTTAGGGCCGAAGCCCTCTTCGATCAGGTGATGGAACTCATAAACTTCCATGCCGATAAAGGCTGCACCGCACAGGAAGGTCAGAGCCAGCCAGCCCAGAACCTGGCTTTTCTTGCCCTTGTACAGCGCCAGCATGGCAAAGCCATAAGTAATACTACTGACCAGCAGGAACGCGGTTTCCACAGCCACGAATGGCAGCAGGAAAATGTCCTGGCCCGACGGGCCGCCCGCGACACTGTTGACCATCACGGCGTACACCGCGAAGAACGAGGCGAACAACACGCAGTCGGTCATCAGGTACAGCCAGAAGCCGTAAACCGTCATGCCACCGCTGTCGTGGTGATCGTCATGCCCATGATCATGGTCGTGACCGTGATCGTGGGCTCCGGAGTTGATAGCAATATTTGACATATTTAAACCTGTTCCAGCGAAGACTTGACAGGAGTGTATGCACCGTTGGCCGCCAGGACCTTGTGGTGCTCACCTTCAATGCGCGCTACTTCTTCGGCAGGCACCATGTAGCCCTGGTCGTCACGCACCGCGTGAGCAACGAAGACAGCGATGGTTGCAACCAGGCTCGCGCCCACCAGCCACCAGATGTGCCAGATGAATGCAAAGCCGAACACCGTCAACAGCATCCCCATGTACAGGCCAGTGGCCGTGTTGTTGGGCATGTGGATCGACGTGTAGCGAGCAGGGACCTGATAAGCGGTACCAGCACGTTTCGCGTCGGTGAACGGGTCTACGTCGTCCGCCTTTGGCAGTTCGGCAAAGTTGTAGAACGGTGGCGGCGAAGAAGTGGACCATTCCAGAGTATGGCCATTCCATGGGTCACCGGTCAGATCGCGGTTGCTGTCGCGGTCACGGATACTTACGAACAGCTGGATCAGCTGCGACGCGATACCCATGGCAATCAGCACGGCACCGAACAGCGCGACGTCCAGATAGATGTTCCACTCTGGCATGTCGGTTGCGTTCAGGCGGCGGGTCATACCCAGGAAGCCCAGCGCGTAGAGCGGCATGAATGCGACGAAGAAACCGACGATCCAGAACCAGAACGCTGCCTTGCCCCACTTCTCGTTCAGGGTGAAACCGAACGCTTTAGGGAACCAGAACGCGAAGCCGGCGATGTAACCGAATACCGCACCGCCGATGATGACGTTGTGGAAGTGAGCGATTACGAACAGGCTGTTGTGCAGTACGAAGTCAGCACCTGGAATCGCCAACAGAACGCCGGTCATGCCGCCGATCGAGAAGGTGACCATGAAGCCCAGGGTCCAGAGTACCGGCGCGGTGAAGCGCAGACGGCCCTGGTACATGGTGAACAGCCAGTTGAACAGCTTCACACCCGTCGGGATCGCAATGAGCATCGTCGCCAGGCCGAAGAAGGCGTTGACGTTGGCACCCGCACCCATGGTGAAGAAGTGGTGCAGCCAGACCATGAAGCCCAGGATACAAATCGCGCCAGAGGCGAAGATCATCGACTTGTGGCCGAACAGACGCTTGCCCGAGAACGTCGAGATGACTTCCGAGAACACACCGAAAGCCGGCAGGATCAGGATGTACACCTCAGGGTGGCCCCACGCCCAGAACAGGTTCACGTACATCATGGGGTTACCGCCCATTTCGTTCGTGAAAATGTGGAAGTCCATGTAGCGGTCAAGGGTCAGCAGCGCGAGGGTGGCAGTCAGGATCGGGAACGAAGCCACGATCAGGATGTTTGCCCAGGTGCAGGTCCAGGTGAAGATCGGCATGTCCATCAGTTTCATGCCAGGGGTACGCATTTTCAGCACGGTCACGAGGAAGTTGACCCCCGTCAGCGTCGTACCTAATCCGGACAGCTGTAGCGCCCAGATGTAGTAGTCGACCCCCACGCCAGGACTGTATTGCAACCCGGAGAGAGGTGGGTACGCGACCCAGCCGGTCTTGGCGAACTCACCGACACCCAGAGACAGGTTGATCAGCAGCATGCCTGCAACCAACAGCCAGAAGCTCAGGGAGTTCAGGAACGGGAACGCCACGTCGCGAGCGCCGATCTGCAGAGGCAGAACGATGTTCATCAGACCCGTGAAGAACGGCATCGCCATGAAGATGATCATGATCACACCGTGAGCGGTGAAGATCTGGTCATAGTGTTCCGGCGGGAGGAACCCTTCGGAACCGTTCTGGGCCATCGCCAGTTGGGTACGCATCATGATTGCGTCGGCAAAACCGCGCAGCAGCATGACCATGGCAACGACGATGTACATCACGCCGATTTTTTTGTGGTCGACAGAGGTCAGCCACTCAGACCACAAGTACGTCCACTTGCGGAAATAGGTGATCAACCCGACAACCGCAATGCCGCCGAGCGCGATCATGGCAAGTGTCACCATGACTATCGGCTCGTGGAACGGCACCGCTTCCAGACTTAATTTGCCAAACATCGTTTACTCCTCTGCCCCAGCAGCTGAATTTTTGCCTTTTTCCGCACCAGCGTTACCGGCCACTTCTTTCTCACCAGCGACGTGCTTCTTGCCTGGATTCATACCTTCATACTTGTCGATGACGATCTGGAACAGGTTCGGAGTGACCGAGGAAAAGAGTTCGACAGGGTTACGTTCGCTCGGCTTGATCAGCTCGGCGTACTCGGCGGTGCCAAGCTTTTTAGGCGAGCTCTTCACTTCGCTGACCCAGGCGTCGAAATCAGCCTGGCTGGTAGCGATAGCCTTGAACTTCATGCCGGTAAAACCTGCACCACTGTAGTTTGCCGAAATACCGTTGAATTCGTGATTCTCGTTGGCAATCAGGTGCAGTTTGGTGTGCATGCCCGCCATCGCGTAGATCTGACCACCCAGACCAGGGATGAAGAAGGAGTTCATCACACTGTCCGACGTGACCTGAAAATTGATCGGGGTCTTGGCCGGGAAGACGATCTTGTTAACCGTGGCGATGCCGTAATCCGGATAGACGAAGACCCACTTCCAGTCGACCGAGATCGCCTGAATGGTGACCGGCTTGACGTCGGAATCCAGAGGACGATAAGGGTCCAGGGAGTGCGTCGAGACATAGGTGATGTAGCCAAGGAAGACCAGCAGCAACATGGGGACGCCCCACACCGCGATCTCGATCTTGGTGGAGTGCGACCAGTCCGGAGTGTACTTGGCAGCCTTGTTCGAAGCGCGATATTTCCAGGCGAAGATCAGGGTCATCAAAATGACCGGGATCACCACGATCAGCATCAGCAATGTCGCAATGATGATCAGGTTACGCTGCTCTAAACCCACTTGCCCTTTAGGATCGAGCAGAGGCACGCCTTCGCATCCAGTGAGCAAAAGCATACAGAAAAGGGCCAAGAAGCCAAAAAACCTGGGGTACCTTTTTTTACTCATTTCACGACCTCTAAAAGCAGCTTGCGCGGTGCAGTTGGGTTTCGACCGCCAACACTTCGCCCTGCCAGTGCCGGCTAATTTTTTGGAATTGAACAAGGGCCTGCCAGTACGCACAGCGGCATATCGACAAATCCGGGTTTAGCTATGGATTCTTGTTTTTTGAGTTGCTGGAACTGCCCGGAGTTCAGGACAGACACTTTCAGCGCGGCCATTATACGCCCTCGGAGGCAAGCGTTGCGCTGCCTGTTCAGAGTGCACAGGGGACGCTCCTAGCCTCAAAATGCTGATCGTTCAGACAAGCCGGACGACAAGTGATGGGGATTGTAGATATGTAAATTTTTAATGACTATGCCTAATTTTGTAACAGTTAATCTCCCGGACTGCAACAATCACTCTCAAAACAGCTGATTCGGTCGAAAAAAAGCCCCGTAATCACGGGGCCTGTTTTGCGAAAGCCCCTGTATTTAGTAAGGTTTGCGACGATTGAGAATCACGCACAGCGGAACCAGTATTGCCGTCAGGACAAACGCCACCAACGCCCATTGAGCAAGCGACAATCCAAGAAGTGGCGGATATGGCGTGGTGCAGAATCCGCTGACCTGGAAGCCCATAGGGAACAGTGTAGCCAATGGCAGGCCATCGACAATAGGTTGCAGGATATCGATACCGCAACTGTCGGAAGGGTGAGCGAGAATCCAGACATGGCGCCCGGCTGCTGCGATACCGGCCACGGCGCTAACGGTAACCAGCGCCTCGAACGCCGTGATACTGCGGCTCCCCGGCATTGCTGCGCCGAGGAAGGCGAAAATTGCGATGAACAGCAAGGCGTAGCGTTGCAGGATGCACAGCGGGCAAGGCGCCTCACCCAGCGCTATCTGCATGTACAGAGCACCGCCGATCAGGGACAGACAGATGATCCCCAGCAGAACCAGAAAGCGCTTTTCGCGTCTTAGGTACAACATGTTGTCACTCATTTACGGGCCTTATCGAAATGGTCGAGGGAATCGCCGACGTTACAGAACGGGCATACGGGGCTTGCGCCGCAGCACAGGCCCGGCGTAGCTCAAGCGTGCGGCATGATCATCTGCCCGCCCCGGCAACTCAAGCGCCTGGCAGCCATACGGGCACATTTGGCGGCCCGGTGGTCCTGCGATCGGCATCAAGCCTGCGCTACGGGGCCAGTCTCGCAGAAATGCCAAAGCACAATCCTTCCTTATATATAGAAGGGTGCGTCAGTTTGCCGCAGCATCTCTTCTATATATAGCTGCGGTATTTTGTCGCAGCCGACGCTTTGGTCAATATTCGACGACAAAGCGTTGCGTACGCGCAGCAGACAAAGCGCCAGACTGCGACAATTAGCCGCACCGCTTTATCGCATTTCGAAGCGTTTGACGTCGACAAACCCAAAGTGCCACCATTCATCCCTATCGAGGCCCTTCGCCTGAGCGACAGGTGACGTATCAAACGATGCCCGCTGCGAACATCAGGGCGAGTATTTTGTGCAGCACGCACAGCTGTTGGTTAAAAATCCTCAAGCCTGTCCGCCGCAGGTCGATACCCTGTCATCGAAAGTTGTTTGCCGCCCACAGGCGACGAAACACCTAAAGCCAGAAGGTTAATATGTCCAAGAACGCCCGAGCAGATTCACTTTCGCTGCTCCTCTTCACGTTGCGCAGCGGCAAGCTGATGGCGATCAACCTGTTGAAGGTCAGCGAGATCATTCCCTGCCCTCCCCTCACCCATTTGCCGGAATCGCACCCGCACGTCAAAGGGATCGCCACACTTCGCGGCTCTTCGCTGTCGGTCATTGACCTCAGCCGCGCCATTGGTGAGCGCCCACTGGCAGATCCGGATGGCGGTTGCCTGATCGTCACCGATGTCAGCCGTTCCAAACAGGGCCTGCACGTGCAAGCGGTCAGCAAGATCGTGCACTGCCTGACCACAGACATTCGTCCGCCGCCCTACGGCTCCAGCAGCAAGTCGTTCATCACCGGGGTAACCCAGGTCGACGGCGTGCTGGTGCAGGTGCTGGACATTGAAAAAGTGATTCACGGTATTGCCCCGGCGAAGATCTCCGTGCAATCGACAGAACTGGCCAAAGAGGATGCAGAGGTGCTGAGCAAGGCTCGCATTCTGGTCGTCGACGACAGTCAGGTCGCCCTGCAGCAGTCGATCATAACACTGCGCAATCTTGGCCTCGAATGCCACACCGCCCGCAGCGCCAAGGAAGCCATCGACGTACTGCTGGATCTGCAGGGCACGGCGAGGCAGATCAACGTGGTGGTTTCCGACATCGAGATGTCCGAAATGGACGGCTACGCACTGACCCGGACCCTTCGCGACACGCCTGACTTCCAGGACCTTTACATCCTGCTGCATACTTCGCTCGACAGCGCGATGAACAGTGAGAAATCCCAGATTGCCGGGGCCGACGCTGTGCTGACCAAGTTCTCCTCACCCGAGTTGACCAAATGCCTGATCGAGGCTGCACGCACCGTCATCGCCAAAGGGCTTTGAGAACACGGACTCTGCCCCGAGAGTCCGTTCCCGCGTGCAAGCTGCAACCCACGGACGCATCAGCCGGACATTACTGGCTGATGCGCCGGAACCTCGCCGACTCATTGCCGCAGATTCAATTGCAGAGTGATGTCATCGTTGCGCCATTCAGCCTTGAGCAGGCACCTGACGTTCACCGCTTGCTGACATCAGGCTATCTGGACGGCGCAGGCAGCGTGCCGGATTATCGCGACTGGCTAACGGCGTTTGAGTGCGATGCCGAATATGACCTGTCGCGGTGCTTCGTTGCACTGCTCGACGGGGCTGTCATCGGGGTCATCATCTGCTGGACCAGTGCATTCATCAAAGACCTGGTGGTGCATACCGATGCCCGTAACCGCGGGACAGGCTTCACCCTGCTCCATCACTTGTTCGCTCACCTGGCCCAGCGCAACGAATCAACAGTTGATCTGTACGTGATGGAAAACAACCTCGCGGCGCGACATCTCTATGAAAAATCAGGCATGTCTTACATAAAGCGCATCGCTATTCCCAAGTCCTGAAGCGGTCGTTGTGTTCAGCATGAACATGACTTCCGACCGCCCACTGGCGCACTACTTGCTTCAGGTCTCAGAGAAGCCGGGTGAATGACCAAATATTGTCACCCGTCGTGCACTTCTGATCGGGCTATCGACACAATGAATATTCAGTTTTCCTGCGTAGGTTGCGGCGGTTGCTGTACCGATCACCATGTTCCTCTCACCCTGCTTGAAGCCCGGCAGTGGGCGGCGGACGGCGGCAATGTGATTGTCCTGACCGAGGCTTTTCTAGGTAATGGCTACGGGGTTCCCGTTGAACAATTGACCCACGCCACACGGCGCTCGACGGAAGTGAGCAGTGGCAGTACGACGGCTTACGTGGCGATAACCTTCGCGGCTTACAACGTCGGACGCTGCCGGAATCTTGGCGAGCAGAACCTTTGCCGTATCTACGAGCGCCGACCGTTGGTGTGCCGCATCTATCCGATGGAGATCAACCCGCACATCCCGCTGCGTCCGGAAAACAAAGGCTGCCCGCCGGAATCCTGGGAGCAGGGCCCCGAGATGATTGTCAGCGACCGGCTGGTCGATACCCAGTTGCTAAGTCTGATAGAGCAGTCCCGGCAGGCCGACCGGGATGAGATCGTGACCAAACAATTGATCTGCCAGAAACTGGGCATGCGCACCACTGCCCTCAAGGGCAATGGCTTTGTAGCTTATTTGCCGGACATGAACGCGTTTGCGGCGGCCATCGAGCAGGTGACGATGGAAGATGACGTGTTCTTCGAAAGCGCAGGCTGGGAATTCCATGTCGCCGGGCAGTCAGCGTTGAGCACCTTGCGAGACGAAGGTGCCGAGGTGACCGACCGCCAGCCGGAATCCTATCTTTTCATTCCGCTACAGGCTGCCTGAACAACAGGACATCCGCTGTCAGCGCTTGCCCATTGATCTGCGAGTGCCGGCCGGTGCTACACCGGGTGTCTTGTGATGGCCGTGCTTGTTGGCTTTCTGGTACCAGGCCTGATCCTTCTTCGCCTGGGCGAACTCTGCAGGCTTGAACGGGAAGCTGAACGGCGCGACGGCACCCTTCTTGTCGGAATCGGCTGCAGCCTCGGTTGCGGCGTCTTGAACAGGAGGTTGTTCAGGAGTGGTCATGGTGTCACCAGAAAGTCGAAATGGCCGGGCAGACGCCCGCGGTCGCGCAGCATACCTCAATCACCGGGCAACTGCCCAAGCCTCCTGTCGCCGTCATTTATAGAACAGATCGACCATGATCTCGGCTTCGAAGGGCCCCGGCTTCGGCCGGGCGTTGTTCCAGACCAGTTCGGCGTTGAAGTCAGCGCGCGCCGCATGAGTCTCTCCCAGCAGGTCGGCCAGATGGAACGGTTCGTTGTACTGCAGCGGATTGCCAGTGATCCCGCTGATAATTCGGATGCCCACCGAGTCATTGTTCGAAGGCACTAGCAGTTCGCCAGATACGCTGCCTGTCACAGGCCGGAATCGGGCATCGATGCTGTATGGCGAATCACAGCTGCGGCTGGTCGAAAGCGAAAATGGCTGCGTGGCGAGCGCCTTGCCGACCATAACCTGCTGAATATCCACGTCGCCAAAATCCACGGTTTCAGGGATAACTTGCAGCTCCGCATCGCAAGCGACGAAACGCAGTCCGCCAAGGTTGTTGATGACATAACTCAGGCTACGACCCGGCAACCGGTCTGGCCCTGTCGAGCCGCCCAGTTGAAAGAAACGGTAATCGGTCAGATGACTTGCCACGCCAGATGGCGGCGTAGCGCCGGACTTCTGGATGAACACGGAGAGCCCCAGGTTAAAGCGTATTTTTGGGCACATTTCGAGACGGGCTTCACTTTCTCGACATACCGGTAAAAAGTGTCCGGTGCTTATTCTCCCGCTGCTTTGCAGATGATCGCCTGCGTCTAGCGTCAACCCGGAACGGATGCCCTGGCCGATCACTTGGTTGTCAGGATTCAGGTAAAGGAACACCTCCTCCTCGCCCGACTGCTGGCTATCTCTGGCGCACTCCACCTGAATGTTAAGAGGTTCGGAACGCCACACCACCTCGCCGTCGAGGAGCGAGGCAGGAATCGCCACCGTGCTGTTCAGGCTATCGTGAATCTCGGTCGCACCGGAATTCTGGGTGACACAGACCAGCGCAAAACCAGACGTCGGAGCGAGCATCAGCGGCAATAAAAAGAATGACAGCCAGCGGCTGGCAACTAGAGGGTTCATATCAGCATTTGTCCTGAAGAGAGTTGTTCTCCAACAGATGGCCCTTGACGACCTCCTGTCCGTTTAATCGCGCGCAATATCCCCGCCGTCCGCCATAGTCAGTCAGTGCGCTGTACGAAAGCTGATGCTGCGTGAACGGCGAAATCTGTCTGGTTAGCACCAGTTCGAATTCATCACCCGGCGCCAGCAACCGGTCATTTCCAAGTTGAATACCATCCAGAAGCACGGCGCTCAGCGCGCTGTAATAAGGCGTGGGGTTGCTGATTTTCAGTTTGACGCCCTTCGGATCGCCGTGGACCAGCTGCCACAGCAACTGTCCGGCAGCTTCAGCCGGATCACCGTCGAGCCCTGCGGGCCGATAGAACACATTGATACGCTGACGCACGGCGATATTCAGTTGACGGTGACCCTTCTGGTGGCGAGGCACTTCCAGCACGTAAAGATGCAGCAATGACTCTTGTGCCTGCGGCATGCCGGAGCCGTGATAAAGAATGCGTAACGTTTGCCTGCCATTGACCGCCAGGCGTGCCAAAGGCGGCGTCACTACAAACGGTAGTGATCTGCGTTGATCAGGGGTCGTACTATCGCCATCGTGTGGATCGCTGAGCCAGGCCTGGAACAGCGTCTCAGTCTTGCCCGGGTTACGCACCTCGATGCTGACTTCGCGGTACTGGCCGTCAAAGATTAACCGCGTCCCGGTCAGGGCAATGGCCCCATTCACGCTCGCACTGCCGGTGAAAAGCAGCGACAGCACCATCACGCGCCAGCCAGTGACGACACTCATTGGCACACCACCCGAATGCGTTCGTAAGCCCGGGCCGGGTCCCTGGGTGGCAGCGAGTAGGCGGCCTGGCAGTGCTGGCCGGCCCAGCGCACGTGCAAGTGGCCGGCGTCCCGCTCGCTGAGCACCAGTGCCTGACTGGTCGGATCAACCACCGCCAACGCCCTGCCCTGCTCGTCTTCGACACTGGCACCCAGCGGTAATCTGCTGCCATCGCCGAGTACCAGTTCGAACTGCACACGTCGGCCCACCGAGGCCTTGAAACGTACCACCGGCACAGCGCCACGGCGTGGCACGACCTGATTGATGGCGTTGCCGAGATCGACATCGGCACCCAGTTGTCGGGTGTCCAGGCTCACCCAGTTGGTGCGGTAGGCTTGTACGTAGGGCAGAACCGCGTAGCCATTGCCTACGGTCTCGACATTGCTGAAGGATCTCAATCGGGCACCGCTGACCTCCGGGACCTGAACCAGCGCGAACGTTTCACCCAGCGTCTGCCCCAGATTCACACCTCCGGCATGGGCCACCAGCGATCCGGATGCTGCCAGGGTGAACGCATCGTAATCCTGGCCCTGGCTGAAGCCGGCTTCAAAACGGCCAAACCCGGTAGTAGTGTTGATCTTCCCTGCTCCAAAGCTCCCCGAACTGCTGTCGTGACCCGCTTGCAGAGAGTAAAACGTGCTGGCCTCGCCCAACACCTGGCCGTTGAGCCCGACCTGCGCGTTGTACTGGCCCGAGCTGTCACGCACCGCGTTGAACGACAGACGCGAAGAGGCGGAGCTGGCGCCCAGTGGCAAGGTCACACTCAAGGCAATCCGGTTGTCGGTACTCGCTTCGCCGCGCGCTCCGAAATCCTCGTTGCGCTCGATGGACAAGCTGTAATTCAGCGTGCGCCAGGCCGCGTTCCACGACAGATAAAGCTGGCGGGTTTTGCCTGGCAGGTTCCAGTAACGCTGCTCGGAAGCCGTCAGGCTCACCGAGGCCGCATAGACCGGCACTATCTGAGTGACACTGAGTTCGAGTCGGTCCCGGGCCCGGCCGGCGCGGCGCATGCCGGTCTGCGGATTTGTCTCGCTGACGTGCTGGTCGAGGGTCCGATAGTCCTCGGTCGAATATCGATAGCCCGCCACTGCCAGCGTGGTATTGGTCACGTCCAGGGTATTGGCATAACGCAGGCGCAGGCTTTGCCCACCGCGTGATGACTGATTATCCGCTTGGCTCACGGATCGGGTGATGTCCAGAGACACCGCCCCCACTCCGGTGTTGAGTCCGGCACCCGCGTTCGCAGCCTGATAACCCTCGGAGAGTTGCAGACCACCGAAACCGGTGACCCGTTCGGAGAGTCCGTAGATCAGCGCCACACTGCCGAAACCCGGCGACGCCTGAGGTCCATCGTTGTTGTCGACCTGCCCTGCCGCCAGGCTGTAACGAAATGACCCGGCAGGCACCATGATCGGCAGCGACGCATAGGCCTGGGTGAATGACCGCACACGTCCGTCCGCTTCGATGACGGTGACGGACAGATCGCCATTGGAGCCGCTGGGGTAGATATCAGTGATTTCAAAAGGTCCGGGCGAAACGCTGCCGCTGTATAGGAGGAAACCGTTCTGACGGACCTCCACGGTGGCATTGGTCTCGGCAATCCCGCGAATCACTGGTGCATAGGTGCGCTCACTGTCAGACAACATGCCCTCGTCAGACACCAGCGCAGCGCCCTTAAACCGGACACTGTCGAACACCTGCGCGTCGGTGAACGTCTCACCGACCGTAAGCTGGCTTTTGAGCAGCGTGATGTCGCGCTGCGCGAACGTGCGATTGCTGCGATAGCGCCAGGGCTGATCATTGCCCTGAACCAATGACGATTCATTGCGCAAACGCCAGGCCCCGATATTCAGCCCATTACGCAGCCCGACATAATACTGGTCGATTTCGACGCCTTTGTTGCGCCGCTTGCTGCCGTTGAAGGTGTAATTGATAAAACCCGCAGTTTCGCCCTGATCCCACAATTCGGGGGCCACATAGCCGCGGTTACCGTGCACCATGACCGCCTGTGGAATGCTGATACTGAGTCGCAGCGCTGCAGGCTGATAGTCGACCCGGGCAAACTCGACACGCGCAGGCAGATCGAAGCATGCCTCACCGGGTCTGGTATCCGCAGGCAAGCGATTGGGGTCCAGGCCGAAACCTTTCAACATGTCCAGTGACAGACAGGGTTCGATCAGACCTGACAGCGGGTTTTTCGAGAACGTGATATCGCGCCTGCCGCTCAGCGTGCGATTGACGTAGATATCCACCCGGTAAGTGCCGGGCAACACACTGTTGCTGCGCAAAAACTCCTGAAGATCAGGCGGCTGGTCACTGCCCTGGATAAAAGCCGTATTGAATCTGACCGGTACGCTGTCATCGGCAACTTCTGACTGAGCAGCCCAGGCACTGAGCGAAACGGACAGCGTCAGCGCAACACCGATGCATGGCGAATAGCGTCGGGGACAAGAGAGCACGAGGTATGCAACGACGCCACTGCTGTATTTTTTATGCCATTCCATTAGCTGACTTCACTCTACTTCGGCTATCTCTCGCGCAGCGCAGTCCTTTACACCGACGCAGGTCCAGCGGGACGACAGATTGTCGAGCCCGAACGTTTAATATTGAAAGCGGGTGTCCATGCTTCAATTCATCGAGGCACGGCCTTGCTGGCATGACCCGGCTGTTTGTCGATAAGCGTTGTTTGATAAAGCACTTGCCCACCGTAATCGTTGATACTGACAAAGCTCAGCGTCAGTGGCGCGGCACTGGACTTGTTAACTAACGGAATACGCAGACTCTGCGTCGGCGCCAGCATCTGACTCTCGACAGTGGCCAGTTCAAGGTCGTGCTGACGTATCGAAATCTTGAGCATGGACACGTGATAAGGCCCTGGATTATCGACCTTTAAAATATCGTGATCCTGTAATTGCCATTGCAACTTTTCGGGCGATTCAAGTGGGTCGCCTGATAATCCGTTCGGCCGGAAAAACACTTTGATGCGCTGACGTATCGCGATCTGCAATGTATTTTCTGCGGCGGTTTGAGGTATTTCCTGAACATTGAGCCACAGTACCGATTCACGGTCTTTGGGCATGCCTGTGCCGGAATAAATGATGCGCAACAATTGCTTGCCGCCCCCGGCCATACGGGCCAAGGCAGGCGTCACGATAAAGGGCAGGTTCTTGGCTGCCTCCTCGTGACCGGCGGCGGACACCGGAGGCTCAAGCCAGGACTGCAAGAGAATTTCCCGAGCGCCACTGTTGTGGACGCCCAGGCTGGCTTCTTTTTCATCGCCCTGATAAATGACCCGTGTTGTATTCAACACGATGCCCGCTTGAGCACTGGCCGTGCAGCACAGCACAGCCATTAACGCTGCGCAGCGAAAAAACTCAGAAAACATACTGACGGACGCCTTGAATTCAATAGATGACAGGGCAAGCCATATACCCACCCTGTCCGGCACTGTTACTCGTAATCCATCACAAAGGGCAGGAAGCCGTCGGCGTTGCCTGGATTGACGGGCGTTCCATTAAGGACGTACACCGCGCCAAAGTTGATTTCCGCAGTAGCACCATCAGTGCCGTCCTTGACGAGGGCGGTGTCGATCGTCTTTGTCCCACTGAGATCCATCAGCGCGCTAGACGCATCCAGCAAGCCGATACCTACGCCATCGGCAGCACCGGTGGTGCGCAGAAGTTTGGGGTCGTTATTGTCCAGGCCGCTGCCGTTACGGGCGATAAGGCGCATCTTGACCGTATTGTATTGATCAGCGCCTGCGCTGCAGTTGACCAGTAACTGAATAGGCGTTGCCGTTTCAAAACGGCTTTCGGTGGAAATGCCTATATCGGAAAAGGATACGTTCCCCAGGTCCACATTGATTTCGCCCGGATTGGTGCCTGCACTGACGCCCGAGCCCGGACCTACATCGCAGGAGATATTGGTCAGCGTCCCGTTAAAGACCAGCTTGCCGTTGTTCGCCGCAGTCGCTGTACTTGCCATGCCCATCGCGCCCAGCACTGCCAATGTAAGAGAAATCTTTTTCATGCCTACTACCTTCCCTGTGTTATTTCGTGTGTGCCCACTATCGGACGGCGAGCACTATAGAGCCGCCGTCATTCAAGCGCTGTCAGGCCAATAACTTTGAATCCGCAGATAACACGACATAACACGCAGGATTGATCTGTAGGAATAACCACTGATACGGGACAGGCGACAGCAATAAGGAGTGTCACGCAATGACCAAGCAGAACGATCAGACAAATGTCTGAATTCAAGGTCTTTCAATAATGGATCGGCCAACAATAGATTGGCGGGTGTTTTGAGGGGCGTTGTGTCGGACAATCAACTGCCACGTTAGAACACGTGACAGTTTCCGGAAAAAAACCTTACAGAAGGGTTATTACTGATAGCTCAGGGTCACCAGTGCAGCACTGGCCTGATTTGAATCACCGTCAATCCGCGTCGTGACGGGCATTGCCTGATACGTCGTGGCGAAGGGCATGACTTGGTTACCACATACATTATGTTCGGTACTTACCTGCAGGAGGATACCCGGGGCAACCTGGAGACTACGGAATTGGGCACTTGATGCACTGCCGGTAAACCCGGTAACCCCGCAGCTGCTATTGACAATGCTACCGTGCAGGCTGAATCCACCGTCTTTTGCCAAGGCTACGTGCGGGGCAATCAGTAACGAAACCATCAGTGTCGCGACCTTCGCTCCTCGATGAATGGACAGGGCGTTCAGAACTCCTTTCCAGCGTGACATTCCGTTTCTCATTGCACTCTCCACTCATGGATTCAGTTAGTGACTCGACTTGCCGATAGAACAATTTGTCAGAAGCCGACGAAGGGAGCTGTAGGAATTACCCTGAGACTCGATAAACATCTGGACAAATTGCCCTTCAACCTAAATATCGCCCGACCCTGACTTTTCTTGACTGGGCGTCTTGTCCAGTGGAGGCTTTCTGTCAAAACTGACAGCTGATAGTCATTCTGCTGACCGGGTTTGCAGGCTATAAAGAAGCGGCAAAACATTAATTCCAGACGAATTCGGCGTTTCCCTCCCTATGCGCAAACAAACCCTGACCGTCATTGCCGTTATTCTGCTGGCAGCCTGCGCTGTACTGGCCGGCTGGACACTGCTGCGTCCCGCCTCAATCCCGAAATCCGCCGCTACTGCAGTGCCGGTCAAAGTGATCACAGTCAGCGTCGAGGATGTGCCACGTTTCGTGACCGGGATCGGTTCTGTGCTGTCGCTGCAAAGCGTCGTCATTCGCCCGCAGGTGGATGGCGTGCTGATGCGTGTGCTGGTCAAGGAGGGTCAACAGGTCAAGGCCGGCGAGCTGCTGGCGACACTTGATGATCGCTCGATCCGCGCATCGCTCGAACAAGCCAAGGCCCAGCTTGCGCAGAGCAAGGCGCAACTCGACGTCGCGCAACTGGATCTCAAGCGCTACCGCCAGCTCACCGAAGACAACGGCATTTCGCGGCAGACATTCGATCAGCAACAGGCACTGGTCAAACAGCTGAGCGCCACGGCGCAAGGTAACGAGGCCAGTATCAACTCGGCTCAGGTACAGCTTTCCTACACGCAGATTCGCTCACCGGTTACCGGACGAGTCGGTATCCGCAACGTCGACGAAGGCAACTTCCTGCGTGTCAGCGATGCTCAAGGGCTGTTTTCGGTGACTCAGATCGACCCGATCGCCGTGGAGTTTTCCCTGCCGCAGCAAATGCTGCCGACCCTGCAAGGGCTGGTCGCTGAGCACACCTCGGCGGCGGTCAAGGCTTATCAGGGCGACGGTTCCGCCAACGGCTTGCTGCTGGGCGAGGGTACCTTGTCGCTGATAGACAATCAGGTGTCGGCCACCACCGGTACGATCCGCGCCAAGGCACAATTCAACAACCCCGGCGAACAGCTCTGGCCGGGGCAACTGGTCACGGTGAAGATCCAGATCGGCATCGAGCGCAACTCGTTGAAAGTGCCGCCTCAGGTGGTACAGCGGGGCGTTGATCAGCACTTCGTCTACCGGGTGCAGGCCGACAACAAAGTAGAGATGGTGCCGGTCAAAGTGCTTTATCAGGACAGCGAACAGGCGTTGATCAGCGGACCTCAGGCAGGCGATGTGTTAGTCAGTGATGGACAGTCGCGGCTCAGGCCTGGCGCCACGGTCGAGGTGGTCAGTGCGCCGACTCCGGATGTCGCGACGGCCGATGTGGAGCGCGCACGATGAGCAACAGCCGGGGCTCGGTATCGGCGTGGTGCATCGAGCACCCGGTCGCCACTCTGTTGCTGACCTTCGCGATGGTGCTGCTGGGTGTCATTGCCTTTCCGCGCCTGCCGATTGCGCCCCTGCCGGAAGCAGAATTCCCGACTATTCAGGTCACCGCACAGCTCCCCGGCGCCAGCCCGGAAACCATGGCGTCATCGGTGGCAACGCCACTGGAAGTGCAGTTCAGCGCAATACCCGGCATGACCCAAATGACCTCCAGCAGTGCACTGGGTTCGACCAACCTGACGCTGCAATTCACCCTCAATAAAAGCATCGACACTGCTGCTCAGGAGGTCCAGGCCGCTATCAATACCGCGTCCGCACGGCTGCCTGCCGACATGCCCAGCCTGCCGACCTGGCGCAAGGTCAACCCGGCGGACAGCCCGGTGCTGATTCTGAGTGTCAGCTCCAGCCTGATGCCCGGCACCGAACTGAGCGATGTCACTGAAACCATTCTGGCGCGTCAGCTCAGTCAGATCGAAGGTGTTGGTCAGGTGTACATCACCGGCCAGCAACGTCCAGCGATTCGCGTGCAGGCCGCTCCGGAAAAACTGGCCGCGCTGGGCCTGACCCTCGCGGACATCCGGCTGGCGGTGCAACAGACCAGCCTGAACCTGGCCAAAGGCGCCTTGTATGGCAAGGACAGCATTTCCACCCTGTCGGCCAACGACCAGCTGTTCAAGCCGCAGGACTACGCGCAACTTATTGTTTCCTACAAGAATGGCGCTCCCGTTCAACTCAAAGACGTGGCACGAGTCGTCGCTGGTTCGGAAAACGCCTACGTCAAGGCGTGGTCCGGCGACCAGCAAGGCGTCAATATCGCGATCTTCCGCCAGCCTGGCGCCAACATTGTCGAGACGGTGGACCGTATTCAGAGTGAGCTGCCGCGCTTGCAGGAAATGCTCCCGGCCGCCGTCGACGTCTCCGTGCTCAACGACCGCACGCGGACCATTCGGGCGTCACTGCATGAAGTGGAGATGACCCTGCTGATTGCAGTGTTGCTGGTGGTTGCGGTAATGGCGCTGTTTCTGCGGCAGCTGTCGGCCACGCTGATTGTCAGCGCCGTACTCGGCGTGTCGCTGATCGCCAGCTTCGCGATGATGTACCTGTTTGGCTTCAGCCTGAACAACCTGACGCTGGTGGCCATCGTGGTGGCGGTCGGTTTCGTGGTGGACGACGCCATCGTTGTGGTGGAAAACATCCACCGCCATCTCGAAGCCGGTGAAGGTATGCGCGAGGCAGCGATCAAGGGTTCCGGGGAAATAGGCTTCACTGTGGTGTCGATCAGTTTCTCGCTGGTGGCCGCGTTTATTCCTCTGTTGTTCATGGGTGGCGTGGTAGGACGCCTGTTCAAAGAGTTCGCGCTCACCGCGACGGCGACTATTCTGATTTCGGTGGTGGTCTCGCTGACCCTCGCACCGACGCTGGCAGCCCTGTTCATGCGTGCGCCCACGCACGATCAGCATCGGAAACCGGGGTTCGGCGAGCGTTTGCTGGCCTCTTACGAGCGTGGTTTGCGCAGGGCTCTGGCACACCAGCGCCTGATGCTCGGCATATTCGGCCTGACCCTCGCGCTTGCGGTAGTGGGCTACATCCTCATTCCGAAGGGCTTCTTTCCGGTTCAGGACACTTCGTTCGCGCAAGGCACGACCGAGGCAGCTGCCGACATTTCCTACTCGGACATGGTCGAAAAGCACCTGCAACTGGCGAAGATCGTCGGTGCCGACCCTGCGGTGTTGGCGTTCTCGCATTCAGTGGGCGTATCCGGCAGCAACCAGACCATCGCCAACGGCCGCTTCTGGATCTCGCTCAAGCCACGCGCGGAGCGCGATGTGTCGGTCAGTGAATTCATCGACCGCCTGCGCCCCAAACTGGCAAAAGTCCCCGGTATCGTTCTGTACTTGCGTGCCGGCCAGGACATCAACCTCAGCTCCGGCCCCAGCCGCGCCCAGTATCAGTACGTGCTGAAAAGTAATGATGGGCCGCTGCTCAACACCTGGACGCAACGACTGACCGAAAAACTGCGCGGCAACCCGGCGTTCCGCGATCTGTCCAACGATCTGCAACTGGGCGGCAGCGTCACGCACATCGATATTGATCGCAGCGCGGCCGCCCGCTTCGGCCTGACCACCGCCGACGTCGATCAGGCGCTGTACGACGCGTTCGGCCAGCGGCAGATCAGCGAGTACCAGACCGAGGTCAACCAGTACAAGGTGATCCTCGAACTGGATGCCCAACAACGCGGCAAGGCGGAAAGCCTGGCCTACTTCTACCTGCGCTCACCGCTGACCAACGAAATGGTGCCGTTGTCGGCGCTGGCCAAGGTCGGCGCGCCACGCATGGGCCCGCTATCGATCAGCCACGACGGTATGTTTCCGGCCGCCAATCTTTCGTTCAACCTGGCTTCGGGGGTGGCGCTGGGCGATGCAGTACGCATGCTCGATCAGGCCAAGAACGAAATCGGCATGCCGGCCGCGATCATCGGCAGTTTTCAGGGCGCTGCGCAGGCGTTCCAGAGTTCGCTGGCCAACCAGCCATGGCTGATCCTGGCCGCGCTGGTGGCGGTGTACATCATTCTGGGTGTGCTTTACGAAAGCTTCGTGCACCCGCTGACCATCATTTCCACCCTGCCCTCGGCGGGCATCGGGGCGTTGTTGCTGCTGTGGATGATGGGCCAGGACTTCTCGATCATGGCTTTGATTGGCGTGGTGCTGCTGATCGGAATCGTCAAGAAAAACGGTATTCTGCTGGTGGACTTTGCCTTGCAGGCGCAGCGAGAACGGGGCCTGACGCCGCAGGAGGCGATTTACGAGGCCTGCGTGACGCGCTTCCGGCCGATCATGATGACCACTATTGCCGCCCTGCTCGGTGCGCTGCCACTGATGCTTGGCTTCGGGGTCGGGTCCGAGCTGCGCCAACCACTGGGTATCGCCGTGGTTGGCGGGCTTCTGGTGAGCCAGATGCTGACCCTGTTCACCACGCCGATCATTTACCTGCAACTGGAACGGCTGTTTCAGCGCCGCCAGCCAATGTCCGACAAGCCAGCGCTGGCTGTTCATGAGTGAGATAGCCTGATGCGTGTGCTGATTATCGAAGACGAAGAGAAAACCGCCGACTATTTGCGCCGTGGCCTGACCGAGCAGGGCTACGCGGTGGACGTGGCCCGCGACGGCATCGAAGGGCTGCACCTGGCGCTGGAAAACGACTACGCGGTGATCATCCTCGACGTGATGTTACCCGGCCTGGATGGTTTCGGCGTGCTGCGTGCGTTGCGCGCGCGCAAGCAAACGCCGGTGATCATGCTGACGGCTCGTGAACAGGTCGACGACCGTATTCGCGGGTTGCGTGAAGGCGCAGACGACTACCTCGGCAAACCGTTTTCCTTTCTCGAACTGGTGGCCCGCCTACAAGCGCTGACCCGCCGCAGCGGCGGTCACGAGCCGGTGCAGATCACTATCGCAGACCTGTGGATCGATCTGATAAGCCGCAAGGCCACCCGGGGCGGGACCCGCCTGGACCTAACAGCCAAGGAGTTTTCATTGCTCAGCGTACTGGCCCGGCGTCAGGGTGACATCCTGTCCAAGACATCGATTGCCGAGATGGTCTGGGACATCAATTTCGACAGCGATGCCAATGTCGTCGAAGTCGCCATCAAGCGCCTGCGTGCCAAGCTCGACGGCCCGCATGAACATAAACTGCTGCATACCATTCGCGGCATGGGTTATGTGCTGGAAAACCGCAATGCGGGTTGATTCGATTGCTGTGCGCCTGAGCGGGATGTTTGCACTGGTTGCACTCGCGGTTTTCCTGCTGATCGGCTGGGCTCTGTATCTGCAGGTCGACAAGAGCATGGACCTGCTGCCGCGTGCCGAAGTCGATGCGCGCTACAGCGTGCTGGAATCTGCGGTCGGGCGTTTCGGCAATCCGGAGCATTGGGAAAAGACCAAGGCAAAACTGAGGCTGCTCAGCGAAGAAGACAAACGCCTGCGGTTCTGGGTGACCAGTGACAATCCGCTGTACGAATTTGGTAACCCGGACGCAGACATTCGCAGGTTTGCGCAGGGCCCGCTGGGCATGCACGACCTGAAACTGGCAGATCACCCTTTCCCCTTCAAGGTGCTGGTCAGCGAATTTCCGGCCAAGGAGCAGCGTCCGGCGCTGCGCTTTCTGACCGCCATCGACACTGAGACGTTCTGGCATGCACAGCATTCGTTACTGGTAGCGCTGATCAGCCTCGCCGCAGTGGGTATTCTGCTGGCTTCGGCACTCGGTTACTGGGTGGCGCGCATCGGTCTGCGTCCACTGGCAAGCCTGTCGCAAGAAGTCCAGAAACTGGCCCCGCCAAGGCTGTCCGGACGCTTGCAACTGACGCCGTTACCGCCCGAACTCGAACAGTTTGTCGCGTCGTTCAACTCGACTCTGGAGCGCGTCGAACTGGCCTACTCGCGACTGGAATCATTCAACGCCGACGTAGCTCACGAACTGCGCTCGCCATTGACCAACCTGATTGGCCAGACACAAGTGGCGCTGACACGAGGACGTTCTGCCGAGCATTATTTCGAAGTGCTGCAATCGAATCTCGAAGAGCTGGAGCGGCTACGTTCGATTATCAACGACATGCTGTTCCTGGCCAGCGCCGATCAGGGCACGAAGGTTCAGACACTGACCTGCGCCTCTCTGGCGGAAGAAGTCGCGACGACACTCGATTACCTGGATTTCATTCTTGAAGATGCGCAGGTTCAGGTAAGCGTCGATGGCGATGCCCGCGTACCGATAGAAAAGGCCCATCTGCGCCGTGCCCTGATCAATCTGCTGCATAACGCCGTGCAGCACACCAAAGCCGGACAAGAGATTTGTGTGCGCATCGAGTCACAGGCCGAGCATGTCAGCGTCGCGGTGATCAACCCGGGTGTACCGATAGCGGAAGAGCATCTGCCCAGACTGTTCGAACGCTTCTATCGGGTCGACGCCTCGCGCAGCAACAGCGGTGCCAATCATGGTCTGGGGCTGGCGATTGTCAAAGCCATTGCGCTGATGCATGGCGGTACTGTGTTTGTGAAAAGTGGTCAGGGAACCAACACGTTTGGTATCCAACTTCCTCGCTGATACCTGCCCCTCACCGTGATCAAGCTGTCTTTTTGCTGTTGAAGGCAGGGGTAGTCCGCCATCCACTTGATAAAGCCGGTTTATTCACATTCCCGTCATATCAGGATATAAGAGGCGTGATATACCCTGCCATAAATTCATAAAATAAAGTTAACCGCCCTCATCACTTTCAACATCATTTTTGCAGGTAGAACACCCCATGACGTTGTTTGCGTCCGCTCGGCCAGCGCAGCTCAAATGGCCCCGTCCCGAGTTCATGCTGATCCTTGGCAGCTTGCTGTCGGTGTCCGCCATTCTGGCCATCGTGGCGTCACTGCTGCTTCGGGAGCGCGACGATGCTGCTCAGACAGCGGCGCGTGCAGCGGCCAACATTGTTCGTCTGATCGACGCTGACGTCATGCACAATGCAGAACTGTATGACTCTTCGCTGCAAGGCATGATCAGTAGCTGGCAACGGGATGACCTGAAAGATCTTTCCCCTGAACTGCGACAACTTGTCCTGTTTGATCGCTCGACGGCGGCCTCTTACAAAGGTGACCTGGTATTACTCGATAACAAGGGTGAACTGCTGGCTGATTCGCTGTCAGTGACGCCACGGGACGATAACTTTTCTGATCGTTCCTATTTTCAGATACATAGGGTCGATCCGTCCCTTGGCCTGCATGTCAGCACGCCTTATAAAAGTCGTTGGGGGTTCAAGGACTGGTGCATCAGTTTCAGCAGACGAATGTCAGGCCCTGATGGTAAGTTTCTGGGAGTCGCAAGCGCAGCCATGCGTCTGGTGTATTTCAAGAATCTGTTCATGAGTCAGAACCTGGGCACTGGGGCCAGCATTAACCTGATTAATGCCAACGGTATCCTGATCGTCCGCTACCCCGATCTGGAAGGTCAGGATCTGACCGGTAAGGACTACAGCTACGGCGCCAACTTTCAACGCATTCTCAAGGAAGGCGATGGCAGCTTCAGTGCCCTTTCGACTCAGTTGAATACGCAACGCCTGTATACGTTTTCGCGTGTCGGCAATCTTCCACTGATTGTGGTGATAGGCCAGTCCGAGGAAGAGGTGTATGCAGTCTGGAAGCGCAATGCGTGGCTGGTCACCACTGCCACCGGCGTTCTCTGCCTCGGTATTCTTTGGCTGGCCTGGTTGCTAAGCCGCGAGCTGCGCCGTCGCCGCCGGGCAGAAGACGCACTGGCCAGCCTTGCTGCGACTGACGGTTTGACCGGCCTGGATAACCGCCGCCAGCTTGACGAAGCCATGGATACCGAATGGGCACGCGCACAGCGTTCTGGCAAATGCCTTTCTTTGCTGATGATCGACGTCGACCATTTCAAGGCGTTCAACGAGCGCCATGGACATCAGGGCGGCGACGAAGCACTAAGGCTGATTGCACAAACCATTGCCTACAATATCCGTCGACCAGGCGATCGGCTGGCGCGCTATGGCGGTGAGGAATTTGTGGTAGTGCTGCCGGAAACCGATCTGAAAGGGGCCATGATGATCGCCGAGAATATACGTCGCTCGGTCGAATCACTGCCGCTGTTCACAGATGCGCAACATCCTTTGACTGTCAGTATTGGCGTGGCTTCAGAGGTTGTTCGTCAAGGGGACAAGCTGGAAACGTTCTTCGGCATTGCCGACAAGGCGCTTTATCAGGCCAAGAACAATGGCCGTAATCGTGTCGAACAGCGGGCTGCTGTTTCGGCTTCAGAGTTGATAAATCAGGCGTGATAGCCTGTTGATCGACATAAAAAAACGCCAGACAGGCTGGCGTTTTTTGTTACAGCTGGGGCAGCGTATTACGATGCAGCATGTGCCGCACGGGCCGCGTCACGCAGTGCTTTCACTTTGTCGTGGTTGGCCAGGACACCCGCTTGCTGCTTTTCGATCAACGCAATTACGTTGGCTGGAACGTTGTGATTGCGAGCTTTTTCCAACGCTTCGCGATAAGCCTTCTTGGCGACGTCTTCGCCTTTTTCCACTTCTTCAAGCACGGCCTTGTCGTCGTCCGAAGTCACCATGGATTTCAGGTTGACCCAAGCGCGGTGCAGGGCACCCGATACGCTCGAAGAATCTTCAGGCTTGCCGCCAAGCGCAACCACTTCAGCCTGAAGCTCGCGCACAGAGGCAGCTACTTCAGTCGAACGGTTAGCCAGGAAAGATTTTACCTGGGCGCTTTTTGCGTGTTCTGCACTGGTGCGGAAGCCTTCTTCACCGTCTTTGCTGGTTTCGATCAGGTCATTCAGGATGGAGATGGCTTCTTTATTGATATCAGTCATTTGATAATTTCCTAATGGCAGGTTGATACGAAAGTGTTCGATAGATAGATAATTGCAGACAGCGTGCCAGTTTTAAAAGTGAAATATTTTATTAATAATCAATGAGTTACGAAATTTTCACATTTGCCTGATCGTGACTTCTGCATGAACTGTCGTTTGGCCTGCATGCAGAATGCACGTATTGTGCTCGCCGAAAGGCAATGACAGGACCCCTCATCGATGAATCCGGAAAAACTCAAGCTGCTCGTGACTCAGGAAATGCCGTTCGGCAAATACAAGGGTCGACTGATAGCCGATCTACCGGGGCATTATCTGAACTGGTTCGCGCGGGAAGGATTTCCCAAGGGAGAACTGGGTGGCTTGCTGGCGCTTATGCAGGAAATCGATCACAACGGCCTGAGCGCGCTATTGGACCCGCTGCGCACGCGTCCGCGTCAATCGTTCAAAGACAGGGGGTAAGCGAAAGGAGATACGGTCCAGAATAAAAAATGGTGCTCCGGACCAGGGAGCACCGAAAAGCCATACAACCAACAACAACTTCCTGGTCAGCATCAACCAGCCGCGACCGGCTGACGCCGAGATGCTTTCAATCAGAAAAATCAGTCAAACAGGGCCAACGCCTGAGCAGTCGCTTCCTGAATACGACCCCAATCGCCATTTTTGACCCACGCATTGTCGATCATCCACGTCCCGCCGACGCACATGACGTTAGGCAAGGCCATGTAGCTCTTGAGATTCTGCTCGTTGACGCCACCGGTCGGGCAGAAGCGCACTTCGTTAAACGGCGCGCCCAAGGCCTTGATCGCCGCCACGCCGCCACTGATTTCGGCGGGGAACAGCTTGAAACGGCGGTAGCCCAGGGCGTAACCGATCATGATCTCAGACGCACTGCTGATGCCAGGCAACAAGGGCAGCGGGCTGTCGAGTGCCGCCTGTAACAGTTCCTGCGTGCTGCCGGGAGTGACGATGAACTGCGAGCCCGCGGCTTCAGCGTCGGCCAGCATCTTGCGGTCCAGAATGGTCCCGGCACCGGTACACAGCTCTGGACGCTGCTCGCGCAAGATGCGGATAGCGCCCAGACCAAACTCCGAACGCAGGGTGATTTCCAGTGCCGTCATGCCACCTGCGGCCAATGCGTCTGCCAGCGGCAGTACGTCCTGTTCGCGGGCGATGGTGATGACCGGCAGAATCTTTGCCTTGGCGCAGAGCTCGTCGATCTGGGCAATTTTGTTCGCCATGCTGTTGAGCGGCTGATTATTTTCGTTCTGTGTCATGGCGACGGTTCCTTTGCTTATGGGCACCAGTAAATCTCGAGAGACGGGTTGAGGAAGGCACGCACCGGCATTTCGGCGAGGTCGTCGCCCGCCAGCGCAGCGCGCAGGGTGTCGAGCTTGGCCTGGCCGGATACCGACAGAATCGGCAAGCGGGCCGAGGCCAACAGGCGACGGGTCAGGGTCAGACGCTGATGCGGCACGCTCGGTGCGAGCATAGGCAGGCAGCGACGCTCGCCATTAAGGTCCAGCGCCTCGTTTAAATTAGGGCTGTTCGGGAACAGCGACGCGGTATGCCCGTCGTCGCCCATGCCCAGAATCAGTACGTCGATGGGCGGCAGCTCAGCCAGTGCCTGATCAGCAACCAGTGCTGCCTCCTCGACGCTGGCAGCCACGTTGTAGAGACCGAGAAACTTCGCCTTCGCCGCAGGCCCCTGAAGCAGGTGACGTTGCAGCAGGCCGGCATTGCTGTCGGCATGTTCGGTGGGCACAAAGCGCTCATCGGCGAGGCTGACCACCACTTTCGACCAGTCCAGCGGCTGTCCGGCCAGGCTCTGGAAAAACGCAACCGGGCTGCGTCCACCGGACACCACCAGCGTTGCCAGGCCGTTTTCACCGATTGCCTGTTTCAGACGCTCGGCCACATTGGCAGCCAGCGCATCGGCCAGTTGCTGCGGTGTGTCGAAGTCACGTGCCACCAGCCCTGCTGGCAGCTCAAGATCACATATCGCCATACCAGGATCTCCCGTCGCGAGTAATCAAAGCAATGGAGCTCATAGGCCCCCAGGTACCCGCCGGATAAGGCTTAGGCGCATCGCCCGCCTTCTTCCAGCCAGCGATCAACTGATCGCACCATTGCCAGGCGTACTCGATTTCATCTTTGCGGACAAACAGGTTCTGATTGCCACGCATGACTTCCAGCAACAACCGCTCATAAGCGTCGGGGACCCGAGCGCTGCGGTAGGTGTCGGAAAAATTCAGTTGCAAGGGGCCGCTGCGCAGCTGCATGCCTTTGTCCAGGCCCTGGTCCTTGGTCATCACCTGCAAGGAAATGCCTTCGTCAGGCTGCAAGCGAATGATCAGGCGGTTGCTGATCTGCAAACGCTGCTCAGGAGCAAAGATGTAGTGCGGCGGCTCTTTGAAGTGGATCACGATCTGCGACAGCTTCTGCGGCATGCGCTTGCCGGTACGCAGATAGAACGGTGTGCCCGACCAGCGCCAGTTGCGGATGTCGGCACGCAGCGCGACGAAGGTTTCAGTATCGCTCTGGGTGTTGGAGTTCTCCTCCTCCAGATAACCCGGCACGGCCTTGCCTTCGCTGTAACCGGAGGTGTACTGACCACGCACCACTTGTGTAGCCAGACGCTCCGGCGTGAACGGCGCCAGCGCTTTGAGCACCTTGACCTTCTCGTCACGAATACTGTCGGCAGACAGGTCGCTGGGCGGGTCCATGGCGATCAGGCAAAGCAGCTGCAGCAAGTGATTCTGAATCATGTCGCGCAGCTGGCCGGCCTGATCGAAGTAGCCCCAGCGCCCCTCGATGCCGACTTTTTCAGCCACCGTGATTTCCACGTGGGAAATATGGTTCTGATTCCACTGGGTCTCGAACAGGCTGTTGGCAAAACGCAGCGCGATGAGGTTCTGTACCGTGTCCTTGCCCAGATAATGGTCGATGCGATAGACGCGGTTTTCCGGGAAGAACTGCGCCACGGCGTCGTTGACCCGCCGCGAAGAAGCCAGGTCGTGGCCGATGGGCTTTTCCAGCACCGCGCGTGTGCGCTCGGCCAGGTTCACCGACGCGAGGTTCTCGCAGATCGCACCGTAGACCGAGGCCGGGGTCGCGAAGTAGGCAATCAGGGTTTCGGCATCGCCAACGCGCTCGGCCAGCGCCACATAATCCTCGGCCTTGAGGAAGTCGACGTGCAGATAGCTGAGCCGCGCCAGAAAGCGTTGGGCATTCTCTGCTTCGAGTTCCGCTTCGGGAATGAAGCGACGCATGGATTTTTCGATGTACGCCAGATGCGACTGCTCGTCGCCTGGTTCACGCGCCAGGGCAAGAATTCGAGTGTCTTCATGCAGCAGTCCAGCGCGATCAAGCTGATAAAGAGCCGGGAACAGCTTGCGTACCGCCAGGTCCCCCAGGGCACCAAACAGGGCAAATGTGCACGGTTCAACCGTAATCAAGGGCATAATGTTGGTTCTTTTATCAAGTTGGGCTACAAATACCTTTTTTAAAGGCGTTACTCAAGGCCATATGTAGTAATAACCACAACATTCTGCCTGAAAGCATATTCCAGTGGTGATCAACACAGGCCCTCAGTACGATAGGCCACCTTTGCTACAGGCTAAAGGGCTAATAAAAGCCCGCGTCAAAAACCGTTGCTAAATCAGCCGCGACAAGGACTTTGAATGGACCGCGTAAGAAACCTCCTGGAGCAAATCCAGGGCCGACTCGATGAGTTGAACAAGGCCGAGCGCAAGGTGGCCGAAGTGATTCTGCTCAATCCGCAGATGGCGACTCGCCTGAGCATTGCCGCGCTTGCTCAGGCTGCCAAGGTCAGCGAACCGACGGTCAACCGTTTCTGCCGCTCGTTCAACGTCAGCGGTTATCCGGAGCTCAAGCTGCAACTGGCGCAGAGCCTGGCCAGCGGCGCAGCCTATGTCAGCCGCGCAGTGGAAGCAGACGACAACCCTGAAGCCTACACCCAGAAGATTTTCGGCAGCGCCATTGCGTCGCTGGACAGCGCCTGTCAGCAACTGGACCCGGCACTGGTCAGCAAGTCGGTGGACATGCTGATCCAGGCGCGGCAGATCCACTTTTTCGGGCTGGGCGCTTCGGCGCCGGTGGCACTCGATGCGCAGCACAAATTCTTCCGCTTCAACCTGGCGGTCACGGCACATGCTGACGTCTTGATGCAGCGGATGATTGCCTCGGTAGCGCACACGGGTGAATTGTTCGTGATCATTTCCTACACCGGCCGCACCCGCGAGCTGGTGGAAGTGGCACGGATAGCACGGGCCAACGGCGCTTCGGTGCTGGGCCTGACGGCCGCAGGTTCACCGCTGGCTCAGGCGAGCACCGTGAGCCTGAATATTCCGCTGCCGGAAGACACCGATATCTATATGCCGATGACCTCGCGGATCATTCAACTGACGGTTCTGGACGTACTGGCCACCGGTATGACCCTGCGCCGCGGCGTCGACTTCCAGCCGCACCTGCGCAAAATCAAGGAAAGCCTGAACGACAGCCGGTATCCGATCGAGGATCAGGGCTGAAACAGGTTCAAGATCGGACGCAGAGCGTCCGGAAAGGCATGCCGACGCGGAGCGTCGCACGATAGTCAGGAACGAGAGGCATCTGAGTCACGCCAGGCTCGCCTGCAATTTCAGTTGCACCTGCTCGCCCGGTCGCAGGCTGAAGGCGTCGCCGGAGCCTGAGGCGGCTTCCACTCTGACAAAACCTGCGGCTTCGCTGCCGCCCACTCCGAGCAGGGGCCGGCTGCCGGGGTGCCAGACGACGGTGTTGGCGCTGTCGCCGGTGTCGATGTTCAGTCTGCGCTGCCAGGTGGGGTCTTGCAGTTGCAAGGCGCCAGCGTGTTCGAAGACTCTCTGACAGCCGCCTGCCACGCGCAGTTCGCCTTGTTGCTGGCAGGCCTGACGACTGAGCTCGTCGTAGCCCTGAGCGCCGTCCAGACCGTCCAGCGCGACCTGCTCCACATCACTGATCAACCAGTAGGCAAGCAGCGCATGACTGAAATGACAAGGCTCGCTGTCTTCATGAGAGGTGCTCAGGCGCAGCTCCATGCCCTGCCCCAGCTCGGCGTGCAGGTTGACCTGCCAGTCCCATAGCTGCAAGCGCCAGTGCAGGCTGACGCCCTGTTCGCTTTCACTGCTGTCGATCAACTTCCAGTCCAGCAATCGCCCCCAGCCATGCGCTGGCCAGCCACTCTCACCGGGATGTCGGCCATACCACGGCCAGCAGACCGGCACACCACCGCGAATCGCCCCCACTTGCGGCCACTGCGCTGCGCACCACAGCCAGGGCTTTTGACCTTGGGGCTGAAAGTGCAGCAACTGCGCACCCTGGCGGCTGAACACCGCCTGGCACTGCGGATGATTGATCACCAGTACGTCGCGCAGCTGATGGCGCTCCCACTCGAAAGTCGGTCTCGCACGCAGGGATCGGAAGAAACGTTGCAGAGGATGTTCAGGCAGTTGCGCGTCGTGAATGGTCATCGCCAATCGCGTCCCTGAAAATAAAAGAATTCAAACCATAAAAAAACGGGCAGCCAGGCTGCCCGCAAAGCACACACGACCCTTGATCGCGTTACGCGTCAATCAATACTCAGAACTTCGATTGAATCTTGATGCCCGCCACAATCGCATCATCAACCTGATCCACGCCGCCAGGGTGCTTGATGTACTGCAGGTTAGGGCGCACGGTCAGCCAGTTGGTAACGTGGAAGCCGTAGTAGATTTCAGAGTTGTATTCAGTGCTCTGGACCGGCAGATAGCCAGGGTTGTCGTAGTCGTTGATACCGCTGATCTGGTTGGCCAGACGCACGCGATCCTGCACATCGTCGTTGACGTGGATACGGGCAATACCGATACCGATGTCATCTTTCGGACGCGAGTTGAACGGACCTTTGTAGGTCAGACCGATCTGCTGGTAGTTGTCGACGAAGTTGGTTGCCTTGTCATGCACGGTGGCGTTGGCAAAGATGTTAAGACCGCGTGAGGCGTCGCCATCATGAGTGGTCAGTTGCTGCTGAGCAACGACCCACCAGCCATGTTTGCTGTCATGCGACTTGAACGCAGCACCAGTGGCCGCTTGCGGCTGACCGTTGACGTCTTTATAGACATCATCGGCATTTGGCGTGCTTTTGTAGTAACCAATACGGTACTCGCCGGGCAACGAGTTGATGGTGGGTGTCCAGACCAGTTCGACCGGCAGGATCATGCCTTTGGTGCCGCTACCGCTGAGTTTGAAGCCGTTACCGGTTTCCAGGTTGGACGGGTTCTGCTCATACACACCGACCTGCGCGTACACTTCTGGAGTGATGTTGTACTTGACGCGAAGAGCGGTCTGGCTGATTGGCCAGTTGTACCAGGTGTTTACATAGTTACCGACCTGCGAGCCACAGAACGACAGGTTCTGGAAGTCACAAGGGAAACTGTTGAAATCCTCACCCGGCCCGAAGCGACCAAACTTGACGTCCAGCGCACCGTCGAAATACTTTTGCTTGACCCACAATTGGGTCAGACGCCAGGTCTGGCCACGCCCCCAGACTTCCTGCGAGGAACTGAGCGTACCGGCACGAGGATCGCCGATCCGGTCATTGGAGATGTTGCGTCCGCTACGCTCGGTAATCGCCAACTTGAATTCCGCGTCCTGCCAGCCAAACGCCTTCTGCAGATCGATTTTCATGCCCAGCGCGAACTGGTCGCTGTAACGGCCGGTGGTGTCGTCGTTGTAGCCGCCTTTGAGGTTGCTGGCCATCTCGGAAACGTATTCCAGCGAGAAGTCATAACCCTTGTCGAGCAGCTCGGTGCGCTTGCCGCCCCAGTCGCCGGTCATCCACGGTGAATCGGCAGCAAATGGCTCGGCAGCATGAACGCTGGAGGCCAAGCCCATGGCACCCAGTGCAGACAGTTTGCAGACCAGTTGAAGCCGGGAAAGCGTTTTACCTTTGGTGATCTTCTTCATCCCATCAATCCTCGTTTTATTGTTATTAGCTTCGGTACACGTCTTGCGCGATTTACTGCTTGTGTTCACGACAGGCCGCCTTGTTGTAGCAAACCGAAGGCCAGCCCGCAGAACCCGGTGTTAAATCTATCACTTGCGGCTCAACTGAGACACGTTGTTTACCCGCTCGGCAGACGCTTGCTGTGCCAGCACCCCCAGACGTTCACCGCTCTGCGCATCAAAAATCAGGACCTTGGAGGGGTCGAACTGCAGTGTCAGGCTCTCGCCCACCTGCGGTGCGACATCCGGGGCCAGACGGCAGCAGACCTTGCTCTGGTTGAGAGTCACGAACACCAGCGTATCCGGACCGGTAGGCTCGGTCACCTGAACCTCGGCGCGAATGGTTGGCAGACCACTCGGTTCGTCGGACGCCAGCATAATCTGTTCCGGGCGAATGCCAAGAATGATTTCTCGATCTTCAAGCCCTGCGTCAGAAACGCCAACCGGCAACTCACAACGCGCCTGACCACTGTCGAGCAGCGCGAACAACTGGCCATCCTGGCGTTGCAGGCGCAACGGGATGAAGTTCATAGGCGGCGAACCGATGAAACTGGCCACAAACAGGTTGGCCGGGTCGTTGTAGATCTGCTTGGGCGTACCGAACTGCTGAACGATACCGTCCTTCATGACCGCCACTTTATCGCCCAGCGTCATGGCCTCGATCTGATCGTGAGTCACGTAGACCGTGGTGGTCTTCAGACGCTGATGCATCAGCTTCATTTCAGTACGCATCTCGACCCGCAGCTTGGCGTCGAGGTTGGACAGCGGCTCATCGAACAGATAAATCTTCGGTCGACGTGCCAGCGCACGGCCCATCGCCACACGTTGCTGCTGACCACCGGACATCTGGCCCGGCTTGCGATTGAGCAAGTGCTCGATCTGCAACAGCTTGGCAACGCGAGCCACTTCAGCATCGATGTCGGCTTGCGGCATCTTGCGGATCTTCAACCCGAAGGCGATGTTTTCACGCACGCTCATGGTCGGATACAGGGCGTAGGACTGAAAAACCATCGCGATGTCGCGGTCCTTGGGGCTGGTGCCGCTGACGTCCTGGCCGTCGATCAGAATCCCCCCGCCACTGATGCTTTCCAGACCGGCAATGCAGTTCATCAGGGTGGATTTACCGCAGCCTGATGGACCGACCAGAATCAGAAACTCGCCATCCTGGATCGACAGGTCGATGTTCTTGAGTGTGTCAGGCAGGTTGCTGCCGTAGGTCTTGTTGACGTTGCGTAATTCGAGAGTCGCCATGATTACCCCTTGACCGCGCCGGCCGTGAGCCCACGCAGGAAATACTTGCCAGCCAGTACGTAGACCAGCAGTGTCGGCAGGCCGGCAATCATCGCCGCCGCCATGTCAACGTTGTATTCCTTGGCGCCTGTGCTGGTGTTGACCAGGTTGTTCAGGGCCACTGTGATCGGCTGAGAATCGCCGCTGGAGAACACAACGCCGAACAGGAAATCGTTCCAGATCTGGGTGAACTGCCAGATCAGGCAGACCATCACGATGGGCGTGGACATCGGCAGAATGATGCGCCCGAAGATGGTGAAGAAACCGGCACCGTCCAGCCGCGCAGCCTTGACCAGCGCGTCGGGAATGCTGACGTAGTAGTTACGGAAAAATAGCGTGGTAAATGCCAGCCCGTAGACCACGTGAACAAACACAAGCCCGGTGGTCGTGTTGGCGAGGCCCATCTTGCCCAATGTGAAGGATGCCGGCAGCAGGACGGTCTGAAACGGCAGAAAGCAACCGAACAGCAACAGGCCGAAGAACAGCTGCGAACCCTTGAAGCGCCACATCGACAACACATAGCCATTGAGCGCGCCGATTGCGGTGGAAATGATCACCGCCGGAACAGTGATTTTTATCGAGTTCCAGAAATAACCATCGACCAGATCCCAGGCCTTTATCCAGCCGATTGCAGTCACTACGCTCGGCCAGCTCAACAGGTTGCCGGTGCCGATGTCATCGGGGGTCTTGAAGCTGGTGAACAGCATCACCACCAGCGGCACCAGATAAATCAGACAGGCCAGCATCAGTACGGCGTAAATCAGAACACGACTGAAGCTGATGCCCGGTTTGCCAACATGACTAGTCATGGCGTTTGGTCCTCAGCTCGGAATACAGATATGGCACCAGAATCGCCAGGATCGCGCCGAGCATCAGAATGGCACTAGCAGAACCCATGCCCATCTGGCCGCGGCTAAAGGTGAACGAATACATGAACATCGCCGGCAGGTCGGACGAGTAACCGGGGCCACCGGCGGTCATCGCGGCTACCAGGTCGAAACTCTTGATCGCAATGTGCGCGAGAATCATCACGGCACTGAAGAACACCGGACGCAGGCTTGGCAGCACGACGCGCCAGTAGATCATCGGCAAACTCGCGCCATCCATCTGGGCTGCGCGAATGATCGACTGATCGACGCCACGTAGCCCAGCCAGAAACAATGCCATGACGAAGCCGGAAGACTGCCACACCGCCGCGATAACCAGGCAATACACAACGCGATCCTGGTCAACCAGCCAATCGAAACGGAAACCTTCCCAACCCCAGTCGCGCAACATCTTGTCCAGGCCCAGGCCCGGGTTGAGCAGCCATTTCCAGGCAGTACCGGTGACAATCATCGACAGCGCCATCGGATACAGGTAGATGGTGCGAATCATGCCTTCGCGACGAATCCGCTGATCCAGCAAGACGGCCAGCAGGACCCCGATCACCAGGCTGATTGCAATGAACATCCCGCCAAAGACCGCAAGGTTCTTGCTTGCCACCCACCAGCGATCGTTGTCCATGAGACGCGCGTATTGCGCCAGACCGACCCATTTATAGGAAGGCAAAAACGTCGAGTTGGTGAACGACAGTGCGAATGTCCAGAGGATGTAGCCATAGAATCCCACCAGCACGATGAACATGCTGGGGGCCAGCACCAGTTTTGGTAGCCAGCGTTGCAGCGCATCCATTGGCGAGGCTTTGCTGTTCGCAGCGACAGAGCTCATCGGGAATATCCCATCCGGTGTATCGAATTCAGGCCGCAGCCGCAGGTGAAATCAGCCAGGGATTTCAACACTGCGGACGACGGTTAGAGGCGGTTCAGAACGAATTACTTGGCAGATTTGATCGCAGCGGCCAGCTTTTTGGCTGTTTCGGCCGGATCAGCTTTCGGGTCATTGATGTAGTTGGTCACCACATCGAAGAACGCGCCCTGCACTGCCAGCGTGGTTGCCATGTTGTGCGCCATGCTTGGCTGCAGACCACCGGTCTTCGAATCAGCCAGGAAGTCCTTCGCAGCGGTTTGCGCACACGAGTCGAAGCCGTACTTGCTCATGTCGGACAGCATGTCCTCACGAACCGGGATCGATCCCTTGTTGATGCTGAAGACCTTCTGGAAGTCCTCACCCATGGCGACCTTGGCCAGATCCTGCTGAGCGGCAGTGGTGCCCTTGTCTTTCTGCTTGAACACGGCCAGCGAGTCGATGTTGTAAGTAAACGCCTTGTCGGTGCCCGGGAAGGCTACACACTGGTAATCCTTGCCGGCGACCTTCTTGGCGGCGGTCCATTCACTCTTGGCCCAGTCACCCATGATCTGCATGCCGGCCTTGCCATTGATGACCTTGGCCGCTTCCAGGTTCCAGTCCTGGCCCTTGCCGTCGGGATCCATGTAAGTGGCGACTTTCTTCAGCTCGGTGAGCGACTTGACCATGCCTTCGCCGGTCAGCGCACCTGTGTCCAGATCAACGAGGGCTTTCTTGTAACCGTCAGCGCCCATGACCGAGAGCACAACGGCTTCGAATACAGTGCTGTCCTGCCAAGGCTGACCGCCATGCGCCAGCGGAATGAAACCGGCTTTTTTCAGCTTGTCGCCCGCTGCGTAGAATTCTTCGAGAGTGGTGGGTGCCTTGTCGATACCGGCTTTCTTGAAGACTTCAGGGTTGATCCACAGCCAGTTGACGCGGTGAATGTTCACCGGCACGGCTACGTAATCGCCTTCGTACTTCACGGTATCGGAGACTTTCTTGTCCAGCAGGGAGTCCCACTTCTCGGCCTTGGCAACGTCTTTCAAAGCGTCGGTATCAAGCAGGCCGGTAGACGCCCATTCCTGGATATCCGGGCCTTTGATCTGGGCAACGCCTGGTGGGTTGCCTGAAACGGCACGGCTCTTGAGCACGGTCATGGCCGTTGAACCGCCACCACCTGCGACTGCGCCGTCTTTCCAGACGAAGCCGTCTTTTTCAACCTGGGCTTTCAGAACATCGACCGCAGCTTTTTCGCCACCCGACGTCCACCAATGCACCACTTCAACAGTGCCTTTGGATTCAGCGGCGTTAGCGCTCAGAGGGAACAACGAAGCGAGAGAGATGACAACAGCGAGACGTGACATGGAATTCATCGAATTTGACCTTTCTTGTTGTTATGCCTGAGCAAGTCTGGTGCTTGCGCTTCGTGGGAGTCTAACCAAGACCCGCGCCGCGACAGTAACGAAGGGATGCGAAAATGTCACAGATTGGTGACATTTGGAAATCTCTGCACAACCTGGACATGAAGGCCACTATTCGGGAGATCACTCCGCCGTTCGCGGCAGATACAATGTCACCCGCAGCCCGCCACCGCGCAGGTTCTGCAAGCTGACTTCGCCGCCGTGGCTGTGCGCGATGTTGCGCGCGATTCCCAGACCAAGGCCATAACCCTGCTGCTGATTGCCCGCCAGGCGGAAATGTGGCTCGAACACATGCTCCAGACGCTGTTCAGGAACGCCGGGGCCCTCATCATCGACATGTAAGACGAACGCCTGCGCATCGTCCTCAACCTTCAGGTGAGCCCGGTTCCCATATTTGAGGGCGTTGTCGATCAGATTGCCGATGCAGCGCTTGAGCGCCAGCGGTTTACCGGAATACGCAGCCTGTGCCGCGCCCTGCTGCGTGAC
This sequence comes from Pseudomonas syringae CC1557, assembly GCF_000452705.1. Lineage (NCBI taxonomy): Bacteria > Pseudomonadati > Pseudomonadota > Gammaproteobacteria > Pseudomonadales > Pseudomonadaceae > Pseudomonas > Pseudomonas syringae. The sequence goes on from NZ_CP007014.1 coordinate 4,447,090, forward strand.
CCGCCCGCTACCATCAGAGAGCAGCCAGGGTTCGACCAGGCAGTCCAGTAGCGCATTCAGGTCCACCGGCTCGATGTTTTCGTGAATATCGGTGTCCTTGACGCATTGCAGCGCGCCCTTGACCAACAGTTCGAGCTCATCCAGGTCGCGGCTGAACTTACGTTGCAGTTGCTCGTCCTCCAGCAACTCGACCCGCAGCCGCAGGCGGGTAATAGGCGTGCGCAAATCGTGCGAGATGGCACTGAACAACTGACCCCTTTCGGTCAGGTAGCGGCTGATCCGGGTGCGCATGGCGTAGAACGCCCGGCTGACCTCCACCACCTCGCTGCCGCCACCTTCGACCACTGGCACGACATCAGCGCCCAGCGACATGTCTCGCGCAGCCCGCGCCAGACGCTTGAGTGGGCGACTCTGCCAATGCACCAGCAAGCCAATGAACAGCAACAGGAACACACTGGTCAGGACAATGAACGAGACCTGCTGGAGCGGCAGTTCCTGCTCTTCGAGTGACGTGTAGGGCTCAGGCAGCAGCGAGGCAATGTAGAACCATTCTCCGGGGGCCATTTCGATCTGCGTCACCAGCACCGGCGGGTTCACCGGTTCGAGCGTCAGCGCGTAATGCGCCCAGGAACGCGGCAACTCGTCGAGCTTCAGGCCGCTATTGAAGATCCGCAGTTCTTCCGGGCGAGCAAACCATACCGAGATGGCCGGGTCGTTGCCCAGACGCTGACGCAATACGTTGCCGACCACGTCCAGCACCGCCTGCTTGCGCGGCGTGGGTTGCATGATCGGCATGTCCAGCGGGTGATCATTGAGCGAGACCACGAAACGTGTGCCGCCCATGCTGCGCAACTGATCCAGGACCATCGGCCGGTAGACCAGCGGCAATGAGCGAAAGTAACTGACACTGGCCGACATCGAATACGCCAGGCTGCGCGCGCTGGTGACCAGCCCCTCCATCTGTGTGGCACGCAGCTGCGACAGCCAGATAACACTGGACAGCGCCTGAGCCATTAGCACCGCCAGCAACGTCAGCAACAGCATACGCCCCAGCAGCGAGCGCGGCAGTGCCAGGCCGGGTCCTTTCCGGCCGGCAGCAGACGGCTTAATAATTGCCGCCGGCTTGCGTATTAACGTTCGCCGCCAGCAGGTAACCGCTGCCGCGAATGGTCCGGATCAGACGCGGCGATTTGCCGGTATCCCGTAGACGCTGGCGCAGGCGGCTGACCGCCATGTCGACGATTCGCTCCAGCGGCATCAGCTCGCGCCCGCGGGTGGCGTTGCCGATGGTGTCGCGGTCGAGAATCTGCTGCGGGTTGTCGAGAAACAGTTTGAGCAACGCAAAGTCGGCACCGGACAGAATCACTTCTTCACCATCGTTGTGAAACAGTCGATGGCTGACCATGTCCAGCCGCCATTCGTCGAACACAATCACATCGCCGCCCGTACGTTCCTGACCGAACTGGGCACGGCGCAGCAGCGCCTTGATCCTGGCCTGAAGTTCGCGCGGGCTGAAGGGCTTGCCGAGGTAATCGTCGGCGCCCAGCTCCAGACCGATGACACGGTCGGCTTCGTCGGAACTGGCAGTGAGCATGATGATCGGCACATGCGGCTGGCGCGGATGCTGGCGCACCCACTTGCACAGGCTGAAACCGTCTTCGTCGGGCAACATGACATCAAGGATCAACAAATCACTTGGCGCCTCATTGAACGCCTGACGAAAGCCGGAGCCATCGCCCACGGTACGTACCTGAAAACCGGCGCGGCTCAGGTAGGTGTCCAGCAATTCGCGAATCTCCTGATCGTCATCCACCAGCAGGATCGATTTACTGACTGCACTCAAATTTAAGCGTCCTTAGGTTGGCTGCGAAGCTTTGTTGTTATGGGATGTTGCTCAGATCTCCGAACCGAAAGCCTGTTGCAAAGCCACGCCTGAACCCATCAGGCCAGGGTATTCAGCAGTGACCAGCCAAACTGGCAAGCCTTTGAAATAGTCACTCATCACGCCCTTTTCAGCCATGGCACGCTTGAAGCCGCTGTTGATGAAGAAGTCGATGAACCTCGGGACCACGCCACCGACGATGTAGACACCGCCCAGGCCGCCCTGAATGAGCACGTTATTGCCCACCACGCGGCCCAGAAATACACAGAATTGTTCCAGCACCGCTGCCGCCACCGGATCGCCCGCCAGTGCCGCCGAGGTGATCGCGGAAGGCGACTTTAACACCGGCTCGACGTTGTCCAGCGCGCAACTGACTTGATACAGCAGCAACAGACCAGCACCGCTGAGCACCACTTCGGCACTCACATGCTCGCGTTCCGCCATCAGCCGCGCCCACAGCAACGCTTCGCGTGCGCTGCCAATCGGCAGGTCGGCATGCCCACCTTCCCCCGGCAAGGCCATCCAGCGACTGCCTTCCAGCTTGATCAGCGTACCGACCCCCAACCCGGTGCCCGGCCCCACCACCACACGCGGACGATCCGGTTTGCCCTGGCCGTGGCAAACGGTCAGGTATTCGTCGTCCTTGAGCCGGGTCATGCCCAGCGCCATGGCGGTAAAGTCGTTGATCAGCAACAGGTGATCGACTTTCAGGTCGGCGCAGAACGCCTCGCGACTGAGCTGCCAGTGGCTGTTGGTGAACTGAAACAGATCACCGTCGACCGGCCCGGCGACCGCCAGGCACACATAACCGATATCACCACGCTGCAACTCAAGGTCCTGTAAATAGACTTCGATGGCCTTTTCCGGGCCCGCGTAGTCAATGGTCGGGAATACCCGGACAGAATGCAGCGTGTCGTCTTCCCAAATGGCAAAACGTGCATTGGTACCGCCTATATCACCGACCAGGGCCAACTTCACTTGAGCTTCTCCAGACTAGAGGTAAAGGCGCTGGCGCCCTGCTCTGCGGAGCTGAAGGCCATGCGCATGAATCCAAACAGCTCGCGACCGCAGCCGACACTGTTGTCGAGCTGATTGACGGCCGGTTCGCGGGCGGCCAATTCTGACGCTTCGACCAGCACTTGTAACGTGCCTTTTACGCCATCCACGCGGATGACATCACCTTCACGCACACGCGCCAACGGGCCACCATCAAACGCTTCAGGGCAGACATGAATGGCCGCCGGGATCTTGCCTGAGGCACCTGACATCCGTCCATCAGTCACCAGCGCCACTTTGAAACCACGGTCCTGCAGAACGCCCAGAAACGGTGTCATCTTGTGCAGTTCGGGCATGCCGTTGGAGCGCGGCCCCTGGAAACGCATCACGGCGACGAAATCACATTCCAGCTCACCGGCCTTGAACGCATCAGCCAGGTCCTGCTGATCTTCGAAGACCTTGGCGGGCGCTTCGACAATCTGATGCTCTGGAGCGACAGCAGAAACTTTCATCACGCCACGGCCCAGATTGCCTTCCATGACCCGCAAGCCACCTTCCGGCGAAAACGGACGAGACACCGGGCGCAGGATATTTTCGTCCAGGCTTTCCAGAGGGCCTTCACGCCAGACCAGTTTGCCGTCTTCCAGGAACGGTTCTTTGGTGTAGCGGCTTAGGCCATAACCGGCCACGGTGTTGACGTTCTCGTGCAGCAGACCGGCGGCCAGCAGCTCGCGAATCAGGAACGACATGCCACCGGCGGCCTGGAAGTGGTTGATGTCAGCCTTGCCGTTCGGATAAACGTGGCTGAGGGTCGGCACCACTTCCGACAGATCGGCCATGTCCTGCCAGGTCAACTGGATACCGGCAGCCTGAGCAATGGCCGGCATGTGCAGCGTGTGATTGGTCGAACCGCCGGTGGCGTGCAGCGCGACGATGGAATTGACCAGCGAGCGTTCGTCAACAATTTCGCCGATCGGCATGAAATTGCCGCTCTGCATCGTCAGGCGGGTGACCTGCTGCGCCGCCTCGACGGTCAGTGCATCGCGCAACGGCGTGTAGGGATTGACGAACGAGGCGCCGGGAAGGTGCATGCCCATGACTTCCATCAGCAACTGATTAGTGTTGGCTGTGCCGTAGAAGGTGCAGGTGCCGGGGCCATGATAGGACTTCATTTCAGAGTCCAGCAGCTCTTCGCGGGTGGCCTTGCCTTCCGCGTAACGCTGCCGCACGTCGGCTTTTTCCTTGTTGGAGATGCCCGACACCATTGGCCCGCCCGGCACGAAAAGGGTCGGAAGATGGCCAAAACGCAGCGCGCCCATCATCAAGCCGGGGACGATCTTGTCGCAGATGCCCAGCATCAGCGCGGCATCGAACATGTTGTGCGACAGAGCGATGGCAGTGGACATGGCGATCACTTCGCGGCTGGCGATCGCCAGCTCCATGCCCGGCTCGCCCTGAGTCACGCCATCGCACATGGCGGGTACGCCACCGGCAAACTGACCGACCGATCCAATGTCACGTAAAGCCTGTTTGATCTGGGTGGGGAAGTGTTCGTAAGGCTGATGCGCAGAGAGCATCTCGTTGTAGGAAGACACGATCGCCACGTTGGCGGCGTTCATCAGACGCAGGTTTTGCTTGTCTTCCGGGCCGCAGGCAGCGACCCCGTGAGCAAAGTTGGCACATTGCAGTTTGCCGCGCATCGGGCCTTCGCTCGCTGCACCGCGAATCAATTCAAGATAACGCTGACGGGTTTCACGGCTGCGAGCGATGAGCCGCTCGGTTACCTCAAGAATGCGGGGATGCATGTGGTGAACTCCAGGCTAACGTCTAAGGTCACCCGTAAAGACAGTTCCGGTTATCGAGCTGCGACGGCCAGGAAGCTGAACCCTGATCTCGATCAACCCGGAGGGCCTTTCAGGCTTGTAGTTGTAGATAAAACAAAATATTGCCACTAAAAAGGCTTGTTTTCTATTTCTATGAGAATAATCTTGTAATTCCAACAACAAATTCAGAAGGACGGCTGTATGACTCTTCGTATCGCAATCAACGGTTTTGGCCGAATCGGCCGCAACGTCCTACGCGCACTGTATACCCAAGGCTACCGTCAGGACCTGCAGGTCGTCGCCATCAACGATCTGGGCGACAGCGAAATGAACGCACACCTGCTGCGTTTCGACACCGTACACGGCCCTTTCAGCGGCACGGTCGAGTGCGACAAGGAAAGCCTGACGGTCAACGGTGACCGTATTTCGGTCAGCGCGATTCGCAACCCTGCCGAACTGCCGTGGAAAGCGCAGAATATCGACGTGGTGTTCGAATGCACCGGTCTGTTCACCAGCCGCGACAAGGCCGCCGCACACCTGACTGCCGGTGCCCGCAAGGTGATTATCTCAGCCCCGGCCAGCGGCGCCGATGCCACCATCGTCTATGGTGTCAACCATGACACGCTGCGTCAGTCGCACCAGATCATCTCCAGCGCTTCCTGCACCACCAACTGCCTGGCACCGGTCGCTCAGGTGCTGCATCGTGAGCTGGGCATCGAAACCGGTCTGATGACCACCATTCATGCCTACACCAACGACCAGAACCTGATCGACGTCTACCACACCGACCCCTACCGCGCCCGTTCGGCTACGCAGTCGATGATTCCGAGCAAGACCGGCGCTGCCGAAGCCGTTGGCCTGGTACTCCCGGAACTGGCAGGCAAGCTGACCGGCATGGCCGTGCGCGTGCCGGTGATCAATGTGTCGCTCGTCGACCTGACCGTAACCCTGAAGCGTGAAACCACCGCTGAAGAAGTTAACGCATTGATGAAAGAAGCCAGTCAGCATTCAAAAGTGCTGGGTTACAACACCCTGCCGCTGGTCTCCCACGACTTCAACCACAACCCGCTATCGTCGATTTTCGACGCCAATCACACCAAAGTCAGCGGAAAGTTGCTCAAGGTCCTGTCCTGGTACGACAATGAGTGGGCGTTCTCCAATCGCATGCTCGACAACTGCCTGGCGCTGCATAACGCGCAGTAACAGTTTCATGAGCGCCGTAACAAGCGTTCCGATGCTGCGGAACGAGAGGTATCTCCTGGATTCACTCTCGTTCCTGCGCCCCAGCGTGGTAACGCCGTTCTGGACGCCCTGCGTCCGACCTTGAGCGAGCCGTGCGAAGCAGATTAATGTGCACGATGTCACAACAGGTAATCCATACCGGAACGTAAGAAACAAGACACTTCCGGGATAAACATTTACAGATCTGCGCTTGACCCGACAGGAAAATGAGAAGCATTATCATTTGCCTGAATCTTCGGTCGGGCTCACATGTGTCGCAGTCTCATTTCAATAATGTCTTTATGGCCCAACGTGCCGTGCTGTTGCGCACCTTGCAGCGCATGGTCGGCAGCCACAGCGCCGCCGAGGACCTGCTTCAGGAAACCTGGTTGCGTGTCAGTCGTGCGCTGACCGAACACTCCGTCGACCATCTCGAACCCTTCGTCTTTCAGACCGCCCGCAATCTGGCTCTGGATCATCTGCGTGCGCGGCGCATTCATGGCCGCACCATGATCGAAGATGTCTCGCCAGCCCGACTGGAAGCTGTCGTTGCACAGCTCGGCGCACCCGAGGATGCCGCTCATGCCAAGCGCCTGCTCGAAGGCCTGAGCGCCAGCCTGAGCACACTGAGCCAGCGTCAGCAAAAGATCTTCACCCTCAGCCGCCTCAATGGTTGCAGTTACCTGGAGATCGCCGAGCAGTTACAGGTCTCGGCCAGCACTGTGCAAAAGGAACTGAAGCTGATCATGGCGATCTGCGTGGGCGTGATTTCAAGGCTTGACCCGCCCTGAATGCTATCGCAGGCTCCAGACTCTTATCGATAAAGTTTCAGGACTCAGAGGAACACCGTGCCCCCGAAAACAGAGCATCCTCAAGCAATTGCGCAGGACGTATTGAGCGATTGTGCAATGGATCAGGCGCTGACCTGGCTGATCGAGCTGGAAGATGCCGATGCGGACCGGCTGGCCCGTTTTCAGGAATGGCTGAATGCCGATCCAGAACATGCGCGCGCGTTCGACAAGGCGCGGGCGATCTGGCAGTCACCAACGGTTCAACTCGCTGCTGAACATATTGCGCAACCGCGCAAGCGTTCGACGTGGCAACGTGTCCGCCCGCACTGGAAATCTCTGGCGACCGCTGCGGTTCTGCTGCTGGGGCTGTTCAGCTTCAGTCACCTGCCCTTACGCTTGCAAGCCGACCACCTGACAGTGGTCGGCGAGCGTCAGCGTCTCGAACTGGCCGATGGCTCCAGGGTTTTGCTCAACACCAACTCTGCGCTCTCCAGCCGCATCGATGACCAGCAGCGCTCTGCCCGACTGCTTCAAGGCGAAGCATTTTTCGAGGTGGCGTCCAGACCGGGTCTGCCATTGCAAATCGACGCAGGTCCAGTACGCATGAGCGCCAGCAGCACCGAGTTTTCGGTGCGTTATCTGGATGGCGTCGCGCAAGTGGACGTGCAGCGCGGCGCTGTCGAGGTGCGTGCGTTACAGGGCAACTCCAGCCTCAGCCTTGCGGCGGGGGAACGCATTCGCGTCGGGCCTGGCGGTTTCGGGCACAGGGAAAAGCTTGATCCGGCCCGTGACCTGGCCTGGGTGCAGGGCCGACTGATCTTCGACAACAGCCCGCTGAGCGAGGTGCTGGCTGAACTGCGCCGCTACTATCCCGGCTGGATCATCAACACCAATGCGCAACTGGACCGTGTCGCAGTTACCGGAAACTACCGTCTGGACAACCCGCTGGACGTGGTGCGTTCGCTGGCGCAGATCACCTCGGCAAGCTTGCATGAAATGCCCGCGCTGGTGATCCTCAACTGAGGCAGGATTTTTTTACTCGATAGCCACTGGCCGTTCGTCTAGTTATAGCAGATGCAACTGATTCTCATCCCGAAACAGTTTGTAAACACTATAACGAGCCACACCCCAGGGAGCGCTACCGATGTCATCCACGTTCACGCCTGTCGCCCGAGACCGCGCACGGCTTACACTTTCGCTACTGACCATCGCGATCCTCGGCTCAGGCCTGCAAGCACTGCCTGCCCACGCGTCCAGCGAAAATGCACCGTCGGCACGCCCGGCAGGCACCTACCGTTTCTCCATCAGCCAGCAACCGCTAGTATCAGCCCTGAATGAATTCAGCCGCATTACCGGCTGGCAAGTCGGTGTGTCATCAGAGCTGGCGCAAAACGTAACGTCACAGGGCGCAAACGGTAATCTGAGCGCGGCAGCCGCTCTGGACAACTTGCTGGCGGGCAGCGCGCTGAGCTATCGCAACCTGGGCAACAACAATGTGGTGCTGGAAAAACGCATCGCTGGCGTCATGGCGCTTGATCAGATCACGGTGAGCGCTACGCGTCAGGCACAGGAAGTGGCCACCGTACCGAGCACTGTCAGTGTTCATTCGCGCAAACAGCTGGACCGTCAGAACGTCAATTCCATTCGCGACCTGGTGCGCTATGAGCCAGGTGTTTCAGTGGGCGGCGCAGGCCAGCGTGCCGGCACAACCGGTTACAACATTCGCGGGATCGACGGCAACCGCATCCTGACCCAGGTCGATGGTGTTGAAGTGCCCGACAGTTTCTTCACCGGCCCTTATGCGCAGACCCACCGCAACTATGTCGATCCCGAAATCGTCAAGCGCGTGGAAATCCTTCGCGGCCCAGCCTCAGCCCTGTATGGCAGCAGCGCCATCGGCGGCGTGGTCAGTTATTACACGCTGGACCCGGATGACATCATCAAACCCGGCCAGGACGTCGGCGCGCGTTTGAAAACCGGCTACAGCTCGGCAGACGAGAGCTGGCTGAACTCTGCCACGCTGGCCGGGCGGCAGGGCGAGTTCGACGCGCTGCTGCACTTGAGCCAGCGCAACGGTCACGAAACCGAATCCTATGGCGAGACGGGCGGCACTGGCCTGAGCCGCACCGAAGCCAACCCTCAGGACGCCCGCAGCACCAACGTGCTGGGCAAACTGGGCTGGAATTATAGCGATGGCGCGCGTCTGGCGCTGGCCTATGAAAAGTACAAGGATGATCGCGACAGCAACCTGAAAAACGCGGTGGGAGGACCGTTCGCCAATGGCAGCGGGCTGGGTATGTATCGGTCGCGCGAAGGCAGCGACACCATTACCCGCGAACGCTTCGGTGTCGAGAACACGTTCAGTCTCGACAGCCTGCTGGTGGATAACCTCAAGTGGAGCCTGAACTACCAGACCGCCAGGACCGACCAGAGCACTAACGAACGTTATTTCCCGTTCTCCCGCGATGTGTATCGCCAACGCGAGACGGAGTATCAGGAAAAACAGTGGATCTTCGACGCCCAGCTGGACAAGGCATTTTCCATCGCCAGCACTGACCATGTGCTGACCTACGGCACCACCATCAAGCAACAGAAAGTCACCGGGCTGCGCAGCGGCAGCGGGACCTGTGCCCGGGTGTTCGGCTCCTGCCGTGTGGTCGGCGCCGACAGCCCGAGCGACCGACTGATCGCCACCAGCGACTTCCCGGACCCGACCATCACCAGTTATGCCCTGTTCGCGCAGGATCAGATCAGTTGGAACGACTGGACCTTCATGCCCGGCGTGCGCTACGACCACACGCGACTCGAACCGAAGTTCACTCAGGCGTTTCTCAACTCGGTCGACCTCGCAGACCCGAGCGAGGCCAACGATGAAACGAAGACCTGGCATCGCCTGTCACCCAAGTTTGGCGTGACTTACGCGCTGACTGACCAATACACAGGGTATGGCCAGTATGCCGAAGGGTTCCGCACGCCCTCGGCAAAATCACTTTATGGTCGCTTCGAAAACCCGAGGGCCGGCTACACAGTCGAGCCGAATCCGAACCTGAAGCCGGAAACCAGCAACAGTTATGAAACGGGGCTGCGCGGCCGCTTCGAATCCGGCTCGTTCGACATCGCCGTGTTCTATAACACGTACCGCGACTTCATCAACGAGGACGCGATCAAACCCGGCTATGACGAACTGACCTTCCAGTCGAACAATATCAAGCACGCCACCATGAAAGGCGCCGAGTTCAAGGGGCGTCTGAATCTCGACAGCCTGGGCGCGCCGAGCGGCCTGTACAGCCAGGCATCCATTGCTTACGTCCACGGCCGCAACGATGACACGGGCGAGCCGATCAACAGCGTCAACCCGCTGACCGGAGTCATCGGCCTGGGGTATGAACAGAACACTTACGGCAGCCTGCTGAGCTGGACGCTGGTCAAGCGCAAGACCCGCGTGGACGACAGCAACTTTCATACGCCGGATGGCACCTCCAGCCAGTTCAAGACACCGGGCTTCGGCATTCTGGACCTGACCGGCTATTACAAGGTCAGCAACGACGTGACCGTGAATGCCGGCCTGTACAACCTGACCGACAAGAAATACTGGCGCTGGGACGACGTACGCGGCTACGACGGCGTGGGTGAGGCCGGCGTGACTGCGCCTGCCAATCTTGATCGCCTGACCCAGCCGGGACGCAACTTCGGCGTCAACGTGGTGTGGGACATCTGAACCCGACGTGACTGAAAGCCCGCCGTCCAACAGTGACGGCAGGCTTTTTCACGCTCTCGGAGCTGGCTGTTCGTCTATTCAACCCTCCCCTTTTTCAGCAAGGAAGACTTCGATGCCCCTCGACCCGATCCCGACGACCCTGCGTTCGCAACGCCTCAATCAGATTACTCACGCGCCGCATGAACAGCTCGACAAGGCGGTCAAGGCCTATGCACCGTTTGCAACACTGGTCAGCTATGCACGCTTTGTGGTCGCCCAGTACCTGTTCCAGAGCGAACTGCAAAGCCTGTACAACGACCCGGCGCTCCAGGCGATCATCCACGACCTGCCCGCGCGCTGCCGGGCGGCACAGGCCAAGGCAGACCTTGCCGACCTGAATATGGACATTCCGCTGCCCGTGCCCGGCGCAGTACACGGTACACACAATGCCGAGGCGCTCGGCTGGCTGTTCGTTTCCGAAGGTTCCAAGCTGGGCGCGGCGTTCCTGATCAAACGCGCCGAAGCGTTGAACCTGAGTGACCGTTTCGGTGCCAGACACCTGGGCGAGCCCGAAGGTGGCCGCGCCGCTGGCTGGAAGACCTTTGTCAGAACGCTTGACGACCTGCCGCTGACTGCCGGGCAGGAAGCGCAACTAGATCAAGGTGCCATTGCCGCTTTCGAGCGTTTCAATGTGCTGCTGCAACACGCCTATATCGATGCACCTGTCGCCGAAGCAGCGCAGGCATGAAAAAGCGCCCGGTGCTGTTAAGCTGGCCGGGCTTTCTGAACCAGCCTGTAGAGACCATGACGTACAAACCACCCGGCTCACGAATTTCACGCCTTTTATATGGCATCCTCGCCTATACCGCGCTCGGCATAGGCATCGTTGCGATCTTTGTTCCTGGCCTGCCGACCACTGAATTCATTCTGCTGGCTGCCTGGGCAGCAACACGCAGTTCGCCGCGACTGAATGCCTGGCTGGAAAACCATCGCGTATTCGGGCCAATCCTGTACAACTGGCGTAATGGCAGACTGGTTGCCCGCAAGGCCAAGATCAGCGCAACCATCAGCATGCTGGTGTGTGCAGTGGTCATGCTGAGCCTGATCGGTCACGCCTGGTGGCTGTATCTGGCCCTGAGCGGGATGGCGCTGGGCAATATATGGATATGGTCGAGACCGGAACCGGCCAAAGCGGACCGCTGAGCGAGAAAGTCCAGCAAGAGCGGCACACCGCGCATAAGGCTGAACCGCTCCGGCGCGATCAGTGTCTGACTGAGCATACTTATCATTTGATGGAGTAACTTCATGTACGAGCCAGGCCATCTACATCTCACCCACGTAGCGCTGCAACCGTCGGATATCAGCTATGACATCCACCTGCGCTACGACGTGAACGAAGACCCCAGAGAAGGCACCTCCATGCATTTCACCATGCAAGGTGAAATCGGTGGCAAACCGTTTGAAGAGCAATTCCAGCTGACCCGCGACCTGGCATTCAACTTCGCCCACGACGCCAGCCGCATCGCCATCAGACATGGCCTGCCCAATTCCGCCGCACTGCCAATTGCCAGTCACAAAGACTACGACCAGATGTTCGAAGACATTCGCAACAAACTGAACATCAAATCCGGCGAGCCTGTGAAGCCGGAGCATCTGGAGTAGGGCTACAAGCTACAAGTCGGGATCATCATGCCAGCGCTCTGCGTCCAGCCTTTAAGGTGTGACGCTGAGCGTCACGAAGCGCATTCCCATGCTGGAGCGTGCGGAGCGAGAGGCGTCCGAAAGAACACCTCTCGCTCCAATGCGTTGGCATGCAGTTATGGGCGCTCCACGTACAGCCTTGAACGTGCACCAGGCATTGGCAGAGTGTAATCGCCCGCACGCTCACCACCGGATTTCACTAAACCCGACGCCACAAGGCATACTTGCCGCCCCTCCGCAGCGAACCGTTAACGCCTCATGCGCATTCACGTCAGCTTCATCGATCGCGTCGGCATCACCCAGGAAGTGCTGGCCATTCTGGGTGGGCGCAATCTGAATCTGGACGCAGTGGAAATGGTGCCGCCCAACGTCTACATCGATGCGCCAACCCTCAGCCATCAGATGCTCGAAGAACTCAAGGATGCGCTGTTCAGGGTCAGGGGCGTCGAAGCGATCACAGTCGTGGATATCCTCCCCGGACAGCGACGCCACCTGCAACTGGACGCGCTGCTCGCCGCGATGACCGACCCGGTGCTCGCGCTGGACAGTGCGGGGCATGTGTTGCTGGCCAATCCCGCGCTCATCGCCCTCATTGGTCGTGAGCCGGCAGGTGAATCCATCGACGAACTGCTGGCAGCACCCGGTCTGCAGACAACATTGTTGGAAAACGGCTTTCGGCTGCCGTTGCGCGAGATCACCCTGGACGGTGAAGCGTTGTTGCTCGATGCGACACCGATCACCGAAGCAGGCGCGCTGATCACGCTCTACCTGCCCAGCCGGATCGGCGAACGTCTGTCGGCCTTGCACCATGATCACGCCGAAGGTTTCGATGCCTTGCTGGGCGACTCAGCGGCTATCCGCACGCTCAAGGCCCGTGCACAACGCGTTGCGACGCTGGACGCCCCCTTGCTGATTCAGGGTGAGACCGGCACCGGCAAGGAACTTGTGGCCCGAGCCTGCCATGCCAGCAGTGCACGCCATGGCGAGCCGTTCCTAGCGTTGAATTGTGCGGCGCTCCCGGAAAATCTGGCTGAAAGCGAGCTGTTTGGCTACGCCCCCGGTGCGTTTACCGGTGCCGCGCGCGGCGGCAAGCCGGGACTCATGGAACTGGCCAACCAAGGCACCGTCTTCCTTGACGAGATCGGCGAAATGTCGCCTTACCTGCAAGCCAAACTGCTGCGTTTTCTTAACGACGGCAGCTTTCGGCGCGTTGGCGGGGATAGAGAAATCAGGGTCAATGTACGGATATTGAGCGCAACCCATCGCGACCTGGAAAAAATGGTCAGCGAAGGCACATTCCGCGAAGACCTGTTTTATCGACTTAACGTCCTCAACCTGCACGTACCGCCGTTGCGTGAGCGTGGTCAGGACATTCTGTTGCTGGCCCGCTACTTCATGGAACAGGCCTGCGCACAGATCCAGCGCCCGGTCTGCAGACTGACGCACGCCACCTACCCTGCCCTGCTGGGCAACCGCTGGCCGGGCAATGTGCGGCAATTACAAAACGTGATATTTCGTGCGGCTGCCATCTGCGAAGCCACTCATGTGGATATAGGCGACCTGGACATTGCAGGCACCGCAGTGGCCCGTCAGAACGACGCCCCTATTGACAGCCTAGAGAACGCTGTAGCGGCATTTGAAAAGGAATTGCTGGAAAAGCTTTACACAGATTATCCCTCCACACGCCAACTTGCGGCCCGCCTGCAAACCTCCCATACCGCCATCGCACAGCGCCTGCGAAAGTACGGAATATCTGCCAGGCCATAGCATGGCGCCAGAGTTCGTGTAAAAAATATTCAGAAAAACTTCATTAAATAAACAAACTGCCGATAACGTTCTGGTATGTTCGATAAACCTCTTAACATCCATTTGAATGGGTGTCCGTAAGTTTGCATTACGGCCGTCATGGCAGACAGGGTCACGTAGCAACGGGAAAGAATCATGCAAACCCCGCCAGTAGACCTCCAGGCCGCCGAGCCGCAGTCTCGTGCCGAAACGATCGTCGAGTCCAGACGGCAGAAAATCCTGCTGAAAACCGGTGCACTTCAGGATGCCATTTTCAACAGTGCCTATTTCTCCAGCATCGCCACCGATGAACATGGCGTTATCCAGATTTTCAACGTCGGCGCCGAACGCATGCTCGGTTATCACTCCGAAGACGTGGTCGACAAAATCACCCCGGCGGATATTTCCGACCCTGCCGAGCTGATCATCCGTGCCGCAGCGCTGAGCCATGAGCTGAACACACCTATCACGCCGGGCTTTGAGGCGCTGGTGTTCAAGGCCTCGCGTGGCATCGAAGACATCTACGAGCTGACCTACATCCGCAAGGATGGCAGTCGCCTGTCGGCGATGGTGTCGGTGACATCATTGCGCGACAACACCGAAACCATCATTGGCTACCTGCTCATTGGCACCGATAACACGGCGCGCAAACAGGAGGAAGAAGCCCAGGCATTGCTCGATCAGCGTCTTCGGGACCAGCAGTTCTACACCCGCTCGCTGATCGAATCGAACATTGATGCGCTGATGATGACCGACCCGCAGGGCATCATTTCCGACGTCAACAAACAGATGATGGCCCTGACCGGGCGCACCCGTGACGAGTTGATCGGCGCTCCCTGCAAGAACTTTTTTACAGACCCGGCAAGCGCCGATGCGGCGATCAAACGCGTGATCAGCGAGCACAAGGTCAGCGATTACGAGCTGACCGTGCGCGCCTACGACGGCACCGAAACAGTCGTGTCGTACAACGCCGCGACCTTTCATGATCGTGATCGCAAGCTCAAGGGTGTGTTTGCCGCTGCTCGCGACGTGACCGAGCGCAAGCGTTTCGAACGCACGCTGGAAGAGAAAAACATCGAGCTGGAGCATGCCAGCCACATGAAGTCCGAGTTTCTGGCAACGATGTCCCATGAATTGCGCACCCCATTGAACGCAATCATCGGCTTTTCGGAAGCCCTGAAGGACGGAATGGTCGGCGACATGAGTGACGCCCAGCGTGGCTATATCGGCGACATTTTCAACAGTGGCCAGCATTTGCTCTCGCTGATCAACGACATTCTTGACCTGTCCAAGGTTGAGGCCGGCATGATGAGCCTGGAGCTGGAGCAGGTCGATCTGGACGAACTGTTGAGCAACAGCCTGCTGATCGTCCGCGAACAGGCAGCGCTGCAGCGCATTCAATTGAAGTTGGAAACCGAAGCCGACTTCGGCCTGCTGGAGCTCGACCGACGCAAGACCAAGCAGATCGTCTACAACCTGCTGGCCAACGCGGTCAAGTTCAGCGCTCCGGGTGACTGGGTAACACTGTCGGTGCGACAGGTGCCGAGCGCACAGGCTGGCGTGCTTGATGGCGACTGGCCGACGCACGTATTTCCGCTGCCACCCGGTGACTACGAGCAGTTTCTGGAACTGAGCGTCAGTGACACCGGTATAGGCATCGCCCAGAGCGACATGAACAAGCTGTTCAAGGCGTTCAGTCAGATCGACAGTGGCCTGGCGCGTAAATTCGAAGGCACGGGGCTCGGTCTGGCGATGGTCAAGCAACTGGCCGAACTGCATGGCGGTAGCGTTGCGGTGGCCAGTGTCAAAGACTTGGGCGCGCGCTTCGTGGTCTGGCTGCCGATTCGCAAACCCGCTCCCAGGGAGGCGCAGTGGCTCACATCATGATCGTCGAAGATAACGCAGCCAACATGCGTCTGGCCCAGTTGCTGCTGACTAGCGCCGGGCATGTCGTGCTGTGTGCAACGGACGCCGAGACCGGCCTGAAACTGGCTCGCGAGCATCAGCCTGATCTGATCCTGATGGACATTCAGTTGCCGGAAATGGACGGCCTGAAAGCCACCTCATTATTGAAGAACGACGCCAGCACCGCAGCAATACCTGTGGTCGCACTGACTGCGATGGCGATGAAGGAAGACGAAGAGAAAATCCGCCTGGCAGGCTGCAACGCCTACATCATCAAGCCCCTGCGCTATCAGGAGTTGTACCGGGTTATCGATGCCCTCCTCGACAAAAGCCCGGCCCAACAGCCAACTACCTGAGCAGACGCCATGACCGAGAGCGCCGCAACGATCCTGATTGTCGATGACGATGTGCATGTACGGGACCTGCTGGAAGTTCTGCTGAAGAACCAGGGCTACCGCACGCTGACTGCAGAGTCGGGGCTAGTGGCGCTGGAGATGGTCGACCTTCATGCACCGGACCTGATCCTGCTGGACATCATGATGCCCGGCATGGACGGCTATGAGGTCGCCGAGCAACTGAAGGCCGGAAAAAACACGGCCAATATCCCGATCATCATGCTCTCGGCACTCGACGAGCAAAGCGCGCGTCTGTCCGGGCTTGAAGCAGGTGCCGAGGAATATCTCAACAAACCCGTGGACAGTGCCGAACTGTGGTTACGGGTGCGCAACCTGCTGAGACTCAAATCGTTTGGCGATTACCTGAAAAGCCACAGCCTGATTCTCGAAGAGCAATTGCAACAGCGCACCATCGATCTGGAACGCTTTCGTACGGTAATGGACGCTTCGGAAGATGCGATCTTCCTGATCAATCGCAACACCATGAGCCTGATCGAATTCAACCGCAGGGCCTGTCAGTTGCTGGGCTATACCGCCGAGGAACTGGCGCACAAGACGCCTGCAGAGCTGGGCGAAACCTCCATGGAGAACCTGGAGGTGGTGTACGACAAGATCATTGCCGGTAAAGGCCCCAGCGAACCGCTGGAAACCCAGATTCGGGACAAAAGCGGTCGCGATGTTGAAGTGGAAATTCACCGCCAGGCGTATCGCACTGGTGAAGACTGGGTGATCGTCGGCATCGTCCGTGATATCACCCGACGCAAGGAAAGCGATCAACGCCTGCTGACCATGGCCCACTACGACACGCTGACCGGCCTGCCGAACCGTGACCTGTTTTTCACCAGCCTGCAGATGGGCCTTACCCAGGCCGCCATAAGTCGCTGGAAGCTCGCGGTGCTGACCGTCAACCTGGACGGTTTCAAGAACATCAATGAAACCTGGGGCCACGTGCTGGGCGATCAGGTATTGCTGGAAGTCAGCCATCGCCTGTCGGAGTGCCTGAATGCCAGCGACACGCTCGGACGCGTGGACGGTGATCAGTTTGCGTTGATTCTGATGATCCGCGTCGGCCAGGCCGATACCCGCCAGACACTTGAGCGCATTCGTAAAGCATTGCGAGTGCCTTTTCTGGTCGAGGGTCAAAGCATCGTAATGACCGCCAGTATCGGCATCGCGCTTTATCCGGAAGACGGCGAAGACGCACACGAGCTGGTCAGACACGCGTACACCGCGATGAACAGTGCGAAGAAGATCGGCCCGGACACCTACCGGTTTTATACCGCGCAGATGAACGCAGACGTCTCGGCGCGCCTGGACCTTGAAGCCGCCTTGCGCGATGCCTTGGAAAAACACGCGTTCGAGATTGTCTACCAACCCAAGCTTAACCTCGTCACCGGCCAGATATGCGGGCTGGAAGCCTTGCTGCGCTGGCCGCGCCCAGGCCAGCAAGGCGTATCGCCGGCGGTTTTCGTTCCGGTACTGGAAAGCCTCGGGCTGATCGGTGAGGTCGGCAACTGGGTAGTCGATCGTGTCTGCGCCCAGATTGCGCAGTGGCAACGCTCGGGGCTGGGGCTGTTCCAGGTGGCAGTCAATATCTCCGGCCAGCAGATTTCCAACAGCAGCCTGGTCGCCGATATCCGTCAGGCGCTGATACGTCATCGGGTCGAACCGCAGTGGCTGGAAGTGGAACTGACAGAAAGCTCGCTGATGGAAAATACCTCTCACACCATTGCGACCCTGGAAACCCTGAGGGCCAGCGGGGTCAGTATTTCCATCGACGATTTCGGTACCGGCTATTCAAGTCTGGCGTACCTGCGCCGATTCCCTATCGACAAGCTTAAAATCGACATTGCTTTCATTCGCGAAGTGACCAGCAACCCACAGGACGCGGCGATTGCCCGAGCAATCATCGAACTGGCACACAGCCTGGGTCTGAAGGTCATTGCCGAAGGCGTGGAAACGCCTGAGCAACTGGCATTTCTGCGGAAAAATCAGTGCGATCAGATTCAGGGTTACCTGATCAGCAAGCCGCTGCCGCTAGCAGAGCTTGAAACGTTTTTAAGTACACCGAAAAAGCAGTTCGGGTAGCACCGCACCCGCCAGCGAACTGTCAGGACGTATCGTTCCTGGCAACGGCTAGGCGAGCTGGATTTGATTCAGGGCGAACTGAACACCCTGCAGGCCGACTTGCGTCGAGACCTGGCGTACGCAGACCTGCGTAACGCCTACGGTCAGATTTTCGCCAGTGCAGGTCTGGATCCGCTGCCGTCAGAGCTGCCGTCCACCAAGGTGCAGTCGATTGCAACCGCGCTGAATGCGCGGGAGTCACAATGGGAAGCAGGCAATATTTCCGTCGTCGCTGCCGTACCCAAGCCGTAGGCTTCTGCGAGATTTGGTATCCCTTCAGTGCCCATGCGCTTCTGGGTGTAACGCCCTCTGCTCTCCTCAGCGCACCCTCACCGCGCGTCTTCTGAAACGAAATCATTACAGCGTAATGATTTCGCTCCAGACCACTGCAACCCCTTGGTATCAAGGCGTTGATCAGAAAGGCATTTTCCACTGGCACTGATCTGTAGCGATTCCGCTACAGACATCAATCGCCCACCTCTCTCGTAAAACTTCAACCATTTGATTTAAAAGGAAAAATCAAATATGGCCGCGAAATTGCTAAGTCAAAGCCATTATGTTTTGCGCCAAGCGCGCCGCCTTATCATCCGAGGAGTCTGTATGAGCGAGTTGCGATTTACCGTTGATCACGAGTGGCTGCGTGCCGAAACCGATGGCAGCGTGACGGTTGGCATCACGCCGTACGCCCAAGAGTCGCTTGGCGATGTGGTTTTCGTACAGCTTCCGGAATTGCAGACCTACACTCAACACGCCGAAGTGTCGGTGGTGGAGTCGGTAAAAGCTGCCAGCAGCATCAACATGCCACTTGACGGTGAAGTGGTCGACGTCAATTCGGCGCTCGACGCTACGCCAGAGCTGGTCAACGAAGACGCGCTTGGCGCAGGCTGGTTCTTTCGCTTCATCCCGCAAGATGCCACGGCCATCAACGGCCTGCTGGATCAGGACGCCTACGACCGCCTGATCAAAGCCAACGCCGAAGCCTGAGGAGCACGCCATGACTGACCCTATTCAACTGACCACTGCCAACGAATTCATCGCCCGCCACATTGGCCCACGCGCTGACGACGAACAGGCGATGCTGCAAACGCTCGGTTTTGACTCCATCGAAGCGCTCAGCGATAGCGTGATTCCGGAAAGCATCAAGGGCACCAGCGTGCTCAACCTGCCTGCCGGACAGAGCGAAGCTGATGCGCTGGCGTCCATCAAAGCCATCGCCAGCAAGAACCAGCTGTTCAAGACCTACATTGGCCAGGGTTACTACAACACCCACACACCGGCCCCGATCCTGCGCAACCTGCTGGAAAACCCGGCCTGGTACACCGCATACACGCCCTACCAGCCAGAGATTTCGCAAGGCCGTCTTGAGTCGCTGCTCAATTTCCAGACCCTGATCAGCGACCTGACCGGCCTGCCGATTGCCAACGCCTCGTTGCTCGACGAAGCCACTGCAGCGGCGGAAGCGATGACGTTCTGCAAGCGCCTGAGCAAAAACAAGGGCAGCCAGCAGTTCTTCGCCTCCAGCCACTGCCACCCGCAGACCCTCGATGTATTGCGCACCCGCGCCGAGCCGCTGGGTATCACGGTTGTTGTCGCAGATGAGGCAGACCTGGGCGATGTCAGCGATTATTTCGGTGCGCTGCTGCAATACCCGGCCAGCAATGGCGACGTGTTCGATTACCGCGAGCTTATCGAACGTTTCCACAGTGCCAACGCGCTGGTAGCGGTCGCGGCGGACCTGCTGGCCCTGACCCTGCTGACCCCTCCAGGCGAGTTTGGCGCAGACGTGGCCATCGGCAGCGCGCAACGCTTTGGCGTACCGCTGGGCTTCGGCGGCCCGCATGCGGCCTATTTCTCGACGCGCGACGCATTCAAGCGTGATATGCCAGGCCGTCTGGTCGGTGTGTCGGTGGATCGCCACGGCAAGCAGGCCCTGCGCCTCGCAATGCAGACCCGCGAACAGCATATTCGTCGCGAGAAGGCCACCAGCAACATCTGCACCGCGCAAGTTTTGCTGGCCAACATCGCCAGCATGTACGCGGTGTATCACGGCCCGCGCGGCCTGACGCAGATCGCCAAGCGCGTTCATCAGTTGACGGCAATCCTTGCCGAAGGCTTGAGCCAGCTGGGCCTGAAAGCCGAACAAGCCTTCTTTTTTGACAGCCTGACGCTCGTTACCGGCAGCAAAACCGCCGCACTGCACGCCGCCGCCCGCGCCCGCCACATCAACCTGCGCGAGATCGACGATCAGCGTCTGGGCCTGTCACTTGACGAGACCACCTCGCAGTCGGCGGTCGAAACGTTGTGGGAAATCTTCGCCAGCGATGGTCAGAGCGTTCCGGACTTCGCCGCACTGGCGGACAGCGTTCAGTCGCGTCTGCCGACAGCCCTGCTGCGCCAATCGTCGATTCTCAGCCACCCGGTATTCAACCGCTATCACTCTGAAACCGAACTGATGCGCTACCTGCGCAAGCTGGCCGACAAGGACCTGGCGCTGGACCGAACCATGATCCCGCTCGGCTCGTGCACCATGAAACTCAACGCGGCCAGCGAAATGATCCCGGTGACCTGGGCCGAGTTCGGCAACCTGCACCCGTTCGCGCCTGCCGAGCAAAGCGCCGGTTATCAGCAACTGACCGATGAACTGGAAGCCATGCTCTGCGCCGCCACCGGTTATGACGCGATCTCGCTGCAGCCCAACGCCGGCTCGCAGGGTGAATATGCCGGTCTGCTGGCGATCCGCGCCTACCATCAGAGCCGTGGCGATCAACACCGTGATATCTGCCTGATCCCCTCATCGGCCCATGGCACCAACCCGGCAACTGCCAACATGGCGGGTATGCGCGTGGTAGTGACCGCCTGCGATGCACGCGGCAACGTCGACATCGAAGACCTGCGCGCCAAGGCCGTTCAGCATCGCGACCAGCTTGCGGCCATGATGATCACCTACCCGTCGACCCACGGCGTGTTCGAAGAAGGCATCCGCGAAATCTGCGCCATCGTTCATGACAATGGAGGCCAGGTGTACATCGATGGCGCGAACATGAACGCGATGGTTGGCCTGTGCGCGCCGGGCAAGTTCGGCGGCGACGTCTCGCACCTCAACCTGCACAAGACATTCTGCATCCCGCACGGCGGCGGCGGCCCTGGCGTCGGTCCGATTGGCGTCAAGTCGCACCTCGCACCGTTCATGCCCGGTCACGCTCGCATGGAGCGCAAGGAAGGCGCGGTCTGCGCGGCACCATTCGGCAGCGCCAGCATCCTGCCGATTACCTGGATGTACATTCGTATGATGGGGGGCGAAGGCCTCAAGCGCGCTTCACAACTGGCGATTCTCAACGCCAACTACATCTCGCGTCGCCTGGAAGAGCACTACCCGGTGCTGTACACCGGCACCAACGGTCTGGTGGCACACGAATGCATTCTTGACCTGCGCCCGATCAAGGACAGCAGCGGTATCAGCGTCGACGACGTGGCCAAGCGCCTGATCGACTTCGGTTTCCACGCGCCGACCATGTCGTTCCCGGTTGCCGGAACCCTGATGATCGAGCCGACCGAGAGCGAATCCCGAGAAGAGCTGGACCGTTTCTGCGACGCCATGATCAAGATCCGCGAAGAAATCCGTGCAGTCGAGGACGGCACGCTGGACAAGGAAGACAACCCGCTGAAGAACGCGCCGCATACCGCTGCAGAAATCGTCGGCCAGTGGAGCCACCCTTACAGCCGTGAACAGGCGGTGTACCCGGTCGCCTCGTTGATCGAGAACAAGTACTGGCCTCCGGTCGGACGTGTCGACAACGTGTTCGGCGACCGCAACCTGGTCTGTGCCTGCCCGTCCATCGAGAGCTATCAGGAAGCCTGATCGCCCCGCTGCCTGCCAGCGCCATTCATCCTGGCGCTGGCGTGTGGTTCGCCTAACAAGGAATTCAACATGTCCACCGATAAGCTGCTCACCACTCCGCTGCACGCCCTTCATCGCGAACTGGGCGCAAAGATGGTGCCTTTCGCTG
Organism: Pseudomonas syringae CC1557; assembly: GCF_000452705.1. Classification (NCBI taxonomy): domain Bacteria; kingdom Pseudomonadati; phylum Pseudomonadota; class Gammaproteobacteria; order Pseudomonadales; family Pseudomonadaceae; genus Pseudomonas; species Pseudomonas syringae. The sequence goes on from NZ_CP007014.1 coordinate 4,469,420, forward strand.
GCTACGACATGCCCGTGCAATACCCGGCTGGCGTGATGAAGGAACACTTGCACACCCGCGCTCAGGCCGGACTGTTCGACGTCTCGCACATGGGGCAGATTCGCCTTGGCGGTGCAGGTGCTGCAAAGGCGCTGGAAACCCTGGTGCCGGTCGACATCATTGATCTGCCGGTCGGCATGCAGCGCTATGCGATGTTCACTAACGAATCCGGCGGCATCCTCGACGACCTGATGGTCGCCAACCTCGGTAACGATCAGTTGCTGCTGGTGGTCAACGCCGCCTGCAAGGAGCAGGACCTTGCGCACCTTCGCAAGCACCTGGCCGGTCAATGTACGATCGAGCCGCTGTTTGAAGAGCGCGCCCTTCTCGCATTGCAGGGACCGGAGGCCGTGACGGTGCTGGCACGCCTTGCACCCGAAGTCGCGAGCATGACCTTCATGCAGTTCATCAGCGTCACGCTGCTGGGCGTTCAGTGCTTCGTCAGCCGCTCGGGCTACACCGGCGAAGACGGCTATGAAATTTCAGTTCCGGCTGAGCAGGCAGAAGCCTTGGCGCGGCGCTTGCTCGATGAGCCGGAAGTCGCTCCTATCGGCCTGGGCGCGCGTGATTCGCTGCGTCTGGAAGCCGGCCTGTGTCTGTACGGCCATGACATGGACACTCAAACGTCACCGATTCAGGCCAGCCTGTTGTGGGCGATCTCCAAAGTACGCCGCGCTGATGGCGCGCGCGCGGGAGGCTTTCCGGGTGCCGAGCAGATTTTTGCCCAGCAGCAAAACGGGGTGGACAAGAAGCGCGTCGGCCTGCTGCCGCAGGAGCGCACGCCGGTACGTGAAGGCACGCAGATCGTCGATGCACAGGACGCAGTCATCGGCACAGTGTGCAGTGGTGGCTTCGGCCCAAGTCTGGGCGGCCCGCTGGCGATGGGTTATCTGGACAGCCAGCATGCAGCACTGGACACAGAGGTCTGGGCCATGGTGCGCGGCAAGAAAGTTCCAATGCGAGTGACTAAAATGCCTTTCGTTGCGCAACGTTACTTCCGCGGCTAAATAAAGGCGTCAAAAAAATAACAACCTGTAGTGCTCTGCGTTCGCTGTTCCCAACGACTTAATTCCATCGGGAACAGCGAACGGCTTATGCAAAAAATGCACCTATAAAGTGCAAAATATTATAGCGAGCCTGCGCCCGCACTTTATCGGTGAATGCGGACAGAATATTGCTGAAGCCCCCGTAAACAGGGTACGAAGCAGGCAAACGGCGGGGGCTTGTTTTTGTAACTGGAGTTGGCGTAGAGTTTCTGAACTGTGTTTGCATGGGTCGCTGAATCTGGACCTGGGCAGTAGCTCTAGGTTGCTACAACCCGTTCTACGTTTCTTACTTCCTGCAACCAGCCCCAGTACTCTTTCCTGTGAAAGAGGCTGTCATTAATTCAAGCGTCAAAGGAAATAAGAAAATGGCTGAACGTCAGAGCGGTACCGTCAAGTGGTTCAACGACGAAAAAGGTTTTGGTTTTATCACTCCTGAGAGCGGGCCGGATCTGTTCGTGCACTTCCGGGCGATTCAGGGTAATGGCTTCAAGAGCCTGAAAGAAGGCCAGAAAGTTACCTTCGTTGCAGTACAGGGCCAGAAAGGTCTGCAGGCTGACGAAGTTCAGGCTGAAGGCTAAGCGCCGCCTTTTCAGGCTGTACACAAAAAGCCTCTGGCCTCTCTGCCAGAGGCTTTTTTGCATCTGCGTTCAGGTAACGCAGCGAACTTCGGCGTCAACTGGCGTTAACCATCGCCCATGAAAAAGCCGACTCGCAGTCGGCTTTTTCAGTGACGCTCCGCCCCTATCCGGCGCGGCGCAGCAGCAACACGCCTGCCAGCGCGCAGGCCGCCGCAGGTAGCAGCACTGCCAATAGCGGCGGGAAGCCGAACAGCAGACTCGACGGGCCCAGCAGGTCCTGAATGATGCGGAAGGTAAAGCCAACCACAACACCCGTGAATACCCGCTGGCCCAGCGTTACAGAACGCAACGGGCCGAAGATGAACGAAATGGCCATCAGTACCAGCGCCACGGTAACGGCCGGTTGCAACACCTTGGTCCAGAACGCCAGCCAGTAGCGGCCATTGCTCAGGCCCTGATCAGCCAGGTAATGGGAATAACTCCAGAGACCGCTGATCGACAGCGACTCGGGCGGCATGATCACCGTACTGAGCAATTGCGGGCTCAGTGATACATCCCAGCGCTCGTCCGGCGTGTTAACGACTTCGGTGCTGCCTTCATTGAATTTCGTCGTGGTAACTTCCTTCAATTCCCAGTAATCGGTCTTGAAGTGGGCTTCCTTGGCGAAACTGGATGTCAGCATGTGACGCTGATCGTCGAAGCGATAACGCGTCACACCCAGCATCAACCCATTGGGCTGTACCGTATTGATATGGATGAATTCATTGCCCTGCCGGTGCCACAGGCCATGCCGGGCGCTTTGCGCATCGCCCGAGCCCTGGGCCAGAGAACGTGCCGCCTGGGCCTGGTTCTCGGCGTAGGGAGCGACGTACTCGCCCACCAGTACGCCGGAAATCATCAGCAGCAGCATTGGCTTCATGACCGCCCAGACGATGCGCCCGATGGACACACCGGCGGCGCGCATGATGGTCAGCTCACTGCTGCTGGCCAGCGTCCCCAGACCGATCAGACAGCCGATCAGCGCGGCCATCGGCAAAGTGTCGTAGACACGGCGCGGCGCGGTCAGCATGACGTAGCTGAGGGCATCCAGCAGCGTGTAGGTGTCGCTGATGTCGCCCATCTCGTCGATGAACGCGAACAATGAAACCAGGCCCAGAATGATCCCCAGAACCGCGAGGATGGCCAGCAGCACGCTTTTGCCGATGTAACGATCAAGCTTGACCACGAGTCACCTCCGTGACGCTACGACGACTCGCCATCTTCAGCCGTATAGGCTCCCAATAGAACAGCACCAGACCGATAGACAGGTAGATCGCGTGCACCCACCACATTCCCAGACTGAGCGGCAGCTTGCCTTTCTCCAGCGAACTGCGCACCGAGATCAGAATGGCCAGATACGACATATATAGAAGGATCGCCGGAAGCAGCTTCAGGTAGCGGCCCTGACGCGGATTGACCCGTGACAGCGGAATGGCCATCAAGGTCACGATGAACACCGACAGCGGCAGCGATATACGCCACTGCAGCTCGGCGACGGAACGCGCTGCCGGATTGCCGAACAATTCACTGGTCGGGATGGCTTCACGGTCGGTGATTTCTTCGCTGATTTCAGGCTTGGGCAGCGCCGCGCCATAAGTGTCGTACTTGATCACGCGGTAATCAGCAGCGCCTGGAGTACCGTCGTAGCGATAGCCGTTTTCCAGAATCAGGAAACGACTGCCATTGGGCTGGACCTCCTGATGCCCTTTCTCGGCCACCAGCACGGTGATGCCGTTGTCCTTGCTCTTGTCACTGGCCGTGCGCTTTTCAGAAATGAACACGCCCGCCAGTTGCGAGCGATCCTCCGACAGCTCCTTGGTGTAGGTGATACGCGTGCCGTCTCGCAATGCCTGAAAACGACCCGGCACCAGCGTGTCGAATTCGGTCATGGCATCCTGCTGATTGATCAGTTGCGAAAACTGCGCAGCGCCCTGTGGAGCCAGACTGAAACTCAGCCAGGCGACCACCAGACCGACCAATGCTGCCGGGCCCATGGTAATGGCAAGCAGACGCTGCTGGCTCATGCCGGTTGCGGCCAGCACGGTCATTTCACTTTCCAGATACAGACGGCCATACGCCATAAGGATGCCGAGAAACAGCCCCAGCGGCAGAATCACCTGCAGAAAGCCCGGCAGGCGGAAGCCCATGATCATGAACAGCACGCCCGGATCAAGCGCACCGGAAGCGGCCTGCGCCAGGTACTTGATGAACCGCCCACTCATGATAAACACCAGCAGCACGGCGCTGATCGCGCTCAGGGTAAGCAGCACTTCTCGGGACAGATAACGAAAGACAATCAAACCAGACACTCCAGGGTTGTCAGGCTCAGGCGGCCAAACAGGGAAAATTGTGAGCCACGGCAACCGGAAATTCACACCTGCAAAAGGCGTGGGCATCAAAAAATATGCGGCATTATCCTGTGATTGTGCGTTTCTGTCACTGCACACCGGGGATAGTTCGCACATACAGGTAAAGCAGGCGGCTCTGCGGGGTTGTCAGCAGTCGTGCAGCGGGGTCAAACTGCAAGGCTTAGCGCGGCCATCGCCCTTGAGAACACCCAGGCCCTGCCGCAAACATTATTCATATTGCGACTCTCATCGCCTATTCGGGGACCCCACATGGAATTGGTTGTTAAAAGCGTAAGCCCAGAAACCTTGAAAACCGCAACGCTGGTGGTCACCGTCAGTGAAAGCCGTGTGTTGGTCGGCGCTGCCCAGACCGTCGACACCCTCAGCGGCGGCGCTATCTCCGCCGTTCTGAAGCGCGGCGACCTGGCGGGCAAGTCAGGCCAGAGCCTGCTGCTGACCAACCTGCCCAACATCAAGGCCGAGCGCGTACTGCTGATCGGTACCGGCAAGGACGGCGAGCTGTCGGACCGTCAATTGAAGAAACTGGTCGCTGGCGTTCTCTCTTGCCTCAAAGGCCTGGGCGGCAGCGATGCAGCGATTGCGCTTGATGACCTGTCCGTCAAGAACCGCGACACCTACGGCAAGGCTCGTCTGCTGGTCGAGGCGCTGGCCGATGGAGAATACGTCTTCGACCGTTTCAAGACCCAGAAAGCCGAAGTTCGCCCGCTGAAGAAAATCACCCTGCTGACTGACAAGATCAGCGTAGCCGACGTCGAACGTGCCTCAGCTCATGCTCAGGCGATCGCCACCGGCATGGCACTGACCCGCGACCTGGGCAACCTGCCACCGAACATCTGCCACCCGACCTATCTGGGCGAAGAAGCCAAGGCACTGGGCAAGGCACACAAGAACCTGAAAGTGGAGATTCACGACGAGAAGAAACTCGCCGAACTGGGCATGGGTTCGTTTCTCGCCGTAGCACAGGGCAGCGCCCAGCCACCGCGCCTGATCGTCATGAACTATCAGGGCGGCAAGAAAGGCGACCAGCCCTTCGTACTGGTCGGCAAAGGTATTACCTTTGACACTGGCGGCATCAGCATCAAGCCTGCCTCGGGCATGGACGAGATGAAGTTCGACATGTGCGGCGCCGCCAGCGTGTTCGGCACCCTGCGTGCCGTGCTGGAATTGAAACTGCCGATCAACGTGGTGTGTATTCTGGCCTGCGCCGAAAACATGCCGAGCGGCACCGCCACGCGCCCGGGCGACATCGTCACGACCATGAGCGGCCAGACCGTCGAAATCCTCAACACTGACGCCGAAGGCCGTCTGGTGCTGTGTGATGCATTGACCTATGCCGAACGTTTCAAGCCACAGGCCGTAATCGATATCGCGACCCTGACCGGCGCCTGCGTGGTTGCGCTGGGCGGCCACACCTCCGGCCTGCTGGGCAACAATGACGCGCTGATCAATCAATTGCTCGACGCGGGCAAACAAGCGGATGACCGTGCCTGGCAGTTGCCGCTGTTTGATGAATATCAAGAGCAACTGGACAGCCCGTTCGCCGACATTGCCAACATCGGCGGTCCGAAAGGCGGCACTATCACCGCAGCCTGCTTCCTGTCGCGTTTCACCAAGGCCTACGAGTGGGCGCACCTGGACATCGCCGGCACCGCATGGCTGAGCGGCGGCAAGGACAAAGGCGCCACTGGGCGTCCGGTTCCGCTGCTGACCCAATACCTGCTCGACCGCGCTGGCGTTTAAAAACAGCAACCCTGGCGTATCGGCCTGACCGTCGATACGCCACAGGTTCCGGACCGCACATGACTCAAGTCGATTTTTACATCCTGCCAAGCGCAGACCCTACTGCCCGCCTGGACTTTGCCTGCAAGCTCACGGAAAAAGCCTGGCGCCTCGGCCACAGGGTCTACCTGCATTGCAGCGATGCAGCGCAACGTGAAGACCTCGACGCACGACTCTGGCGCTTCAAGGGAGAAGTATTTCTGCCCCATGGCGACGCCGAGCTCGATCACGACGCGCCTGTCGTGCTGGGCCTGGGCGATGACTCGGGCGCGCACGACGATCTGCTGGTCAACCTCGACCTGAACATCCCGGCCTTTTTCACCCGTTTCGCCCGCGTGGCAGAAGTGGTTGTCGAAGACCCGGCCATACGCCTTGCGGCACGCGAGAGCTTCCGCGCCTACCGCGAACAGGGCTATCCTCCGCAAGATCACCGACTGCAGCGTCTTTGAGGACCCGATGGACACTTCAAAAAAAGCTGAATCCGCGCATTTGCTGGACGACCTCGAGTCGATCCGCCAATTGCTCGGCGATGACGCCACACACTCCCCTCTGCTGACCGACACGGTGCATCGTGAAGGGCAAATTCCGCTGCTGTTCGATATGGTGGGCACCCGGCCTGCATCGACACACCCGGAAGACGTTAACGAAGACGACATCCCGACCCTGACGCCGGATGTGCAGGCTGCGCCTGTCGAACAATTACAGCCCCCTCAGCAGGCACCCCAGGCTCAAACGCAGCCCAACCCCGATGCGCTGCTACATATGGACAGCGAACTGCGTGCCGCCGCGCAATTGATCATGCAGGACGTGATCGACGACTTCGCGCCGCACATCGAAACCGAAATCAAGCGTCGGCTCGAAGCGAGAATGGAGCGACTCATCGCGGCAGCCAAAGGCAGTTAAGGCAACGACAAGCCATGAGCTGCAAGCTGCAAGTAAAAGCAACAGCTCTCCTCTTGATGCCTGCAGCTTACAACTGCTTTTATGGCCTGCCACGGCCCGCAAGGGCTATACTTATCGGCTTTCCCGAATTAATGCCACAGGTTCCCCCCGCGCATGGACAAGACCTACCAGCCGCACGCCATTGAAACTTCCTGGTATCAGACCTGGGAGTCCGAGAATTACTTCGCTCCGCAAGGTGCGGGTGACTCGTACACCATCATGATCCCGCCGCCGAACGTCACCGGCAGCCTGCACATGGGTCACGGTTTCAACAACGCGATCATGGACGCGCTGATCCGTTTCCGTCGCATGCAGGGTCGCAATACCCTGTGGCAACCGGGTACCGACCACGCCGGTATCGCCACGCAGATGCTGGTGGAGCGTCGTCTCGAAGCACAAGGCATCAGCCGTCACGAGCTGGGCCGCGAGAAGTTTCTGGACAAGATCTGGGAGTGGAAGGCCGAGTCCGGTGGCAACATCAGCCGTCAGATCCGTCGCCTGGGTTCGTCGGTCGACTGGACCCGTGAGCGTTTCACCATGGACGACGGCCTGTCCGACGCTGTGAAAGAAGCCTTCGTGCGCCTGCATGAAGACGGCCTGATCTATCGTGGCAAGCGACTGGTCAACTGGGACACCAAGCTGCACACCGCGATTTCCGACCTCGAAGTGGAAAACCACGACGAGAAAGGCCATCTGTGGAACCTGCGCTATCCACTGGCTGACGGCGCAAAAACCGCTGAAGGCCTGAATTACCTGATCGTCGCCACCACCCGCCCGGAAACCATGCTCGGTGACGCCGCTGTTGCGGTGAACCCGGAAGACGAGCGCTACAAGGCACTGATCGGAAAATTCGTCGAACTGCCGCTGGTTGGCCGCCGCATTCCGATCATCGCCGATGATTACTGCGACCCTGAATTCGGCACCGGCTGCGTAAAAATTACCCCGGCTCACGATTTCAACGACTACGAAGTCGGCAAGCGCCATAACCTGCCGCTGCTGAACATCTTCGACAAGAATGCCAGCGTTCTGCCTGCTGCTCAGGTGTTCAACCTTGATGGCACGCTGAACGAAAGCGTCGACGGCAGCCTGCCTGCGGCCTACGCCGGCCTTGACCGTTTTGAAGCCCGCAAACAGATCGTTGCTGCATTCGACGCCGCTGGCCTGCTGGTCAGCGTCGATGATCACGCGCTGAAAGTACCGAAAGGCGACCGCTCCGGCACCATCATCGAGCCGTGGCTGACGGATCAGTGGTACGTGTCCACCAAACCGCTGGCCGAACCTGCGATTGCCGCTGTCGAAGACGGCCGTATAGCGTTCGTGCCCAAGCAGTACGAAAACATGTATTTCTCGTGGATGCGTGACATCCAGGACTGGTGCATCAGCCGTCAGCTCTGGTGGGGCCACCGCATCCCGGCCTGGTACGACGAGTCCGGCAAGGTCTACGTCGGCCGCGACGAAGCCGAAGTGCGTGCCAAGCACAATCTTGCTCCCGAGGTTGTGCTGCAACAGGACAACGACGTACTCGACACTTGGTTCAGCTCGGGGCTGTGGACCTTCTCCACGCTCGGCTGGCCGGAAAAGACCAAAGCGCTGGAAACCTTCCACTCCACCGACGTGCTGGTCACCGGTTTCGACATCATTTTCTTCTGGGTCGCCCGGATGATCATGCTGACCATGCACCTGGTGAAGAACGAGGACGGCACACCGCAAGTTCCGTTCAAGACGGTTTACGTCCACGGCCTGGTGCGTGATGGTCAGGGCCAGAAGATGTCCAAGTCCAAGGGCAACGTCCTCGACCCGCTGGACATTGTTGACGGTATCGACCTGGAAACCCTGGTGCAGAAACGCACCAATGGCCTGATGCAGCCGCAACTGGCGAAGAAGATCGAGAAGCAGACCCGTCAGGAATTCGCCGATGGCATCGCCAGCTACGGCACCGACGCCCTGCGCTTCACCTTCTGTTCTCTGGCATCCACCGGTCGTGACATCAAGTTCGACATGGGCCGCGTGGAAGGCTACCGCAACTTCTGCAACAAGATCTGGAACGCTGCACGCTACGTGCTGGACAAGGGCGAAGACTGTGGTCAAAACGGCGAACCCGTCGAGCTGTCGCTGGCTGATCGCTGGATCATCTCGCAACTGCAACGCACCGAAGCCGAAGTGACCCGTCAACTGGATCAATTCCGCTTCGACCTCGCCGCGCAGGCGTTGTACGAGTTCATCTGGAACCAGTATTGCGACTGGTATCTGGAGCTGTCCAAGCCCGTGCTGTGGGACGAAACCGCACCGGTCGAGCGTCAGCGCGGCACGCGTCGCACGCTGGTGCGCGTACTGGAAGTCGCGTTGCGCCTGGCGCATCCGTTCATGCCGTTCATCACCGAGGAAATCTGGCAGCGCCTCGCGCCGCTGGCCGGTGTGGAAGGCAAGACCATCATGCTGCAGCCTTGGCCAGTGGCCAACGAAGCGCGCATTGATCAGGCTGCCGAAGACGACATCGAATGGCTCAAGGGCCTGATGCTCGCCGTGCGTAATATCCGTGGCGAGATGAACATCGGTCCGGGCAAGCCGCTGCAGTTGTTCCTCAAGAATGTCAGCGCCGAAGACCAGCGTCGCCTGAGCGAAAACGATTACCTGCTCAAGAAGCTGGCCAAGCTCGAATCCATGACCGTACTGACCGAAGGGGCCGAGGCGCCGTTGTCGGCCACCGCACTGGTGGGTGACATGGAAGTGCTGGTGCCGATGGCCGGGCTGATCGACAAGGGTGTCGAACTGGCGCGCCTGGACAAGGAAATCCAGCGCCTGCAAGGCGAGGTGCAACGTGTCGGTGGCAAGCTGTCCAACGCAGCATTCGTCGACAAGGCACCACCTGAAGTCATCGCCAAGGAACGCGCCAAGCTGACCGAAGCCGAACAGGCACTGGGCAAACTGGCCGAGCAACACGCACGCATAGCCAGCCTGTAAGGTGGCCAGACAAGCCAGCCCCTATCCGGGCTGGCTTTTTATTATCTGAAGTTCTGCACTGACTTATTCGCGAGCAAGGCGTATCGCCGCCTTGCTCGCGAATAAGCCAGGCCACTCAACAGCACGGCTGAAAATCGAACCCATGACCGATACCCCAAAACCACCGCGCAAAAAACCTCAGCGGGCAGTAAAGCCTGCCGCGCCGCGTGAAAAGGCCACCTTGCACCCACGCAATCGGCATCAGGGGCATTACGATTTTCCGAAGCTGATCAAATCCAGTCCCGAGCTGGCAGCTTTCGTGATTCTCAATCCTTACGGCAAGGAAAGCATCGACTTCGCCAACCCGCAGGCGGTACGGGTATTCAATCGTGCATTACTCAAGTCGTTCTATGGCATCGCGCATTGGGATATTCCGGCGGATTATCTGTGCCCGCCGATTCCGGGGCGTGCGGACTACCTGCACTTTCTCGCTGACCTGCTGGCCGAAGACAACGCCGGTGTGATCCCGCGCGGGCCGTCGGTCAAGGCACTGGATATCGGCACGGGCGCCAACTGCATCTACCCGCTGCTGGGACACAGCGACTATGGCTGGCAATTCGTGGGCTCGGACATCGACACCACCGCCATCGCGGCTGCGACCACCATCGTCAAAGCCAACGGCCTGCACAAGGCGATCACAGTGCGCCAGCAGAGCCATCGCAAACAAATCCTGCTGGGGTTGCTCGACAACACCGAACGCTTCGCTGTGAGCCTCTGCAACCCGCCCTTCCACGCCTCGCTGGATGAAGCGCAGCGTGGCAGCCAGCGCAAATGGCGCGCGCTGGGCAAAGCCGATCCCAAGCGCAAACTGCCGGTGCTCAATTTCGGTGGCCAATCTCAGGAATTGTGGTGCGAAGGCGGCGAGATCGGCTTTGTGACCCAACTGATTCAGGAAAGCGCCAAACTGCCCGGCCAGGTGGTGTGGTTCAGCACCCTGGTCTCCAAGGCAAGCAACCTGCCTCCGATCCAGAGCGCCCTGAAGAAAGCCGGCGCGCTTGAGGTAAAAGTCGTGGAAATGGGCCAAGGCCAGAAACAAAGCCGCTTCGTGGCCTGGACCTTTCTCGACAAGGCACAGCGCACGAAGGTCTGACATTTGACTATCGTGCCAATGCTCTGAAGCGTCGGCATGCCGTTCTGGACGCTCTGCGTCCGATGCTGCGCGAGGCATCTGACCGAGCGCCCACAAAAAAGCCGTGCCCGGTTAACCGGTGCACGGCTTTCTACAGCAAGCGGGCGCTTACTTGTTGATCGAGTCGCTCAGCACTTTGGCTGGTACGAACTTGATAACTTTCTTGGCAGCGATTTCGATGGCGGCGCCAGTCGAAGGATTGCGACCGGTACGCGCTGGACGCTCTGCAACTTTCAGTTTGCCGATACCTGGCAAAGTGATTTCCACGCCGTTTTCCAATTGGTCGGCAACAATTTGGCCCAATTGCTCAAGAGCATTACGCGCGGTGGTTTTTGGCGCGTCGATGGCTTCAGCGATATCGGCGATCAATTGGTCTTTAGTAAGAGCCATGGTGGTGTTCCTTCCCTATCAAATTCATTTGGATTGCAGAGCGCAACGTCGGCCAGTAGCCAGGCAAAAAACCTCACCAACCGCTAGCAGCCACGATTAATCGCGAAAGTGTAGATACTGAAACCGGGTAATGGTTCGGCCTACGTGTACACAATCTGCATGCTTGACGCGCTAAGTGCGCAAGACCGCGCAAAACTAGCACAGAGCCGGGCAAATATCCGCTCCTACCTATCCTTTTGGTCAGGTTTTGATGGCAATTGCACAAAAAACGCTCAGCGAGCGTCGTTCAAACGTGAAAACCAGCCGGATCAAGGCCGGCAGGCACAGGCGTGCGTTACACTTGGCGCATTGCAACGAGCTGCACGCTCTTCACCTTTTTCAGCCGAGAAGCCCATGCCGATCCGCCATTGCATTGTCCACCTGATCGAGAAGAAACCCGACGGTACGCCCGCTGTTCTCCATGCCCGCGACTCTGAACTCGCCGAATCCCAGGCAATCGAAAACATGCTGGCTGACCTCAATGAAAGTTATAACGCCAAACAGGGCAAGGCATGGGGCCTGTTCCATCCCGAGTCTGGCGCGCATCCTTTCAGCGGCTGGCTGAAAGAATACATCGACGGCGGCAGCGACTTCACAGCGTTCTCGCGAGTGGCCGTCGAGCACCTGCAGAAGCTTATGGAAGAATCCAATCTGTCAGTGGGCGGACACGTTCTGTTTGCCCATTACCAGCAAGGCATGACCGACTACCTGGCCATCGCCCTGCTGCACCACAGCGAAGGCGTGGCAGTGAATGCCGAACTGGACGTGACCCCATCCCGGCACCTGGATCTCGGCCAACTGCACCTTGCAGCCCGAATCAATATTTCCGAGTGGCAAAACAACAAGCAGTCCAAGCAGTACATCTCGTTCATCAAAGGCAAGAATGGCAAGAAGGTCTCGGAGTACTTCCGCGACTTCATCGGCTGCCAGGAAGGCGTGGACGGCCCGGGCGAAACCCGCACCCTGCTCAAGGCGTTCAGTGACTTCGTCGAAAGCGAAGACCTGCCAGAGGATTCGGCGCGCGAGAAGACCAAGACACTGGTCGACTACGCCAGCAGCCAGAGCAAGATGGGCGAACCGATGGGCCTCGAAGAGCTGTCCGAACTGATCGACGAAGAGCGCCCGCGCGCGTTCTACGATCACATCCGCAACAAGGACTACGGCCTGTCCCCGGAAATCCCGGCGGATAAGCGCACCCTCAATCAGTTTCGCCGCTTCACCGGTCGCGCTGAAGGTCTGTCGATCAGCTTTGAAGCCCATCTGCTGGGCGACAAGATCGAATACGACGAGACGGCAGGCACCTTGATCATCAAAGGGCTGCCAACCCAACTGACAGACCAGTTGAAGCGACGGTAACCCGCATGCTGATGCGCACCCTCAAGAAGTTTGCCCTGATCATGCTGGTCGTGGTCATTTACCAGAACTGGGGCAGAATCGAGCATTTCGTCAGTCCTCCCCCTGCAGACGTCGTACAAAGCTACAGCCAGGCAAAAGTAGTGATGTACTCCACTGACTGGTGCGGCTACTGCAAACAGACCCGGCGTTTTCTGGACAGCAAGGGGATTGCGTATCAGGAGTTCGACATCGAGAAGTCCGAACAAGGCCGCAAGGCTTATGAGGCACTGGGCGGTAGAGGCATCCCGCTGATCGATGTCAACGGCACCCTGATCCGGGGTTTCGCCCCGGATGAGATATTGGCGGCGTTGAAGTAGGACGAAAACCAGAGTAATGCGTGAAGCACATACATGTGCGCCGTGCAGGTCAGACACTGGAGCGTCAGCCTTCGCTGCTTTGCTTTGTTCCGGCCAACAACGATTTTAGGCCTATAACACCCGCACATCCATAGCATGGCTGGCTACACCCTGACAGCCGCACGCCAGCCGATGGCCGTGCAGCACCATCGGGATGCCGTTCAGTTTTCGGGAGGGGTGGCCTTCGATAAAGGCGAACTCACCCGAATGAAGCGGGCAGGTGGCTTTGTCGCCTAGCACCGCCGGTGGCTTGCCGTTGATGGTGTAGGTGCCTGCCAGTTGGCAGGAGACCACTCGGCCACCACTGCTGGTGGTGTCGCCCAGGTAGACCGGATAGCTCACTTTGCAGATGCCCCGCCGGTTGGCGAGCCGAAGGTGAACGGATCTGCGCCACGGTTCTGGCTGTTCCTCGATTTACGGGCCTCATCGGGCGGGCGGACCATTTGTACGGTCAGGCTGCCATCTGTGCCTGCATATACCACAGCACTGACGCCACCGTCCTTGTAACTGGCGATGGTCGCCAGATTGATCTCGACCAGCGCACCGCTGACACCGGTGTTACCCAGACGACGACCGATGTCGTAACCCTCTTCGACATTGCCCAGTTCAAGACCGTGGCCGTCCTTGTTCAGGTCATGCAGGGCGTTGTTCAGGGCGATTTCGGCTTCCGGGTTGTTCGTGCTGTCGTAGAACACCCGCACAGGTTTTTGACCGTCGGGCAAGGTGTCCAGCGCTTGCACCCAGGCGGCTTGCAGCGCTTTGCCTTGCAAGGCAGGTTTCAGGCGCTTGCCGTTTTCATCCTGCATGGGCGCCTTGATCGGACGATGCAGGTAGCCGAGCACCGGCGCAGCATCGAACTCTTTGACCTGATTCTGACCCCAGCGAATGGGTAACCAGGGGGAGGGCTCGAAATTGCCGGGACCACGGTTGCTGATGGTTTTCCAAAGGGTGGGGAGTTGGGCTTTCCAGTAGGCTGTGGACATGGTGCCGGGGGCGTAGGGGGTTTCAACGCCTTTGGCGCTCTCCGCGCTTTCATACCAGTCCACGAATGCTTTATCACGGTTCCAGTAAAAAGCCCAAAGCTTGCCCAAGTCCGTCCCCTTATTCTGGTTGTCCTCTGCTTCATTGGTGGCGTAAGGACGAATATAGCGGTCTACTCGATCCGAGCGGGTGACAAGTATGCCTGTCATGCTTTCGAATATTGTGGGGACGACTTGGGCGTTTTTTGGCAGGCCGGGGGTACCACGTTTACGGTAAATATCTCGTGTGACATCGCCGTCCTGACTAACGATCAACGCTTGTGGGACCTTCGGATTATCATTGAAGAACTGAAACAGTCGTTCGATCATGGCCTGAGCATGGCTGGTGCTCTCATCGTCTTGCCACAGGAAGAGTGTAACTCCCAGGGTTGCCGCATTACGGCCGGCGTTAATCAGGTTTGCGGCTCTGTAGGGTTTTTCATAGGGGTTAGGAGGGCCGAGCGCAAACACTGGAATTGGCCAGTACGCTACTGATTCGCTCGCTGAATGTTTGAAAGCGACTTTTATCTTTATATCTGCGCTGATCTCTCTTGAGTCCAGCGAAGGGTCATAGTCCATAGGATCTCGTGAGAAGACAGAGATGAAATTGTTGTGTTTCTTTTTTATGACATCCCAGATTTCAGACTGATGATCTTTATAAATGCCTACTCCTGCACCTCGGATCTCCAGCGAATAGGTCCGCTCTCGAGATGCCTGCTGCTCTGCATTCTGAGTAATTACTGTGGATTTGTAAGCGGCCAGTTCCGTTTTTTCGTGAGCGACCGCCTTTCCCCACCAATGTCCGCTGTAAGCCAGCAGAGCGGTACCCAAGATCCCTGCAATACCCAAGCGCAGTACTGAGTGCAGATCACGAAGTTCCATGTTGGTCTCCTGTGCTTTCAAGTAAACAATCAGAACAAAGCCGAACCACAGAGTCAGCATTATTCCGATTGTCCAGAGGTAGGGCTTAAGTTTTGGACGCAGCGAAGATTTTTGTCCTGTAACTCTCACTGCTCAACTCCTTTATCCAGCGAGCCTTTTACTAAGGGCGGGGGGGACAGCGGCACTACACCATAAGGTGGAAATATACCTTTTTTATAATACTGATGACCGGCCTTTACCAATGCCTGGGCTCTTGGGCTAAGGCGCTCCCAGCCAGGGGATTGGGTGGTGGCGAGAAATTTTCTTTCATCCATTTTCCAATCCGCAATCGCCACCAGAACATCACACACCGCCGGATCATCCAGGCATTTGGCCTGACCGATAGCGATGTCCATCGCAGTTACCCACCGGTGGTTTTCCGGACTGCGGAGTAATCCAGAGTGATAGGAGTTGGTTTCCCATTCATCGGGGGCATCCTGCATGCGTTTGCGGGCCTCTTCTGGTGTTTGCTCGCGCTCATGATAAGAGCTGGAGTCCGTGTCAGAGCTTACTTTTCGAACCGCACGCGTGTGCTTTTCCGGGTCGTTGGACAATGAGTTGAATGTGTCGAGTGCCTGCTGCCGAGACATGTTAGGGGCGTCATATTCGGGTGGCATTCTCACCCAAGGAAACTTGGCAGCGTCTTTCCCTAGTGCGACGCCTTTCCCAACGTCGTCAGGTCTGTCTTTGCCTGATGTTGTAGGTGTCCCTTTTATTGCTTCGCCGCCAAACATTTGCGGTTCATGAGGGGGGGTCAATGCCTCGGCATTGATAAGGCGCTCTTGTCCTGAGGACACTGGTGCCTGAGAAGCGAGTCCAACGAAGAAGGAACCGCCTGGGTAACGGCTCTCGCCTTCCGCACGCAGTGGTTCTGGCTGGGGGGGCTTGCCCACCAACACAGGCTCTCCATCGCGATGGCGTTTAGTCCACATCCGCTGATAGAAACGTATTGTCTGCAGCACCATCATTGCCATTCGCCCATCCGGCAAGGCGTCAGGTACGCCATAAGTGCCGATGCCTTGCACGTCGTCCAGTGCGACCGTTGTGTCATCAGGGCAAAAATAAAGATACACCTTGCCGCGATTATCGCGTTCGGGGAAAACAACCAGATTGCCAACCTGATTCTTTCGGGTGCCTTGAGCAGGTGACCATTTAGGGCCGCTTCGGCCGCAATAGGTCTTGACGTTTCTCAGGTCTGACAAGGGTGGCTTTGCATGAGGCGTTTTTGTAACCCCGGTAACGATATTGATCAGTGTTGAGAGTGTGTCTTGATCTTTAGGGGTAGCCTTGGGTAGCACGCTATAAGGCGAGTCGACCATGATCACTGTGTCTGCGCAGCGTTGGCCCTCATCAATCAGCAAGGCTTGCGCCAACAGCGTTATGAGGGTGCCCTGGCTGTGGCCCATAATCGTGATGGTTTCATCGGGAGAAATGCGACGAATTTCACGTACCAGCATGGCCAGGCGGTGTGCCGCCATCACTAAGTAGTGCCGTGGTGGCGCTTTACCGAAATACAAGGAATTGTCCGGTTTCATGAACTCGACAGTGCCTGTTTTAAAGTCTGGCTTGAAACCCTCACCGTACATGTCTTGCAGGTTGTTTGTGGCATTGGCGAAAAAGCCACCGCCTTTGGCAAAGTGACGATCCAGACGGTTGCCGTTGATGTCCTGAAACTGATTACGCATTCTGGTCGGTTCGCCGGCGTCATCGCGCTTGATATCTTCCGGCGCTGCTCGGTATCCCCAGTAAAAAGGTATAAGGAGGCTGCGGGTTTTAGGATCATCTGTGTCGCGCCGGTAAAGGTAGGTGTCAGGATCATCAAGTATGGCTTTCTGATCACTGTCCCTTTGCTCGTAGGGGACTTTTCCGGCTTCTTTGTATTTTTCCCCATACCGCCCCGCCACCAGATCCGGCCGATCCAGCCGCTCATTCACCCCCTGACACAGCCCCGTCTCCACCGACTCATAAGAAGCCCCCGGGTCATTCACACCGTGCAGAAAGATCACCACGCCCGGCAGGTCGGCGGGCACTTCCATTTTGCAGGTGGTGTTGAGGTTGGGGATCAGCCGCGTATTGCCTTGGGCAACGGCGTATTCATCGGCGCCGTTCATTGGGCGCCTCCTTTGGGTGCGCCGCTGCGTAATGCAGAGACTTGTGCCTGATGCATCATTTCGCGTTCCACTCGCTCTGTCAGTCCGCCTGCGTCCGTCAGTCCTTTCACCGTGCTGCCATCTTCCAGTTTGATTTCATAAGAGTGATCCGCCGCTGCCCGCGGGCTTTGTTCGCTGTGGCCGGGGTAGTGGAAGGTGACCTGCTGGGCGGCGGGGTCGCGGCCGAACGAGGGGAGCGCAGCGCTGTCGGTCTTGGGGCCGATCCAGTCGTGTTCGCTGGCGTGTACGGTGACCTTGCCTTGCGAGCCGATTTCGACGCCGCCGCCAATCTTGATGTAACTGCCGTCATCGGCGACCAGGCGAATGGTCGGTGCGGTGATGAGCACTTCGCCGTCAACGGCCGAAACGTGCAGGCTTTTCTGGGCAGTGAGGGCGATGTCGTCTTCCTGGGCCTGCACCAGCACCTTGCCGCGGTTGGCGATGACGCTGATGCCTGCGTCCTGAGCGAAGGCCGACAGCCCTTTGCCCGCTTGCAGGTGCATGGCTGCGCCGCTGGTCAATTGCAGGTTGTTCTGCGCGGTGGTGTCGTGATGTTCGCCGGCATAGTGAACCTGCGAGCGCGGCGTGGCACTGGCGATACCAGCGGCGGCGGTCATTGCCATGACCGGGTCGCCCAGGCCGTTGCCGTCTGGCGCGGGCCACTGATCGAGCGACTGGCGCAAGGCATCTATGCCTTTAACATCCACCGCCTGGCCGCCGCGAGCAGCAGCGGTTTCGCCAAGGGATTTGAACAGTTCGCCGCACTCGGCCAGCAGCTTGAGCAGCTCTTCGCGATCCAGCTGTGAGCCTTTTGCGTCGGTGCGCGCATAGGTGGTCAGCAACATGCCCTGCGCGGCACGCAGCGCAATGGCGGCATCGGTACGCAGCTCTGCGCCGTTGCCACGCGGCTGGGCGGTGCCGTCGGTGCGCGGGTCGGTCAGTTTGCCCAGGTTGAGGGCCGTGGCCTGATGGGTCGTGCCCATGCGTGCGCGCAGCGAACCGGGCGTGTCATCGAACAGCAATTCATTGAAACCACTGCCTTGGTGTTCCTGGGTGCGGATCCCCGACAGCGTGCGGTTGCCCGGCAGCCCCGAGGCCTTGCTGAAGCGCGGCGGCAGGTTATGGTTGTTGTAGAGCACCGAAGTGACCAGAGGCCGGTCGATGTCGCCTGCCAGAAACGTCACCAGCACTTCCTGGCCGATGCGCGGCATGAACTGATGACCGAAGCCGCTGCCCGCGCTGGGCATTGCGACCCTTAGCCAGGTGGTGCCCTGCGGCAGACTGTCGCCGCGCTGCCAATGGAATCTGACCTGTATGCGCGCCAGCTCATCGGTAAACACTTCTTCGCCTTCCGGCCCGACCACAATCGCACTGAGCGGGCCGTGGACCAATGGTCGTGGTGCGGTAATCGGATGGCGATAGGGAATCTTGTGGCGAATGCACTCGAACTCGTTTTTATAGCCCGCGTCTTCATCCGACAGGTAGTTATTGCGGCCCTCGTGCTTGACCGATAACAGCAGAAAACGGCGGTCTTCGACAGCGCCGCGGTCATGGTCGAAATGCTGGGTCAGTTCAAAGGTATGGCCGGGGTACATGGCGCGGCAGTTGCTGTTGCCGGTGAAGGTCTTGCCCTGTACTTCGATGGCTTCCAGGCGCTGACGCACCAGGCGTTCACCGTCATTGAACGTGCCGTGGCTGTAGTGATCAAGCACGTCATACACTTCGTATGAATCGACGTTGCCCTGCTTATTGAGACTGGGCATGCCGACAGGCAACGGGTTACGGGGTTGCTTGTAATCGAATGTCTGAATGGACATGCGCCCCGATTGCAGACGTCGATGGCTGCGCCATTCAGTAATCGAGTCTGCTGTCTCGGTAACGGACGCCGTGTGGTAACGGATTTTCGGCTGTTGCGGCAGCGGCAATAGATCACGGGAGTGATCAAGAATGATCAGGGTGTGTTTTTCTTCGTTGTGATCGAAATAGAAGAAAAGCCCTTCGTGTTCCAGCAGCCTCAGAACAAACGCCAGATCGCTTTCACGGTATTGCGTGATGTAACTGTGCGTCTTGAGCGGCTGGCTGAGTTGGAACTCGAAGTCGGGCAATGCGCCGTAGGCTGCAAATACGGTACGGATAACCGCTTCGATTGTCTGTTCCTGGAAAATCCGCGAGTCGATACGCCGCGAAAGCATCCACAGCCAAGGGCTGAGTGTGGCGCTGTAGCGGGCCAGACCACCGTCGCTGCCTTGCAGGCTGAACATGCTGATGTAGCCATTAATGTAGCGCGCTTCGCCCGTGGTCAGCTCTATTGCCAGTCGCGCGGGTTGGCCGATCTGCGACTTCAGTTCCAGACTGGCGTCGCGACTGATCATTGACAACTCAAAACTGAACAGTTCGGACAGACCTTCAGTGCCGGTAAACTTTTCCAGCAAGAGTTCCTGTTCGTTACGGGCAACAGTTGTGAGCGTAATCAAGCGACGGTTTTGCGGCGAAAACAGGGCTGTTAGATCCATTAACATTTTTGCTCTTCTTATATATACAGCCAGCACCTCTTTCCGGTTGAGCGTGCTTATATAGAGAGGTGCGGAAGTCTATACGCTTCTGTCCGGGCTCACACCATGAAATTACAAGCGTGCGTTACCAAACAAAGGTACTACTTATGCAATGTTGAACGACTGTGCGCTGGAGAGCAGGAGTGTCGGCCATGTCATAAGATGCTGTAGTTCTCTTCTTACGGAGCAATCTCTTGAAAAATATACAGGCTACAAAAAGTACGCAGCCTGAATCAACAAGGGAAACCAGTGGCAGGCAGTAGCCTTGAGAACGCGGAAAGTAGTAAGTGGCGGGACGAGCAGATGGCGGATGTCAATGACTGAGAGCTGTTGCAGCCAGCTCTCGATACATTACGCTCAGCGCTTCTCTATCCGATACCCCATTCTCGGGAAGTGTACGTGCACGACACCCGCACGATCGTCCTCGCGGCGCAGGATCAGTTCTTCACGCCCGGTAAATACCAGCTCGCCTTCAACCGCTTCGACGCCATAGTCGACCGCAGACACCGCAACCTTGTCACCCGCCTTGAAGCCGTTTGGATCGACAAAAGTTTCCTCGGGCAGCGGCGCAGGCGTGGCGTTTCTGGCAATTTCGATGGCATCGGCCGCGCTAAGGTCGGTAAAGGTGCCATGACCAAAACCCAGCACGCGTCCCAGCCAGGCGCTGACACTTGGATAATCATCGACAAACTGCGCAGTCACCGGTGTCTGTTTCAGGAACCACAGCGTGTGGGCGACCGAAAAGTCGGCGATGGAAGGTTGGCCAAACAGGAAATCGCCACCGCGCGACAGCTGCAATTCCAGCCGTGACATGAGCGTCGGCCATTGGTGTTTGACCTGCTCGACTGGCGGGCGCGACGCAGTGCCACCGTTGAACAGCGTGGAACGGTCGGCGACGAAGGCCTTGGCGGCGTCCGGCGGCACTTTGGCGAAACGCACAGCCATCGATTCAGGCTGAAACACCAGGCTCACGGCATGCAGGAACAGCACCGAGTCGGCCCACGCAGCCAGACCGGCAACCGCAAACTCCTGACCTGACAGAAAGAACGCGGGCGAGGCTTTTTCCTGCTCCAGACGCCGTGCCATCAAAGCTGTATCGCAGTAGATATCCGCACCGGCCTGCAACACCGGCGTTCGGCGATAGCCGCCGGTCAATGCAGTCAGGTCAGGCTTGGGCATGATCGAAGGGATGGTCACCGAGCGCCATGTAAGGCCTTTGAAACCCAGCATCAGACGGGCTTTTTCGGCAAACAGCGACGTGGGGTAGTGGTGAAGGATCAACTCGGACATGTTCAGCCTCTGTGCACATGGGAAAAACACAGCTTAACCCGCAGCACCCTGCCCGCACACAGCCTCAAACTGATGGGACGGCATCACGCTCCTGTATTGATGACTTTGCGTAGCTGGCAGCCAACGCCTCTTTGGCGCTTTTTTTGAGCTTCTTGATCAGCCGCTCGTGGCGCAGCGCCTCGCCTTTGCTGGTCCATTGTTCAACGTAGACCAGTGCCATCGCCGGGCTGGAGCAGAAAAAGCGTGCGCCCTTGCCTCTCTGGTGCGCAGCGAACCGCCGCTGCGGATCATCACTGATGCCGCAGTACAGCGAGCCGTTGGCAGCGCGCACCAGATAGACAAACCAGGGTTTGCCAACCGCCTGTTCGTCCATCGACACACTCGCGGTGCTGGCGACCTCAGGCACGGCGGCTCTCTGAAAATGTTTTCAGGCCCTTGAGCGCCTGAGCCCTGACGGCATTGCGCACCAAAGGCGTCCAGCCAAGCAGCAGGCCCTTGAAACCCAGAGCCTGACGCGACCAGCGCCACATATCGAAATGATCACGATGCTCGCAGATCTTGCCATCACGAAACACGAATCGAGCCTGAATATCGTTGACCACCGTGCGCCCGGTCTGACTGAACAGATACGTCGCCACCCAATGTGCACTGCCAGCCTGGTCATCGGCTCGCACCTGATCGAAGACCACCGAGAAATTCTTCGCTCGGGAAGTCAGCATGCGCCACATGTCACCCACCTGAGCGCCGCGCAACTCACCAAAGGCAGGGTCGCTGAACAGCACGTCATCGGTATAACAGGCGCTCATCGCCTCGGCATCCAGCTGCGCGAATGCCTCATAAAAGCGGGTAATCAGTGCGCTGTTGGCCTGACTTTGTTCTTCGTAGTTCATGCGTGCACATCCCTTGGCGAATTATCCGTGCACGATAAGCGGCGCCGCGGAAAATGGCGAGAGGTTGATGGCCTTACACCTTCTCGCTGCTCACCTGCACATGCAACGCCCGACCCGCACACAGGCCGGCGATCATCGCGCCGATGCCGAGTACCGCGAAGATCCAGCCAATCGCGTTCCAGCTGCCAGTCATGTCGTGGACCACGCCGACCGCAAACGGACCGGCCGAGGCGATGGTGTAGCCGAAACCCTGCGCCATGCTCGACAGGTTGGCTGCCACGTGAGAGTCCCGCGAGCGCAGGACGATCAAGGCCAGCGCCAGGCTGAAGGTGCCGCCCTGCCCGATCCCCAGCAGAATCGCCCAACCCCACAGCCCGCCAAGCGGCGCATACAGGCAGCCGAACAACCCGGTCAGGGTCAGCGACATGACCAGCATTATCGCCAGCCGCTGATCCTTGCCGCGTGTGGCCAGGTACGGTATGGCCAACGCGCTGACGACTTGCGCAATGATCGAGCCGGACAGCAGCAGTCCGGCCTCGGTCGGCGTCATGCCACGGCCAATGAGGATGGATGGCAACCAGCCGAAGACGATGTACGACAGCGACGATTGCAGGCCCATGTACAACGTGACCTGCCAGGCCAGCGGATCACGCAGCAGGCCTCGCACTCGATAGACGTCGCGATGTGCGCCATGCAATTCACGTGTCTGCGGATACCAGAGCAGCGCGGCGATCAGTGCCGGAATCAACCAGAAACCCAGGCCAATCTGCCAGCTTCCATCGAAGTACTGACTCAGCGGCACCGCCGAACCGGCGGCAATGGCGGCCCCCAGACACAGCGCCATGGTGTAGACACCCGTCATTGCACCGGCCTTGTGCGGAAAATCACGCTTGACGATGCCTGGCAGCAATACACCGACAACGCCAATGCTCGCACCCGCCAGCAAACTGCCGGAGAACAGCCCGATTTCGCCAAACAGGCTACGCAGCGCCAGTCCTGTGGCCAGGGTCATGAGCGCCATCAGCACTACGCGCTCGCTGCCGAAGCGGCGGGCCAGCATCGGCGCCAGCGGCGCGAACAGGCCCAGACACAGCACCGGCAAGGTGGTCAGCAGACCGGCTTCGGCAGCCGACATGCCCAAGCTGTCGGACACGTCATTGAGCAGCGGCGCAATGCTGGACAACGCGGGACGCAGATTGAGCGCGACCAGCACCAGACCCAGCAGCAAAAGCCAGGGGCGTTTCAGAACAGGATGGGCTTGAGCAGAATTCGCTTGGGGGCTGGTTTGAGCCTTGGCAGTCATCGGTTTCTCGGTAATCAGGTATGTCGACCCGTTTCAGGGGGGCGGTATCCTGTTGGAGAATCATCTTGAATACAAGGTTCAGCTGAAATTGCATACCGGAAGAACGGCGAGATAAGGCGTAAAAAAACCGGGCGCCTGGCCCGGTTTTCTTGTGCAGCAACTACTGACTCAGTGAATGATCTGGCTGAGGAACAGCTTGGTACGGTCACTCTGCGGATTGTCGAAGAAGTCGTTCGGCGCAGCCTGTTCGACGATTTCGCCTTTATCCATGAAGATCACGCGGTTGGCCACGGTGCGGGCAAAGCCCATTTCGTGGGTCACGCAAAGCATGGTCATGCCCTCTTCTGCCAGACCGACCATGGTGTCCAGAACCTCTTTCACCATTTCCGGGTCGAGTGCCGAGGTCGGCTCGTCGAACAGCATGATTTTCGGCTTCATGCACAAGGCACGGGCAATCGCTACACGCTGCTGCTGACCGCCGGAAAGCTGGCCCGGAAACTTGTGGGCCTGCTCCGGAATACGCACACGCTCCAGATAGTGCATGGCGATTTCTTCAGCCTTCTTCTTCGGCATCTTGCGCACCCACATCGGTGCCAGCGTGCAGTTCTGCAGGATGGTCAGGTGCGGGAACAGATTGAAGTGCTGAAACACCATGCCGACTTCACGGCGGATGGTTTCGATCTGCTTCAGGTCGGAAGTCAGCTCGGTGCCATCGACAACGATGCGGCCTTGCTGATGCTCTTCCAGACGGTTGAGGCAGCGAATGGTGGTGGACTTGCCCGAGCCCGACGGGCCGCACAGCACGATACGCTCGCCCTGACGCACGTTCAGGTTGATGTCCTTGAGCACATGGAACTGGCCGTACCACTTATGGACGCCCTCCATGCGGATCATGCCTTCAGCGCCCAGGGGCTTATTGATAACTTCACTCATCACAAAACTCCTAACGCTTGTGGCCTGTGTCCAGCTTATGTTCCAAATGCATGGAATAGCGGGACATACCGAAACAGAAGATCCAGAACACCAGGGCCGCGAAGACGTAGCCTTCGGTGGCCATACCCAGCCATGCCGGGTCGGCGGTGGCTTGTTTGACGCTGTTGAGCAGGTCGAACAGGCCGATAATGATCACCAGGCTGGTGTCTTTGAACAAGGCAATGAACGTGTTGACGATGCCGGGAATGACCATCTTCAACGCCTGCGGCAGAATCACCAGACCCATGCTGCGCCAGTAGCCGAGGCCCATCGCCGAGGCCGCTTCGTACTGACCTTTAGGGATGGCCTGCATGCCACCGCGCACCACTTCGGCAATGTACGCCGACTGGAACAGGATGACGCCGATCAGCGCCCGCAGCAGTTTGTCGAAGTTCATGCCTTCAGGCATGAACAGCGGCAGCATCACTGAAGACATGAACAGCACAGTGATCAATGGCACGCCGCGCCAGAACTCGATGAACGTCACACACACCACACGCACAGCGGGCATGTTGGAACGACGACCGAGCGCCAGCAGGATACCCAATGGCAAGGCCCCGACGATACCCACGGTGGCAATCACCAGGGTCAGCATCAGACCGCCCCACTGGCTGGTTGGTACGTTGGTCAGACCGAACGCGCCGCCATGCAGCAAATAGAACGCGACAACCGGGTAGATCACCAGGAAGCAGATGCCGTAAACAGCCTTGCGCGGAAACTTCGAGATGAACAGCGGCGCAGCACCGACAATCGCCAGGATTGCGGTCAGATCGACCCTCCAGCGCAGCTCATTGGGAAAGTAGCCGTACATGAACTGACCGAAACGCTGCTCGATGAACACCCAGCAGGCGCCCGCCTTGGTGCAGTCTTCCTTGGTCGTGCCGATCCAGTTGGCGTCCAGCAGGGCCCAACTGAGAATCGGTGGCACGACCAGATAGATCAGATACAGCGAGAACAGCGTCAGCAGGGTGTTGATCCAGCTGGAAAACAGGTTCTGCCGCATCCACGCCACTGGGCCGAACACTTTGCCCGGTGGTGGCATATCAGGTTTGAAAGTATGAGTTGTCATGCGCTTTTCCTCACCGCTCGATCAGCGCAATGCGCTTGTTGTACCAGTTCATCAGCATGGAGATGCTGATACTGATCGCCAGGTACACACTCATGGTGATGGCAATGACTTCAATCGCCTGCCCGGTCTGGTTGAGTACCGTACCGGCAAACAGTGAAACCATTTCCGGGTAACCGATGGCGGCTGCCAGCGACGAGTTCTTCGCCAGGTTCAGGAACTGACTGGTCAACGGCGGGATGATCACTCGCAAAGCCTGCGGAATGATGACCTTGCGCAGCGTCGGCCCTGGACGAAGACCCAGAGAGCGGGCCGCCTCGGTCTGACCGTGGCTGACGGACTTGATGCCCGAACGCACGATTTCAGCAATGAATGCTGCGGTGTAGATGGTCAGTGCCAGGGTCAGGGAAATCAGCTCGGGGATCAGTACCCAGCCACCTGAAAAGTTGAAACCTTTGAGCTGCGGCAGCTCCCAATGCACCGGGCTGCCGAAAATCAGCATGCTCAGGCCTGGAATCACCAACAACAATGCCAGGCCGACCCAGAACTTGTGGAACGGCTGGCCGGTGGCCTCGAAACGCTTGTTGGCCCAGCGCACCATCATCACGATCGCGATCACCGCGACAACGATGCTGATCAGGAACGCCCAGGCACCGTCGGCAGGCAAGGCTCTGGGCATATTGAGCCCGCGGCTGCTGACGAAGAACATGTCCAGATAGCCATGCGCCTGACGCGGACCGGGCAGCGTCAGGAATACAGCGGTGTACCAGAACAGAATTTGCAGCAGTGGCGGAATGTTGCGGAAGACCTCGACATAAACGGTCGCCAGCTTGCTGATCATCCAGTTCGGAGACAGGCGAGCGACGCCAATGACAAAGCCCAGCAAGGTCGCCAGAACAATACCGATAACCGACACCAGCAAGGTATTCAGCAAGCCGATGACGAACACACGGGCATAAGTGTCCGATTCGCTGTAGTCGATCAGGTGCTGAGCAATACCGAAACCGGCACTGTTCTCAAGAAAACCGAAACCCGAGGTGATACCACGGTGTTGCAGATTGGTCTGGGTGTTGTCGAAGATGAACCAGCCCAACGAGATCACCGCCACGACGGTGATGATCTGAAATAACCACGCGCGCACTTTCGGATCGCTCAGCGTGAGCTTTTGCTTGGGTGCGACGATTTGCTTTTCCATGAAAGGCCCCAGGAAAAATCCAACAGAACAACGCCCGACAGGCTGAAAAGCCTGCCGGGCGCCGGGTCAATCAACGAATAGGTGGAGCGTACTGAATGCCACCGGCATTCCACAGAGCGTTTTGGCCACGCTTGATTTTCAGCGGGGTGTTTTCGCCCAGGTTGCGTTCGAACACTTCGCCGTAGTTACCGACTTGCTTGACGATCTGTACGACCCAGTCCTTCGGCAGTTTCAGGTCCTTGCCGTAAGTACCGTCGGCACCCAGCATACGGGCTACGTCAGGGTTCTTGGTCGACTTGGCTTCAGCTTCGACGTTCTTGGAAGTGATCTTGGCTTCCTCGGCGTTGAGCATGGCGAACAGGGTCCAGCGAACAATCGAGAACCACTCTTCGTCGCCTTTACGCACGACAGGGCCCAGCGGCTCCTTGGAAATCACTTCCGGCAGAACGACGTAATCGTCCGGCTTGGCCAGCTTGCTGCGCTGTGCGTAGAGCTGCGACTGGTCGGAAGTCAGCACGTCGCAACGGCCGCCTTCCAGCGACTTGGCGCTTTCGTCGGAGGTGTCAAAGGTGATCGGCGTGTATTTCAGGTTGTTCGAGCGGAAGTAGTCGGAGACGTTCAGCTCGGTGGTGGTACCGGCCTGGATGCAGATGGTCGCACCGTCCAGTTCCTTGGCGCTTTTGACGCCCAGTTTGTTGTTCACCAGGAAGCCGATACCGTCGTAGTAGGTCACGCCGGTGAACACCAGACCCATGCCCGCATCACGGGAGCTGGTCCAGGTGGTGTTACGCGAAAGAATGTCGATTTCGCCGGATTGCAGAGCCGTGAAGCGCTCCTTGGCGTTCAACTGGCTGAACTTGACCTTGGTAGCGTCACCGAATACGGCGGCCGCTACGGCACGGCAGACATCAGCGTCAATACCAGTGATCTTGCCGGTAGAGTCCGGAACGGAAAAACCTGGCAGGCCATCGCTGACGCCGCACTGTACAAAGCCTTTCTTCTGGATTGCGTCAAGGGTGGCGCCTGCGTTTGCAGCCCCGGCCACACCGAAGGCGGCGAGCGCCGTGACAACAGCAAGGGTGGATTTCAACATCTTCATTCAAAAACTCCATTTTGCTCTTTGTTGTGTGGAAGCCTCAGTCCCATCGCACCTTTGTGAGGCGTTTGTGACCCGTGCTGGCTTATTTTTGGGTCATGCGGTACCGAATATGAATATCGAGTCACCGGCAGGAGCGCCCTGCCATTGCTCTTCGTCATTCAGAATCGGTCCCCTGGACTGAAACCTCATGATTTCCCGAACCAGAGAGGGACGGGTCGAACCGTGCCGCGAATCCTGACGCAGGAACTCCCGGGCCGCTTTTCGATCGCTACAAGTAATAGCCTTATAGTGTTACCGAACGATGAGCGCGCCTGGACTCCAGTGCTGCTGTAGCAAAGCCCGTACCAGCATGCTGGCTATGTTGAATTAGCGACAGGTCAAGCCAAAAACTTGTAGTCTTGCGACATCTTCGTTCACTTTTAATCTAGCGGCGCACCTTAATAATGCGCTTGAAAAGTGCCAGCGCACACAAATGGAGCAGTCATGAGCGAACCTTTGATCATCGAACCTTCCGCCACCGTCG